>JAEXCA010000190.1 GCA_023393755.1 Actinomycetes bacterium | reverse complement strand
CCGCGGGCCCTGCCCCCGCCAAGCGGACCCGCCGTTCGAGGGACGTCCGTAGCTGGCTGGAGATCGCCCTGTTCGCCGGCCCGGCGCTGGTCGTCTTCCTCACCTTCGTCATCCTGCCGGGCGTGCTGGCGGCGGTGTACAGCTTCTTCAACTGGAACGGGCTGACCCCGCTGGAGCGGTTCATCGGCTTCGACAACTACGTCGAGGCGTTCACCGACTCCGACTTCCTGCAGGCGATCGGCAACAACTTCTCCATCCTGATCGCCTCCATCCTGATCCAGGGCCCGCTGGCGATCGCCGCCGCGATGCTGCTCAACCGCAAGCTCAAGGGCCGGGCGTTCATCCGGGCGGCGATCTTCGTCCCCTACGTGCTGGCCGAGGTGATCGCGGGCCTGTCGTGGAAGCTGCTGCTCTCCCCCAACGGCTTCATCAACGCCCTGCTGGAGCTGGTCGGACTGCACGACTGGACCCGTCCCTGGCTGGGCGACCCCGACATCGCGCTCTGGGTCATGTTCGGCATCATCAGCTGGAAGTACCTCGGCTTCGCCATCCTGATCATGCTGGCCGGCCTGCAGGGCGTCCCCGACGAACTGCACGAGGCCGCCGCGATCGACGGCGCGGGCTGGTGGAAGGCGCAGTGGTACATCACCCTGCCGCTGCTCGGCCCGACCATCCGGATCTGGGTCTTCCTGTCGATGATCGGCTCGCTGCAGCTGTTCGACATGGTGTGGGTGACCACCCGCGGCGGTCCCCTGAACGCCACCAACACGATGGCGGTGTACATGATCGTCAACGGTCAGACCCGGCCGGGCTACGGCAGCGCGATCGCGGTCATCCTGTTCCTGATCTCGCTGACCGTCGCGCTGGTCTACCAGCGGCTGGCGATGCGCCGCGACCTGGCCGGCGCGATCACCCGGGGGGTGCGCTGAGATGGCTGAACTCACCGCGTCCATCGCCCCCCGCCGGATCAACTGGTCGTCCCCGCTGATCTACGTGATCGCCTACCTGATCGTCGTGGTGTCGGTGGTTCCGGTGCTGTACGTCTGGCTGAACGGCTTCCGCTCCAACGCCGACATCAACGCCGACCCGGCCGGCTGGCCGAACCCGTGGTTCTTCCAGAACTTCGCCACCGTCCTCGCCTCCGACCGGTTCTGGGGTTCGCTGTTCTCCTCGACCGTGGTGGCGGGGCTGACCACCGCCGGGGTGTGCGTCCTGGGCATCATGGCGGCCTTCGTGATCGCCAAGTACGACTTCCGGGGCCGGCAGGCGCTCTACACCCTGTTCGCCGCCGGGCTGATGTTCCCGCTCACGGTGGCGTCGCTGCCGCTGAACCTGCTGATCCGCAGCCTCGGGCTGCACGGCAGCTTCGCCGGCGTGATCATCCCCCAGGTCGCCTTCGCGCTGCCCACCACGATCATCATCCTGGTGCCCTTCCTGCGGGCGATCCCGGATGAGTTGGAGGAGGCCGCGGCGATCGACGGGGCGAGCCGGATCGGCTTCTTCTGGCGGATCATGCTGCCGCTGTCGATGCCCGGCCTGATCACCGTCGGGGTGCTGGCGTTCATCGGCTCCTGGAACGCCTACCTGCTGCCGCTGCTGATCATGGCGGCCGGCGGGATGCCGCAGAACCTGTGGACGCTGCCGCTGGGCGTCACCCAGTTCGCCACCCAGTACTCCCAGGACACCGGAGCCGTCCTGGCCTACACCTCACTGTCGATGCTGCCGGCCCTGCTGTTCTTCATTGCCGCCGAGAAGCGCATCGTCGGTGGCCTGACCGGAGCCGTGAAGGGATAACCCGTGTCCGAATCACCAGCCACCCGGCCGTGGCACGACACCTCGCTGCCGATCGAGCAGCGGGTCGAGGCGCTGATCGCCGAGCTGACCGTGCCCGAGAAGGTCGCCCAGCTGTACGGACTGTGGGTGGGCGCCTCGGCGGACGGCGAGGACGTCGCGCCCAACCAGAACGAGATGTCAGACCCGATCGACCTGGCCGCGATGCTGCCCCGCGGGCTGGGCCAGCTCACCCGTCCGTTCGGCACCGCCCCGGTGGATCCGGCGGTCGGCGCGGTCTCGCTGCTGCGCACCCAGCGGCGGATCATGGCCGAGAGCCGGCTCGGGCTGCCGGCGATCGCCCACGAGGAGTGCCTGGCCGGCTTCGCGGCGTGGCAGGCGACCGCCTACCCCGTCCCGCTCAGCTGGGGGGCGACCTTCAACCCCGACCTGATCGAGGAGCTGGGTGCCCGGATCGGGGCCGACATGGCGTCCCTGGGCATCCACCAGGGCCTGGCGCCGGTGCTGGACGTGGTCCGCGACCTGCGCTGGGGCCGGGTGGAGGAGACCATCGGCGAGGATCCCTACCTGGTCGGACGGGTGGCCTCGGCGTACGTCCGCGGCGTCGAATCGGCCGGGGTGATCGCCACCCTGAAGCACTTCATCGGCTACTCCGGCTCCAAGGCCGGCCGGAACCTGGCCCCGGTCTCGGTCGGCACGCGCGAGTTCGCCGACGTGCTCGCCATCCCGTTCGAGATGGCGCTGCGGGAGAGCGGCGTCCGGTCGGTGATGAACTCCTACACCGACGTGGACGGGGTCGCGGTGGCGGCGGACGCGGCCCTGCTCACCGGCCTGTTGCGGGACACCTGGGGCTTCGACGGGACGGTCGTCTCCGACTACTTCGCGATCGGCTTCCTGCACACCCTGCACGCCGTCGCCGAGGACTTCGTCACCGCGGGGGAGCTGGCGCTCCGGGCAGGCATCGACGTCGAGCTGCCTTCGGCCAAGTGCTTCAACGGCGCCCTGGCGGCGGCGGTCGAGGCCGGCCGCATCGACGAGGAGCTGCTCGACCGGGCGTTGCGACGGGTGCTGCGCCAGAAGGCCGGGTTCGGCATGCTGGACGCCGGCTACTCCCCCGTCCCACCCGCGCTGGCGGGGGCCGACCTGGACGACCTGGACGCGCTGCGCGGCAGCGTGGTGCTCGACCCCCCCGCCAACCGGGAGCTGGCCCGCCGGATCGCCGAGCAGGCGGTCGTCCTGGTTCACAACAACGGCGTCCTGCCGTTGATCCCGGGACCACCGGGGACGGTTCCGGGGCCACCGGGGACGGTTCCGGGGCCACCGGGGACGGTTCCGGGGCCACCGGGGACGGTTCCTGCTGGTCCCCTCCCCCCGAAGGCCCCCCGCCGGATCGCGCTGATCGGCCCGAACGCGGCGGACCCGTACGCGGTGCTGGGCTGCTACTCGTTCCCCTCCCACGTCGGGGTGCGGCATCCCGAGGTGCCGATCGGGCTGGAGCTTCCCACCCTGCTGGACGCTCTGGCCGCCGAGTTCCCCGGCACTGAGATCGAGCACGTGGTGGGCACCTCGGTGGACGGCGGCGAGACCGACTTCTCCGCCGCCCGGGCCGCCGCGTCGGCAGCCGATGTCGTGGTGCTGGCGCTGGGCGACCGCGCCGGGCTGTTCGGCCGCGGCACCTCGGGCGAGGGCTGCGACGCCGCCGACCTCTCCCTGCCCGGGGCACAGCAGCAGCTGCTCGAGGCGGTGGTGGCGACCGGCACCCCGGTGGTGGTGACGCTGCTCGCCGGACGTCCCTACGCGCTGGGCGAGGCCGGTGCCCGGGCCGCGGCCGTGCTGGCCGCGTTCTTCGTCGGCGAGGAGGGGACGGGGGCGATCGCCGGCGTGCTGAGCGGCCGGGTGAACCCCAGTGGCCGGCTTCCGGTCTCGATGCCGGCCGATCCCGGCGGGCAACCCGCCACCTACCTGGCCGCGCCGCTGGCCCGCCGCAGCGGCGTCTCGAACATCGACCCGACCCCCGCCCACAGCTTCGGCCACGGGCTGGGCTACACCAGCTTCACCTGGACGGACGCCACCGCCTCCGCCGAGCAGGTCGCCACCGACCAGCCGGTGACCGTGTCGGTTCGGGTGACCAACACCGGCGAGCGTTCCGGCACCGAGGTGGTGCAGCTCTATCTGCACGACCCGTTCGCCAGCGTGGTCCGGCCGGTGCAGCGGCTGCTCGGCTTCGCCCGGGTGACCCTGGAGGCCGGCGGGACGGCGACGGTGAGCTTCGAAGTGCACCCCGACCTGACCAGCTTCACCGGCGCCGCCGGCCGGCGGATCGTCGAGCCCGGCCGGATCGATCTCGGCTTCGGCCGCTCCAGCTCCGATCTCGTGGCCGTGCTGCCGGTGGAACTGACCGGCCCGGTCCGCCAGGTCGACCACACCCGCGTCCTACACGCGGTGGTCGGGGTGACCTCGCCTCTCCCGGGAGTGGATCTGACAAATCGGCCTCTGGATTGCTGAATCGGGCCCGGATCAGGCCCTCAGGAGCGATCTGGAGGTCGATCTGTCAACGAGCGGGATTCCGCGCGCTCAGCGCAGCGGCGGCGAGGTGCTCTCCCGGACGACCAGATTGGTCGCCAGGTCGATCCGAGGGGTGGTGGACGGCGTGCGCCCGGCCATCTCGATCACGATCCGGGCGGCCTCCGCGCCCATCCGGCCGAGGGGCTGGTGGACGGTGGTCAGCCGCGGGCTGACCCACTGGGCGAGCTTGATGTCGTCGTAGCCGACCACCGAGAGCTCCTCGGGGATCCGGATGCCCAGGCTGCGGGCGGCCTCGAAGACGCCGAGTGCCTGCAGGTCGCTGCCGGCGAAGATCGCGGTCGGCGGCTGCGGCAGCATCAGCAGCTCCCTCGCCCGGGCCCGGCCACCCTCGACGTGGAAGTCGCCGTACCGGATCCAGGCGGGATCGATCGACAGACCCGCGGCGTTCATCGCCGAGCGGTAGCCGTCCAGCCTGGCCAACGAGCACATCATGTCGTCCGGCCCGGTGATCGCGGCGATCCGCCGGTGGCCGAGTTCGATCAGGTGCCGGGTGGCCTGCAGACCGCCCGACCAGTTCGCCGAGCCCACCGAGGCCACCTCCGGGGACGGATCGCCGGCCGGGTCGATGATCACGAACGGGATCGAGCGGGCAGCGAGCTGCGTGCGGTACTTCGGTGCCAGGTCGGAGAAGACCAGGACGATGCCCACCGGCCGGCGGCGCATCGCGCCCTCCACCCATTCCGGGTCGGGGGCGTGACGGGTGCCGCTGGTGGTCAGCACCACCGACAGCCCGTGCTGCCGGGCCACGGCCTCCACACCGGCGATGATCTCCATCGACCAGACGTCCTGAAGCTCGTGGAAGACCAGTTCGATGAGCTCGGCACGCGACCCGTTCGGGCCCACCCGGCGTTCGTAGCCACGCGCGGCCAGCAGCGCCTCCACCCGTTCCCGGGTGGCGGCGGCAACGTCCGGCCGGCCGTTCAGCACCTTCGAAATGGTTCCGAGGGAAACTCCGGCCTCGGACGCCACCTCGGCCAGGGTCACCCGGGAGTTCTGCTCGTTCGACACACCGGCAGCATATTCCCGAAACTATCGGAAAGGGCCACCGCCCAGGCCGCCCGGACGTCCCGGTCTGACCCTCGCGCCTGCCAGGCTGGCCCCCGACGAGGGCGCGGGGCGGCGGGGTGGGCGCCAGTGATCCACCCCCCCCGCCCCCGGGGGGGAGG
>JAEXCA010000187.1 GCA_023393755.1 Actinomycetes bacterium | reverse complement strand
GGGCCGGCCGGCCCGCCGCGGCTGGCTGGTCGATCACTGCTGGGCGAGGAAGGCGTCCCGGTCGGCGTCGATCGCCGCCACCAGGTCATCCGGGGTCGCCTTGCCGGCGTACAGCATCTGCAGCTGCTGGCTCACGGTGTCCAGCATGGTCGGCGACGACCAGTCGAAGTACGGCACGTAGCCGTCGTCGGCGCCGATCTTGGCGATCTCGGTGACCTCCATCTTGAACAGCGGCTTGTCCTCCGGGATGGTCACGTCCTCGTGCAGCAGCGGCACGAAGCCCTTGTCGACCGACGCCTGGGCGGCTTCCCTGCTCATCAGGAAGTCGAGGAAGGCGGCCGCCACGTCCGGGTGCTCGCAGTTGGACGAGATCACCACCGAGGCCGGCGACGAACCGACGCCCACCGTCCCGCCGTTCACATTGGACAGCTGGATGTAGCCGTACTTCGCCTGATCCTGCGGCCCCAGCCCCAGCGAGCCCTGGTACTCGACCCGGAAGACACCCTTGCCGGCGGTGAAGTTCGCCACCGCGGTCTGGTAGTCGATACCTTCGTGACTGGGGGTGAAGTACCCCTTGTCGTGCCACTCCTTGACCATCTGGGCGGCCTGCGTCATCCCGGTGTCGGCGGCCTTCACGTTCGGATCGTCCCACACGTAGGAGTTGATCGCGGCCGCGCTGCCGAAGACCGCCTGGAGGCCCAGCAGGGGGGCGGTCGCCCCGTCCAGCGAGTTGTAGGCCAGCGGGATCTCGCCGGCGTCCTTCGCCTTCTGGAGGGCGGCGTTGAACTCGTCCAGGGTGGTCGGCGGGGTGATGCCGAGGGCGTTCAGCTTCTCGACGTTGTAGTAGATGCCGATCGGCTGGACGCGCGCCACCGGGGTGCCGAACAGCGAGCCCGAGCCGATCGTCTTGCCGTCGGTGGTGAACTGGTTCTGCTGCGCGATCGTGGAGGGGATCAGCGTGTCCCAGCCGTAGCGGGAGGCGTACTGATCGAGGTTCACGATCGACCCCGCCTTGGCCAGCGTTCCCAGCGACTGCCAACCGTTGTTCGCGGTGGCGATGTCAGGCCCGTCGGGTTCGGTGATCTTCAGGTTCAGCGTCGAGGTCAGCTGTCCCCAGTCGACCTGGGTCCGTTCGATGGTGACGTTGGGGTACTTGTCCTGGAACTGCTGGACCATCGAGTCGATCCATTCGCCCTCGGTCATGCCCCACCAGTCCCACAGCTTCAGCGTGACCTCGCCGGCGGTGGCGGGGTCGAAATCCTCAGCGGGCGCCGAGGAGGTCCCCGGGGAGGCCGGGGGCGCCGTGGTCGCGGGCTGGTTGCCCCCCGGAGTACATGCCGCGAGACTCGCAGTGAGGGCTGCGGCAGAAGTGAGGGCGAGGGCCCTCCAGATAGAGCGGTTCACGCCGTGACTCCTTCGTGCTTGGCGATCCTGTGCGCCGGATTCGATGCGCTACGGTCACCAGCATATACCACTCGGACCAGTTTGGTTCTAGTGGTCTGGCGCGATCTGGAAGCAGGAACCCCAGCGCCCTCCCCTGCGTCCTCCAAGCTCGCCGCGTCACACTGCCTCACGCCGAACGGAACCGCCCACCATGGTAGAGAAACTGCCACGCTGACACGCCCACCGTCCTTGAACCAGCTATACCAGTTCTGCGGTATGGTTGCGTCATGGCACAGGTCGTGGAGGACTCCTACAACAGGCTGCTGCAGTCCATCAGCCGGGGCGAGTATCCGCCTGCCTCACGCCTGCCGGGCGAGCGGGACCTGGCGACGAGGCTCGGGATCAGCCGGGTCACCCTTCGCCACGCGCTCGCCCGTCTCGAGGCCGAGGGAAAGGTCGAGCGTTCCGCCCAACGGGGCTGGTTCGTCACCGGGCAGGTCGTCAGCGAACCGCCGTCGGTCCTCGTCTCGTTCACCGAGATGGCCCGCGGTCGCGGGCTCAGGCCGACCGCCCAGATCCTCGACCAGGTGGTCCGCCCGGCCACCTTCGACGAGGCGGACCAGCTCCGGATGCCGCCGGGGGCCGAAGTGCTCGACCTCCGGCGGCTGAGGGCGATGGACGGCCAGGTGATCTGCGTCGACCACACCGTGCTGCCCCTGGAGAAGGCCGCGCCGCTGGCGGCCGTCGACCTGGCCGACCAGTCGCTCTACGAGCGCCTCGAAACCCTGTGCGACATCCGGGTCCACCGTTCCGCCTACACCGTGCATGCCGAGACCGCCGGCGGTGAGCTCGCCACGTTGCTGCGGGTGCCGACCGGCTACCCGGTGCTGGTCGGCAGCGAGATCGCCTACACCGCCGACGGCCGCCCCGTTCTCGCCGGGGTGAACCACTACCGCGGCGACGCCTACCGTTTCCGCGCCGACCTCTATCGCTGAGCCGAGCATGTTCCCGTAGGACACGTGGTGGACCCTGATGGAGGCTGATCGACCCCTGCAGCCCGACCACACCGGGGGTCCGGGGGTTGTCCCCCGGCTGGGGGTGTGGGGGTTCGACCCCCACAAGACACTTCAGAACGAAAAGGCCCGCCGAATGGCGGGCACAGTTCCGGAGAGTTCGGTGGAGCTAACGGGATTCGAACCCGTGGCCTCTTCCATGCCATGGAAGCGCGCTACCAACTGCGCCATAGCCCCGCGTCTTAGCGACGGGTTCTGATTGTAGTCATCCTGTGCCCGGGAGGGAAATCCGGCCGGGGTCGCGGTCCGGCCCGCCTGCGAGCCGTGGTCTGACCCGCCCGTCCGGGCCGGGAATGGCCCGTTCGACGGCCGGGCGTGGTTCACTGGGAGTCCGTGTTGAGTGCCGCAGGAGGAATCCCATGCCACCCCTGACCGCCAGGTTCCGTGTGATCGGAGCCGCGACCGTCCTCGCTCTCTCGCTGCTGGCGGGGGCGGGCGCCGCGCCGGCGTCCGCGGAGACACTCGGCTCGGACGGTCTGCCGATCCGCAACGCCGACGGGGTGATCTTCGGGGTCACCGCGCACCGCGGCGGCGCGCTGGAGCGGCCGGAGAACTCGCTGGAGGCGTTCCAGTACAGCGTGGACCAGGGCTTCGACGCGATCGAGACCGACCTGCTGTTCACCCTGGACGGCTACGGCGTGCTGACGCACTACGACACGCTTCCCGCCCGCTGCGGCGCCCATGCCGGGCAGCAGATCCACCTGATGACCCTGGAGCAGGTCCGCGAGGTCCGGTGCCTGGATCTCAGCGGGGGCTACACGGTGCCGATCCCGACCTTCGACGAGTTCGCCGCGATCGTCGCGTCCTCGCCGATCTCGATCCAGCTGGACGTGAAGACCTACCCCGGCCAGCCGGCCTCCGGTGAGCGCCTGTACGCCCAGCGGGCGGTGGAACTGCTGACCCAGTACGGCCTGGTCGACCGGACCGGGATCATCAGCTTCCGCTGGGTGAGCGCGCTGCCGGTGATCCGTGCGCTGGCCCCGAACCTGCGGGTGATCGCGCTGGACAACAAGCCGATGAGGTTCAGCCGGGTCACGCTGGCCGCCAAGCTCGGCGCCACCGGCTACGGCGTCAAGATCGTCAACACGCCGGTGAACCTGATGGAGACGATCCGCGCCAAGGGCATGGTTCCGGTCGCCTGGGACATCCGGGGCGACGAGATGCTCGCCTACTCGATCCACTTCGGCTCCGCCATCCGGCATCTCAGCACCGACACCCCGGACGCCACCCGGACCGCCCTGCTGGCCGGCCAGATCGACATCAACCCGAAGCCCAGGACGGTGCGGACGGCACTGCCCAAGGCGGTGACGATCGCCAAGAAGGCCACCTACAAGGCCAAGAAGCGCACCTACCCCCAGGTGATGGGCGTCGCGGTGCCGGCCGACCAGCTCTCCATGCTGCAGACCGTCACGCTGTCGGTGAAGGTCACCAAGGGCCCCGGCAAGGGCTACCTGTACGCCGGGGCGAAGGGCTCGACGCTGAAGTCAAGCGTCAAGGTGAAGCTGCCCAGGGGAACCAAGACGATCAAGCTGAAGGTGCCGGTCGGCGACGACGGCCAGATCCGGCTCTACACGTCGCGCAAGGCGAAGCTGACGGTCAAGGCGGTGGAGTACACCCACCTGCGGTTCAACTGACCGCCAGCCGGTTGTAGCCGCGCAGCCGCCAGAAGTCCTCCCCGGGCTCCAGGTCGATCCAACCGCAGTTGGCGAGCCCGCCGAACAGCCGGGCGTGGGAGTAGTCCAGGCCCATCAGCAGCAGGGCGGCGATCCGCAACGAGAGTCCGTGGCCGACCGCGAGCAGGACCTCCTCGGGCGACGCCTGAGCTGCGTGCTCCAGCAGCGCGGCGGCGGCCCGCTCCCCCGATTCGGTGGCGGTCTCGCCCTCCGGTGACCGGCGGAAGTCGCGTCCCTCGCGCAGCGCCGACCAGAAGTCGGGAACCAGGTCGCCGACGGTGGCCATGTCCAGGCCGGCCCAGGAGCCGACGTCCACCTCCCGCAGCCGGGGGTCGATCTCCACGGCCAGTCCCAGCGCAGCGGCCACCGGCGCGGCGGTCTGCCGGGCCCGGGCGAGGTCCGAGCTGATCACCCGGCCGGGACGCTGGTCCGCCAGCACCAGCGCCGTCCGCTCGGCCAGCGCCAGGCCCTCGGCGTTCAGCGGGACATCGGCGTGTCCCTGGAACCGCCCGTCGTTGTTCCAGTCGGTGGTGCCGTGCCGCAGCAGCAGGACGCGGCCGGCCGTCATGCCTGCGGGTCCGGCAGTTCCAGGTCGATCGCCGGGCAGTCCTTCCACAGCCGTTCCAGCGCGTACAGCGCCCGCTCCTCGGCGTGCTGGACGTGCACGACCGTGTCCAGGTAGTCCATCAGCACCCAGCGGTTCTCCCGGTCGCCCTCGCGGCGGACGGTCCTGATGTCGTGCTTCAGCAGTTCTTCCTCGATGCCGTCGACCACGGCTCCGACCTGGCGCTCATTGGACGCGGTGACGATCAGGAAGACGTCGGTGATCGCCAACCTTTCGGAGACGTCGAACGCGACCGGGTCCTTCGCCAGCTTGTCCAGCGCGGCCGTCGCGGCCAGCCGGGCGATCTCGATGGCGTGGTCGGTTGCCGTCATGAAACTCCTTGGTCGAGGTAGAGGCCGCGCTTGGCGATGTACTGCACGATACCGTCCGGCACCAGGTACCACAGCGGCAGCCCGGCGGCGACCCGTTCGCGGCAGGCGGTGGACGAGATCGCCAGCGCCGGGATCTCCAGCAGGCTCACCTTGTCGCTGGGCAGGTGCCGGATGTCGCTCTCCCCCAACGGAACCCCCGGCCGGGAGACCCCGACGAAGTGCGCGAGGTCGAACAGCTGGTCGGCGCCACGCCAGGTGAGGATCTGGCTGAGCGCGTCCGCCCCGGTGATGAAGTACAGATCCCAGTCGTCACCGCGCTGCTCGCGGATGTCGCTCAGGGTGTCGACGGTGTAGGTCGGGCCGGACCTCGCGATGTCCACCCGGCTCACCGAGAACCGCGGGTTCGAGGCGGTCGCGATGGTGGTCATCAGGTAGCGGTCCTCCGGCTGGGAGACCCTGCGTCCGGCCTTCTGCCAGGGCTCGCCGGTGGGGACGAACACCACCTCGTCGAGGTGGAACCGGGCCTGCACCTCGCTGGCGGCCACCAGGTGGCCGTGGTGGATCGGGTCGAAGGTGCCGCCCATCACTCCCAGTCGCAGCCGCCGGGTGCCGTGCTCCGGCAGCGCGAGCGGGGTTTCACTCATCCGACTTGCTGTGCGGCCGGAAGTGGCCCACCTGACGGACGAAGCCGAGCCCGGCCGCCAGGGCCAGGAAGAAGATCACCCCAACGATCACGGGGGTGGTCACGTCGATCTGCATGCGCGCGATGATACGGGACGCCGGCGACGCACCGCGACCGGCTCGCCACGGCGTGGTCAGCCGCGGGTCTGCCCGTCGCCCTCCACCACGTACTTGGTCGAGGTCATCTCGGCCAGCCCCATCGGGCCGCGGGCGTGCAGCTTCTGGGTGGAGATCCCGATCTCGGCGCCGAAGCCGAACTCGCCGCCGTCCACGAACCGGCTGGAGGCGTTCACCAGCACCGCGGCGGCGTCCACCTCGGCGGTGAACCGCTCGGCGGCCCGGCGGTCCTCGGTGACGATGGTCTCGGAGTGGCCGGTGGTGTGCTGCCGGATGTGGTCGATCGCCTCGTCCAGCGAGCCGACCACCTTGGCCGCCAGGTCGAGCGAGAGGTACTCGCCGTCGAACTCCTCCGGCCCGGCCGGCACCACGTCGGGGTCGTAGCCGGCCACCTCCGGGGTGCCGTGGACGGTCACCCCGGCGTCCTTCATCGCGGCCAGCGCCTTCGGCAGGAAGGTGTCGGCGATGTCGGCGTGCACCAGCAGGGTCTCGGCGGCATTGCAGACGCTGGGCCGCTGGGTCTTGGCGTTGCGCAGGATGTCGATCGCCATCTCGGCGTCGCCGGTGGCGTCGACGAAGATGTGGCAGTTCCCCGTCCCGGTCTCGATCACCGGCACCTTGGAGCCGTTCACCACCGCGTTGATCAGCCCGGCACCGCCGCGCGGGATCAGCACGTCCAGGTACCCGCGGGCGGCCATCATCTGCTCGGTGATCTCCCGGCCGCCCTCCACCAACTGGACGGCGTCGGCCGGCAATCCCGCGGCGGTCAGCCCGGCGTGCAGCGCGGCGGTCACCGCCCGGTTCGAGTTCAGCGTCGAGGAGGAACCGCGCAGCAGCGCGGCATTGCCCGACTTCAGGCAGATGCCGGCGGCGTCGGCAGTGACGTTCGGCCGGGCCTCGTAGATGATGCCGACCACGCCGAGCGGCACCCGGAGCTGACGGACCCGCACCCCGTTGGGGTTCGTCCAGCCGCGCACCACGTCGCCCACCGGGTCGGCCAGGGCGGCGAGTGCCCGCAGCCCGTCGGCCATGCCTTCGACCCGGGCGGGGGTGAGCGAGAGCCGGTCGATCATCGCCTCGGACGTGCCGGCCCCGCGCGCGGCTGCCACGTCGAGCGCGTTGGCGCCCAGCACCTGGTCGGTGGCGGCGAGCAGCGCGTCGGCCATGGCGTGCAGCGCCGCGTCCTTGGCGGCGCGGTTCAGGGTGGCCAGGGTGCGGGCGGCCCGTTTGGCCCTGGCGGCCTGATCGAGGAACGCCCGGGAAGCCAGCTCGAGGTCAGTCACGACGCTGAGGATACCTGGGCATCCTCGCCGGAGCTGACCGGAGCGGCCGAGGACCGGACGAACATCGGCCGCAGGCCGGACCGGCGCAATGCCCACCACACCACGTTGAACAGGGCGATCAGGCCGGTGCAGATCGAGGTGATCAGGGTTCCGGGATCGTCGACCAGCAGGGCCCAGACCAGCCACACCGCCTGGTTGGCCAGCTGGAGCATCAGGAAGCCGGGGGAAACCCCGGCGATGGACGGCGAGCGCACCAGTTCGAGGCCCTGGCCGGCATTGGCGGTCGCGGCCACCACCACCGCGACCACGCCGAAGCCGGCCGAGCCGAAGACCAGGTCCGTGGCGATCATCACCGCGGCGATCACCGCCGACGGCGCGAACAGCCGGATCGGGTTCAGCCGCCTCTCGCGCATCACCAGCATCAGCACGCCGGTGGCCGGGAAGGCAGCGAACGCGTTCGGCACGATCATGTTGAGCGCGTCGATCAGGACGCCGTGCACCGTCCAGGCGATGCTGATCGCCAGGCTGGCCTGCCACGCGATGATCGACAGCCCGGCGGTGCTCCGGGTCCGGATCAGCCTGACCACCTGCGGGGCGCCGAGGGTGATGGCGGTCAGCGCTGCCAGCCAGCCCACGATCGTGGTCATGGGGTGGCCGGCTTCCGCCGGCGCTTGAGCACCAGATCGTCGCGGTGGACGACCTCGCGGTCGAAGCTCGGCCCGAGTTCGGCGGCCAGGTCGCGGGTGCTGCGGCCGATCATCGCCGGCAGTTCGGCGGCGTCGTAGTTGACCAGGCCGCGGGCGATCACCGAGCCGTCCTCGGCGACCAGCCGGACGGGGTCGCCGGCGGTGAAGCTGCCCCGCACGGCGACGATCCCGGCGGGCAGCAGCGAGGCCTTCCGCTCGGCGACGGCGCGGACGGCGCCGGCGTCCAGCACCAGCTCGCCCTGGGACTCGGAGGCGTAGGCCAGCCACATCAGCCGGCGGGCCCGCCGCTTGCCGGTGGGGTGGAACAGCGTGCCGACCGGCTCGCCGGCGAGCGCCGGCGCGACGTCCGAGGCCGCCGCCAGCACCACCGGGATGCCGGACGAGGTGGCGATCCGGGCGGCCTGCAGCTTGGTCTCCATGCCACCGGTGCCCACCTCCGCGCCCCGGCCCGAGGTGTCGACCACCAGGTCGTCGACGTCGGTCACCTCGGTGATCCGCTCGGCCGCCGGGTCGGACGGGTGGGCGGTGTAGAGCGCGTCCACGTCCGAGAGCAGGACGAGGGCGTCGGCACCCACCAGGTGGGCGACCAGCGCGGCCAGCCGGTCGTTGTCGCCGAACCGGATCTCGTGGGTGGCCACGGTGTCGTTCTCGTTCACGATCGGCACCACGCCGAGTTCGAGCAGCCGGGTGAAGGTGCGCAGCGCGTTGCGGTAGTGGTCGCGCCGGGCGACGTCCTCGACGGTGAGCAGCACCTGACCCACGGTCAGCCCGTGCCGGGCGAACAGCGTCCCGTAGTGGCCGACCAGCAGGCTCTGCCCCACCGCGGCGGCGGCCTGCTTGCTCGCCAGATCGCGCGGCCGGTGCTTCAGCCGCAGCGGACGCATACCCGACGCCATCGCGCCGGAGGAGACCAGCACCACGTCCTTGCCTCGCTCGCGCAACCCGACCAGGGCCTCGACCAGCGCCTCCAGCCGGACCGGATCCAGCGCACCGCTGCGGTCGGTCAGCGAGGAGGATCCAACCTTGACCACCACGCGGTGCGCTCCAGTGAGTTCCGGACGCAACCCCTCATTCATCGTCGTCGTCCTCGAACCCTTCGGCAGCCAGTCGGGTCAGCTTCTCCGCCTCGCGTTCGGCGTGGTAGGCGGCATCCCGCTCGCGACGGCGCGCGACCGCCGGACGGGGGGCGGTCAGCCGCTGGTCCTCGCCGCGGCGGGCCAGGATCTCGGCACCGATCTCGATCTGCGGCGCGAAGTCGAAGACCACCGGGTTCTCCGCGCCGATCGCCACCGCGTCGCCGGCCACCGCGCCGAGGGCGAGCAGTTCCTCCTCGATGCCCAGCCGGGCGAACCGGTCGGCCAGGTAGCCCACCGCCTCGGGGTTGTTGAAGTCGGTCTGCCGCACCCAGCGCTCGGGCTTGGTGCCGCGCACCCGCCAGACGAATCCGCCCTCGCCGTCGCCCTGCTTGGCGATGGTGAACTCCGGTCCGCCGGCCACCGGGGCCGGACGCAGCACGATCGGCGCCGGCTTGGGCGGCGGGGCGGCGGCCCGCCGGGCGGCGACCAGTTCGGCCAGCGCGTAGGTGAGCGCGTTCAGCCCGTCCCCGGACTTGGCCGACACCTGGTAGACCTCCAACCCGCGGGCGATCAGGTCGGGGGTGACCAGTTCGGCGAGTTCGGCGCCGTCCGGTACGTCGATCTTGTTCAGTGCGACCAGCCTCGGCCGATCCTCCAGCCCACCGTGGGCGGCCAGTTCGGCCTCGATCACGTCCAGGTCGCTGATCGGATCCCGGCCGGGTTCGTAGGTGGCGCAGTCGATCACGTGGACGATCGCCCAGCACCGCTCGATGTGCCGCAGGAAGTCGTGGCCCAGGCCGCGACCCAGGCTGGCTCCCTCGATCAGGCCGGGCACGTCGGCCACGGTGTACGTGATCTCGCCGCGCACCACCACGCCCAGGTTCGGCACCAGGGTGGTGAACGGGTAGTCGGCGATCTTCGGCCGGGCGCGGGAGATGGCGGCGATCAGCGAGGACTTGCCGGCGCTGGGGAAGCCGACCAGCCCGACGTCCGCCACCACCTTGAGTTCCAGGACGATGGTGCGGCTCTCGCCCTCCTCGCCCAGCAGGGCGAAGCCGGGCGCCTTCCGGGCGGAGGACGCCAGCGCGGCATTGCCCAGTCCGCCCCGTCCGCCGGCGGCGACCACCACCTCGGCCCCCGGGCCGAGCAGGTCGGCCAGCACCTCGCCGGTGTCGGCGTCGCTCACTACGGTGCCGTCCGGCACCGCCAGGACGACGTCGTCACCGTCCGCGCCGTTGTTGAAGTCACCCTTGCCGGGCTGGCCGTTGGGGGCCTTGCGCTGGGACTGGCGGTGGTACTCCACCAGGGTGGTGAGGCTCGGATCGACCCGTAGGATCACCGATCCGCCGTCGCCCCCGTTGCCGCCGTCCGGGCCGCCCAGTGGCTTGAACTTCTCCCGGTGGACGGAGGCGCAGCCATGCCCGCCGTTACCGGCCGCGACCCGCAGGGTCGCCCGGTCGACGAAGGAAGGAATGGCCATGACGAACTCCTCAGCACCGAACCCCTCGATCCTATCCCGGCACGCTCCCCGAGCTTGACGATGGGCGGTCCCTGAGCCTGACGAAGGGGCATGCCTGGCCGCACCCGATCAGGCGGGCCAGGCCACCGCGTCCCGGCTCCAGGTGTCGGGCAGACCGATCCGGCGCAGCGAGGGAAGACAGGCCAGCAGGCCGGTGATCGCCGCGATGACCAGCCCGAAGGCCCACAGCGCCGGCACCACACCGATCCCGGCAAGCAAGGCCGCGCCCAGCACCGGGGCGATCGGGGCCGCCACGAAACCGGCCAGCCCCAGCACCGAGCTCGCCCTCCCCTGCAACGCGGCCGGGGTGATCGCCAGGGTGTAGCCGCCCAGCCCGGCGTTCACAGCCGGGATCAGGGCCACGGCGAGGGCGAGCAGCACCAGGTAGCCCAGGTAGCTGTGCAGCAGCGCCATCGCGATGGTGGCGACGGCGGCCAGGCCGAGCCCGGCGACGATGATCGCGCCGAGCGGCAGTCGCTTCAGCAGCTGCGGCGCCAGCAGGGCGCCGAGCACCATCACCGCGCCCGCCGCCAGATCGATCATCCCGATCAGCAGCGGGTCGGTCCCGGTCTGGATCAGTTCGAGGTTGATCACCACGGTCAGACCGCCGAAACCGACGTTGACCGCGATGAACAGCCCCAGCGCCATCCGGAAGAACCGGACGCCCCAGATGAACAGCACGCCCTGCCACAGCGCCTTCAGCGGATGCACCGCGCGGGCCGCCGCCAGGTCGCCGTTCAGCGGCTCCCGGACCAGGCCGGCCGCCCCGCTCATCGCCAGGTGCCCGGTCGCACTGGCCAGCAGCGGCCAGGCGTGCCCCACCCCGTACAGGAAGCCGCCCAGCGGCCCGGAGATCAGCGAGGCCACCGCGTGCCGTCCCTGCACCACGGCCATCGCCGTCCCCAACTGCTCGGTGGGAACCACCGCGCGGATCGCGCCGGACTCGGCCGGGTTGGAGAACACCGCGGCGATCGAGGAGCCGAACAGGGCGGCGGCCAGGTGCCAGCCGGTGAGCAACCCCGTCCACCACAGAGCCGCCAGTCCGAGCCACAGCAGCGCGCCCAGGGTGGAGGCGAGCAGGATGATCCGCCGCCGGTCGAAGCGGTCGGCCACCACCCCGCCGGGCAGGGTGCCGAGCAGCGCGCCGACCTCGCCGATCCCGGCGATCAGCCCGGCCTGAACCACCGACCCGGTCACCTGGAAGGCCAGCAGCGGTACCGCGAAGGAACCCACTCCCACCCCCACCACATGGGCGGTCTTGCCGCTCTGCAACAGGGTGTACGAGCGGTTGCGCCACAGCGGCGCCGGTTGTGCCGGGACGGCGGCTTCGCCGGCGTCCGCCGCCGTGGCCGGCGCGCTCTGATCGCTCTCCCCCACGGCGCAGCTCAGCGCAGGTAGGGAGCACGCAGGGACTCGCCCACCGCGCGGGTGAGCTCCACCCGGCTCCCGGTGGCGCCGAAGAGGTACTCGTAGAGCCGGCCCCACCGCGAGGGCGTCCGGTCGTCCGTGGTCAGGTCATCGGTGGTCATGCAGCAACAGTAGGTTGCGCACCACTATTTGCGCAATAGTCTTTGCGCATTGTCTCTTGCGGGATTCCTGCTAGGCTTCCCGCTATGCCCGACTCCCCCATCCAGGACGCGCCGGACCACCCGACGGGCAAGCTCGACACCTTCGTGATCGACAACGCGGTCACGCTGCGCGCGATCGCCCACCCGATCCGGCAGCAGATCCTGGAGGAACTCGGCCTGCGGGAGTACGGCCGCGCCGCCGACCTGGCCGCGGCGCTCGACCAGCCGGCCAACGCGATCAGCTTCCATCTGCGCACCCTGGCGAAGGCGGGGTTGATCGTGGAGGCACCCGAGCACGCCCGGGATCGGCGCGACCGGGTCTGGAAGCCGGTGGCCGAAAGCTACGAGATCCAGCGCAAGCTGGCGGGCGCGACCGCCGTGGTCGACCCGATCGTGGACTGGCTGCGGGAGGCGATGACCAAGGCAGCGGCCACGGAGTCGGGGCACTACCGGCTGACCGCGGGGGTGTCGCTGCTCACCGAGGACGAGGCCAGGCAACTCGGCGAGGAACTGACCGAGGTGGTCAACCGGTGGCGCGATCGCTCCACCGCGGCCGCCCGCGGCAACCCCGATGATCCCGACCGGTTGCCGATCCAGGTGATGTTCGCCCTGGGCCCGCGCCGTCGCCAGCCGCGCACCGGAGCGTCCGGCTCCTAGCGGGCGGACGACGAAGGGCCGCCCCTGACGGGACGGCCCTCGCGTTGGTTCCGGAGTTACTCGGCGACCGCGATGTTCACCACGCGGCGGCCGCGGCGGGTGCCGAACTCGACCTTGCCGGCGCGGAGCGCGAACAGGGTGTCGTCGCCACCGCGTCCGACGCCCTCACCGGGGTGGAAGTGGGTGCCGCGCTGGCGGACGATGATCTCGCCGGCGTTGACCTGCTCGCCGCCGAACCGCTTCACGCCGAGCCGCTGGGCATTGGAGTCACGACCGTTGCGGGAGGACGATGCGCCCTTCTTGTGTGCCATCTGTCAGCCCCTCACTTGATCCCGGTGACCTTGACCTGGGTGTACCGCTGGCGGTGCCCCTGGCGCTTCTTGTAGCCGGTCTTGTTCTTGTACTTGATGATCCGGATCTTCGGACCCTTGGTCTCGGCCAGCACCTCGGCGCTCACCTTGACCTTGGCCAGCTTCTTCGCGTCGGAGGTGACAGCGTCACCGTCGACCACCAGCAGGGGGACGAGATCGATCGAGGAGCCGACCTCGGCTTCGACCTTGTCGACCTCCAGCACGTCCCCGACAGCAACCTTGTGCTGGCGTCCGCCACTGCGCACGATCGCGTACACGACTGACCCACTCTCAACGAACCTGATACGTCATGTCGGTGTTCAACAGACCACCGAAGGTGTCGGCGCCGTCAAACCAGCACAGCGAGCACCGAGGATCAAGAATACGTTCCGGGCGACGGCAGGGTCAAACCGACTGCCTACTGCTAGCATTTCTTCCGGAGGTGCTAGCAGATGGCGACGATCACAGTTCGAGGGTTGGACGACGAGGTGCGCGCCGCACTGAAACGACGCGCCCGTCGCCACGGACACTCCATGGAGGAGGAAGCCCGGCAGATCCTGACCGAGCAGGTCGCCGTGGATCTCGCCTTCCCCAATGCGCTGGTGGAGTTCCACGCCGCGATGCGCGACGAACCGGTCGAGCTGGAACTGCCCGAACGCACCCATGAGCCGCCGCGGGTGAGCTTCTGATGCGGGTGGCCCTCGATACCAACGTCGTCTCCGAGTTGGCCAAGCCGGATTGCGCCGACCGGGTGCTGGCCTGGAGCCGGAGCCTCACATCCCCGGAAGTTTTCCTGCCCGCCCCGTGCTGGGCGGAGCTGCAGCGAGGCGTCCAGCTGCTGCCATCGGGGCAACGACGGGAGCGGATCGCAGCCAGCCTGAGCGCCTTGGTGAAGTCACTTGGCGGAGTGTTGCCGTTCGGACGGTCTGAGGCTGAGGTCTATGCCGAACTCACCAGCCAGCCAGGACGCCCACGGCCGACCATCGACGCCATGATCGCTGCGATCTGCCGCACCCACGAACTGGCCCTCGCCACCCGCAACACCCGCGACTTCGACGGCTGCGGCATCCACCTGGTGGATCCCTGGCAGTAGCGTCCGGCGTGGGATGCTTGGGGCATCGCTTCGAGGAGGGTCGATGGACTTCTTCAACCTGTACAGCCACGGGTTCGCTCGGGTGGCGGCCTGCACGCTGCCGGTCACCCTGGTGCAGCCGCAGCGCAATGCCGAGGCGGTGCTCGGCCAGGCCCGCGAGGTAGCCGAGCAGGGTGCGGTGCTGGCGGTCTTCCCCGAGCTGTGCCTGACCGGTTACTCGATCGACGATCTGCTGATGCAGGATCTGGTGCTGGACGCCACGGACGAAGCGCTGGGCTGGCTGGCCGACGCCAGCAAGGACGTCGGCGCAGTGATCGTGGTTGGCGCGCCGCTACGAGGTATGAACCGGATCTACAACTGCGCGGTGGTGCTGCACCGCGGCGAGATCCTGGGCGTGGTGCCGAAGTCGTACCTGCCGACCTACCGGGAGTTCTACGAGGCCCGGCAGATCGCCGCCGGGACGGACGTCACCGGCGAGATCGTGGTGGCCGGACGGCTGGCGCCGTTCGGGGCTGACCTGCTGTTCGCCGCCCTCGACCTGCCCGACTTCGTGCTCAACGTCGAGATCTGCGAGGACATGTGGGTGCCGATCCCGCCGGCCGCGGAGGCCGCGCTGGCCGGCGCCACGGTGATCGCCAACCTCTCCGGTTCGCCGATCACGGTGGCCAAGGCCGAGGAGCGCAAGCAGCTGTGCAGCGGCAACTCGTCCCGCTATCTCACCGGCTACGTCTACGCCGCCGCGGGCGAGGGCGAGTCCTCCACCGACCTGGCCTGGGACGGCCAGACCATGATCTACGAGGCGGGTGCCCTGCTGGCCGAGTCCGAGCGGTTCCCGATGGGGCCGCGGGCGTCCATCGCCGATCTCGATCTCGGGACGCTGGCGATGGACCGGCTGCGGCAGGGCACCTTCGACGACAACCGGCGGGTCCACGCCGAGCGGACGGACGGCTACCGCTGGGTGGAGTTCGAGCTCGGCGTACCGAGCGGCGACCTGGGCCTGCGGCGTCCACTCCCCCGGTTCCCGTTCGTTCCGGCCGATCCGGCCCGGCTCGCCCAGGACTGCTACGAGGCCTACAACATTCAGGTCAGCGCACTGGAGCAGCGGCTGAAGGCGATCGGCCAGCCGAAGATCGTGATCGGCATCTCCGGCGGCCTGGACTCCACCCACGCGCTGATCGTCGCGGCCAAGGCGATGGACCGGATGAACCGGCCGCGCACCGACATTCTGGCCTTCACCATGCCCGGCTTCGCCACCTCTGACCACACCAAGAGCAATGCCACAGCGCTGGCCAACGCGCTCGGGGTGACCTTCGCCGAACTCGACATCAGGCCGGCCGCCCGGCAACTGCTGGACGACCTCGACCACCCCTTCGCCGACGGCGAGCCGGTCTACGACGTTACTTTCGAGAACGTGCAGGCCGGGTTACGCACCGACTACCTGTTCCGGCTGGCCAACCAGCGCGGCGGCATCGTGCTGGGCACCGGCGACCTCTCCGAGCTGGCCCTGGGCTGGTGCACCTACGGGGTGGGCGACCAGATGTCGCACTACAACGTCAACGGCGGGGTGCCGAAGACCCTGATGCAGCACCTGATCCGCTGGGTGATCGCCTCCGGCCAGTTCGACGAGGCGGTGGGACGGACGCTGCAGGCCGTCCTGGACACCGAGATCACCCCGGAGCTCATTCCGATCACCGACGGCAACAGCCCGCAGTCCACCCAGGCGACCATCGGCCCGTACGCGCTGCAGGACTTCACCCTGTTCCACGTGCTGCGGCACGGCGCCAAGCCGTCCAAGGTGGCCTTCCTGGCCATGCACAGCTGGTCGAACGCCGCCGCCGGCGAGTGGCCGGCCGGCTTCCCCGACGACGAGCGGGTGGGCTACGACCTAGCCACCATCAAGAAGTGGCTGCAGGTGTTCTGCCAGCGTTTCTTCGGCTTCGCCCAGTTCAAGCGCTCCGCGCTGCCGAACGGCCCCAAGGTGGTCCGCGGCGGTTCGCTGTCACCGCGCGGTGACTGGCGGATGCCGTCCGACACCTCGGCAGCGCTCTGGCTGGAGGACGTCGCCCGCATCCCTGACTGAGCCAGGGCGTCAGCGCGCATCGACACCGCATATGGCGGCGCGATGGCGGTGTTCGTCCTACGCTGCGCATCCGCACCGCTTTTGAAGGCTCGAAATGCTCCGAAAAGCGGCGCCGATGTGCGGTTGCCGCAATCCGCCACCTCCGCCCTCGGCATATGCGGCGTGGCTGCGCGGTCGAACAAGTTGCGGTTGTTTCATGGCCTTCAACTGTCTATAGTGCATATAGACAGTAAGGACGACGGTATGCGAATCATCGTGTCGAACACTTCCCCGCTGCCGATCTACGAGCAGATCGTGCAGCAGGTGAAGCAGGCGATCCTCACCGGCGAGGTCGGTGAGGGCGAGCCGCTGCCGTCCATCCGGCAACTCGCCCGCGACCTACGGGTCAGCGTCATCACCACCACCCGCGCCTACAACGACCTGGCGCGGGACGGCTTCGTGGTGAGCGTCCCCGGCAAAGGAGCCTTTGTCGGCTCGGTGAACCCCGACCTGGTCCGCGAGCAGGCGCTGGCCACGATCGAGCAGGACTTCGCCGAAGCCGTCGGACGAGCTCGCCTGGCCGGCATCGAACGCGATCAACTCACCGCCCTGCTCACCAGCGCGATGGACGCCGGGTTGTCCAGCGAACCGAACCATCCCGCGGAGGACCAGTGATCACCACCCCCGTCTCGACCGCAGCCGCCGAGGCGATCCATCTGCACAAGCGGCTGGGCGACTTCCAGTTGCAGGACGTCTGCCTGACCGTCCCCACGGGCCTGATCACCGGCTTCGTCGGCCCGAACGGCGCCGGCAAGACCTCCACCATCAAGTGCCTACTCGGCATGCTGCACCCAGACGCCGGCGAGGTGACAGTGCTCGGCCATCCGGCAGGCACGCCGAGCGAGGAGATCGGCATCGTGCTGGACTCCCCCGCCTACGTCGGCGACTGGACGGTCGCGCAGGTGGGTCGCATCGTAGGCACCTTCTACGCCAGCTGGGAGCGCGCGCAGTTCGCCGAGCTGTGCACCCGGTTCGGCGTCCCGAGCGACCGGAAGGTCAAGGAGCTCTCCCGCGGCATGGGCATGAAGCTGCAGTTGGCGGTAGCACTCTCCCGCGACACCCGGCTGTTGGTGCTGGACGAGCCCACCTCCGGTTTGGACCCACTGGCGCGCGATGACCTGCTCGGGCTGCTGCAGGAGTACATGCTGGACGAGCGCCACGCGGTGCTGTTCTCCACCCACATCACCACCGATCTGGAACGGGTGGCTGATCAGGTGGCGATCATCAATGACGGACGCATCCTGCACGCCGAGCCGAAGGACGATCTGCTGGCCCGGTACGCGATCGTTCGCGGCGGGCCTGCCGACCTGACCGACGATGCCCGCCGGGTGACCCGCGGACTGCGCGTCCATCCCCACGGCTTCGAAGGGCTGGTATCGATCGATGACCTGACGCCCTTCGGTAGCGGCGTCGAGGCCACGCCACCGTCCCTCGACGAACTGGTCATCCACCTCTCCCGGAAGGACGCAGCATGAACCGCCTGCCCGCCCAGTTGGCCCTGGAGGTGTGGACGCTGCGGCCCTACTCCCGACAGTTCGTCCTGCTGCCGGTGATGGGCGTGCTGCTCGGCTTCATGCAGGACAGCTTCGTGCCGATCATGGTGACGATGGGTGTGCTGACCGGGTCCTACGGCTTCTCCATCACCGAGAACGCCCGCCTGGAGACCCTCTACGCCACCCTGCCGATCTCCCGTCGCCAGGTGGTGATCGCCCGCTACGCGGTGGGCGCGGGGATTCTGGTCGGGCTCGGCCTGATCGGCTTTGGGTTCGATGCGGTGGCCGCGCTCGTCCGACAGCAGATCTGGGCGCCGGTGGACTCGCTGATCTTTCTGGCCGCCAGCCTCGCCGTCGCCGGGCTGCTGATCGCGGTGCAGTTCCCGTTCTTCTTCGCCCTCGGCTACCTGCGGGCCCGGTTCGTGACCTGGCTGGCGATCGCGCTGGTGATCGCCTCGGTCGCCCTGCTGATGATGCCGGCTTCTCCTGGCGGTGCCGGCGCGATCGCCTCGGTCGCTCAGCTCGGTCCGGGGTGGCCGCTGGCTGGCCTGCTGATCGTCCTGCTCGCCCTGGCCGGATCAGTCGCGACGTCCGTCCGGGTCTACACCCGCAAAGATCTCTAGCGGACTCCACTCGCCCTGCCCATCGACCGCTTCCCTTCGCGTCGAGCGCTTGTGCCTGGGGTGTGGCGCTCGACGGTAAGGGTGGCGGTCAATGGGAAGGCGGCCTTGTGGCGGGAGCCGAGCAGGCCCAGAATGAGAACGTCGGCAGCCAGCGTTGGCGGCCGACCCAGCCCGCACCCGCCGGGAACGGGCCCGGAGGGTAGGTTCCAGAAAGGAATGGCGATGAATCCGGCGACCACCGCACTCGTCCTGATCGAGTTCCAGAACGACTTCACCAGCGAGGGTGGGACGCTGCACGGCGCAGTCTCGGAAGTGATGGACGCCACCGGCACCCTGCCCAACGCCAAGCAGGCGCTGGAGGCCTCCCGGGCGGCCGGCGTCACCATCGTCCACAGCCCGATCTCGTTCCAGCCCGGCTACTACGAGATCAGCGCGCACCCCTACGGCATCCTCAAGGGCGTGGTCGACTCCAACTCCTTCGTGAAGGGCACCTGGGGCTGCGAGATCGTCGAGGACGTGGCCCCGGGCGACGGCGACATCGTGCTGGAGGGCAAGCGCGGCCTGGACGCCTTCGGCTCCACCAACCTCGACTTCATCCTGCGCAGCAAGGGCATCACCACCGTGGTGCTGGCCGGCTTCCTGACCAACTGCTGCGTCGAGTCGACCATGCGCTCCTCCTACGAGAAGGGCTTCGAGGTCTACACCCTGACCGACGCGGTCGGCGCCACCTCGCTGGACGAGCACGCCAACGCGATCAAGTACGACTACCCGATGTTCTCCAAGCCGATCACCACCGCCGAGTACCTCGCGGCCCTCGCCGGCCAGGCCGCCACCGCGGACGCCTCGCGCGGCTACTGATCGCTGTCGCGACCTGCCGGTCGGCGGCTACTCCTGACCGGCAGGTTCGGCGGCGACCAACTCCGGCTGGTCGGCGAGCGGCTCGGCGGCCAGTTCGGGAACGGCAGGCTCCACCGCCAGCACGGTCTGCTCGACCACGACGTCGGCGGTCTCGGGCACCGCCGGCTCCCGGTCCGTCTCGATCGGCTCGACCGGCTCCACCGTCGGCAGCTCAGCCGCCTCGGACGGTTCCGGCGCGGGCTCCTCGGCCGACCTGGCCAGCACGGGGGTGACCGGGTGGGCCAGGGTGGCCGCGACCACGGCGGCCAACTCCGGCGCCACCCCGGGCTTGCGGTTGCGGCTGTTCGCACGGCTGGACGAGGACCCGCCGCGGCCACGGCGGCCGCCCTCCCGCTCCCCGCCGTCGGCCGGCGCCTGAGTGGCCACCGGCACGTCGTGGGTGTGGTAGCCGCGGCCCTTGCAGGTCTCGCAGGGGACGGTGAACGCCTCGGCCAGGCCGGTGCCGATCTTCTTCCGGGTCATCTGCACCAGACCCAGCGAGGTGACCTCGGCCACCTGGTGGCGGGTGCGATCGCGGCCCAGGCACTCCACCAGCCGACGGAGCAGCAGTTCGCGGTTGTTGGGCAGCACCATGTCGATGAAGTCGATCACGATGATGCCGCCGATGTCCCGCAGCCGGAGCTGGCGGACGATCTCCTCCGCCGCCTCCAGGTTGTTGGAGGTGACGGTGGCCTCGAGGTTGCCCGAGGTGCCGGTGAACCGTCCGGTGTTGACGTCGACCACGGTCATCGCCTCGGTGCGGTCGATGATCAGCGAGCCGCCGGAGGGCAGGAACACCTTGCGCTCCAGCGCCTTGGCGACCTGCTCGTGCACCCGGTGGGCGTCGAAGATGTCGCCGCTGGCCCCGCGATCCCAGCGCTGCAGCCGCTCCTCAAGGTGCGGCGCGACGTGCTTGACGTAGGCCTCGACGGTGTCCCAGGCATCGTCCGGACCACCGTTGCCGTCGATGATCAGGGCGCGGAAGTCCTCGGTGAACAGGTCGCGGACGATCCGGACGGTCAGGTCCGGCTCCCCGTAGAGCAGGGACGGCGCGGACCCGCCGGTCTTCTTCTCGATGACCTCCCACTGCGCCTTCAGCCGGTTGACGTCGCGCACCAACTCGTCCTCGGACGCGCCCTCGGCGGCCGTCCGGACGATCACCGACGCGTCCGGGCCGATCAGCTCGTCCAGGATGCCCTTGAGCCGCTTGCGTTCCGGCTCCGGCAGCTTGCGGGAGATACCCGAGAGCTGACCGCCCGGCGAGTACACGATGTAGCGACCCGGGATGGAGATGTGGGAGGTCAGCCGGGCACCCTTGGCGCCGACCGGATCCTTGGTGACCTGCACCAGCACCGACTGGCCGGACTTGAAGACCCGCTCGACCTTCTTGTCCTGGCCGGTGACCCCGAAGGAGGCCCAGTCCACCTCGCCGGCGTAGAGCACGGCGTTGCGGCCGCGGCCGATGTCGATGAAGGCCGCCTCCATGCTGGGCAGCACGTTCTGCACCCGGCCGAGGTAGATGTTGCCGATCATCGAGGTGGCCGACGGCCGGTCGACGTAGTGCTCGACCAGGATGCCGTCCTCGAGCACGCCGATCTGGCTGTACTCCTCGGCCTGGCGGATCAGCATCACCCGGTCCACCGACTCCCGGCGGGCCAGGAACTCCGACTCCGACAGGATCGGGGTGCGGCGGCGTCCGGCGGCGCGGCCTTCGCGGCGGCGCTGCTTCTTGGCCTCCATCCGGGTGGAGCCCTCGATGCCGGTCACCTCGTCGCTGGCGGAGCCTCCCCGCCGGCGCGGCTCCCGGACGCGCACCACGACGTCGATCGACTCGTCCTCGGCCTCGCCGGTGTCCTC
>JAEXCA010000185.1 GCA_023393755.1 Actinomycetes bacterium | reverse complement strand
GTGCTGGCCGCCGCCGACGGGCTGGTGGTCAGCACGCCGGTCTACAAGGCCGGTCCGAGCGGACTGCTCACCTCCTTCTTCCAGGTGCTCGACAACGATCTGCTGATCGCCAAGCCGACCGTGCTGGCGGCCACCGCCGGCACCTCGCGACATGCCCTGGTGGTGGACGAGCAACTGCGCTCGCTGTTCGCCTTCCTCCGGGCGCTGACCGCACCCACCTCGGTGTTCGCCGGCCCGGAGGACTGGGGCGATCCCACGTTGGGCAAGCGGATCGACCGGGCGGCGGTGGAGCTGACCCTGCTGATGGAGGCCGACCTGGCCGGGGCGGTGCGGGAGGAGTCCTGGGCGAGCTACCCGCATCAGTACGGCGGCGCCGGCGAGGCGGAGGTCGACCTCGGCTCCGATCTGATGCGACTCGCCGCGGGCGGCTCGCTGGACTAGGTTGGTCGGCATGGAGTTGCCGGAGGACTACCTCGATCTCCTCGCCGACGAGCTGGCTCCGTTCGGCCTGGAGTTCGACGCGTCCGTGCTCGACGACGAGGACGTGTGGCAGATCCGGTTCACCGCCGAACCGGAGACCTTCGTCCACCAGTACCCCTGGACGGACATGGACGCCAGCTACGGCGACAGCTGGCCGCCGGAGGCACTGGAGCTGCTGATCGCCGTCGAGGACAGCGACGTGGTGGAGATCAACTTCGAGATCTGGGACGTCCTGCTGTGGGCGCAGGGAGAGGCGCCGGAACTGGCCGGACGGCTCGCCACCCTGGACGATCCGGAGGATCAGGCGGAGGCGGTGGGCCAGGCCCTGGCCACCCTGCTGCGCCGGCCGGATCGCGAGTTCGACAGCCTCACCTGACCCGGTCGGTCCCCGCCGCCCACGCCCGGGCGTTGTCGGCATTGGATTGCAGCCACCACCGCCAGGCGAAATGCCCGATGACGGCGAGCGCGGCACCCACGATCAGCAGCTTCTTCATGCGCCCCAGCTTAGGGACGACCTGATCGCCGCGCCCACCCACCGATCCCTGGGGTCGCGCGAAGCGCGGGTCGGGACGCCTACGGCGTCCAGGCTTCCTCCTCGGCGAGAGTGAGCAAGCTCACTCTGCGCTCTCGTCGTCGCCTTCCGAAGGGCCGCGAGGCGTCGCCAGGCTCGGCCATCGTTGCGGTGGCTCAGCGCGGCCGGGAGGCGGCGATCGGCTCGCCCAGGGTGGGAACGGTGTCCTCCCGCAGCGCCTTGCGCAGCTTGGCCAGGCTGTTCGGCACCGCCTTGCGCCCGGCGTCGGCGACCCGGGTGTCCAGCATCACCGCCCCGATCTCGTCCGCCCGGACGCTGGATTCCAGCAGGGTGGTCTCGAACTCGGAGACGGTCAGGTCGGAATCCACCAGGGTGCAGGCCTCCAGCGCGCTCAGCACCCGGTCGAACTGGCCCGGGTTGGTCACGGCATGCAGCATCCCGAGCTGCTGCATGGTGGCCCGGACGATCTCGGAGACCCGCTGGACCCGGGTGGGGCCGTCCTCGGCCTCGGAGACGTAGTGCAGCAGTTCGCGTCCGTCGTCGGCGGGCTCGGCCAGGCCGTCCAGGCCGCCCAGGGCGTCCACCACGCCGGAGAAGCCCTCCAGGCCGACCCGGGCCTGGTGGTCGGTGGGAACCTCGAGCAACAGCTCGACCTGCTGGGCGAAGGCGTCCACCCCGTCGGCGTAGTACTCCGCCAGGGTGCGCTGGGACTGGCCGGGGCCGTAGGGCACCAGCAGGTCGGAGGGCAGCCCGACGATGGTCAGGTCGCGGCGGGAGGCGGACAGGTGGGCCACGTGGGCGGACAGCAGCTGGTCGTTCTCGTCGGTCCCCATCACCAGGAAGTCCAGGGCGAGGTTCCCGTCCCGGTCCTCGGCGGCGGCCTTCTTGGGACGTCCCTCGTAGCCACCGACCGGTTGGGCGCGGGCCATCGACTCCACCGTCGAGCTCACCCGGGAAAGGTAGAGGGAGACGACGGTCACGGTGCCGAAGGCGACCACCAGCACGGCGGCGAGGACGCTGATCGACACGGTGTTGCCGGAGCGCGAATGCCGGCGCTGGGTTGGCATTGCTGCAGCCCACCTCCCTCGAATCGCTCCCAGCCTAGGCGGCTTCGCCAACTACGCTGGTGGGCGATGGCACTGCGCGACCTGCTGTTCCCGCCCGGAGCGACCCGCCACGACTGGGCGATCGATGCGGCGATGGCGACCGGTCTCGCGCTGCTCACGATCCCGACCTCCTGGACCACCGGCTCGGTCTCCACCCCGGCGCTGATCAGTTCGTTCCTGCTGGTCGCGCCCCTGGTGCTGCGGCGGCATTCGCCGCTGATCACCCTGGCGCTGGTCGGCCTGGCGGCCCTGCTGCAGCTGATCGCCTCGCCGTTGCCGCTGCCCTCGCTGGTCTCGATCCCGATCGTGGCCTACTCGGTGGCCCGGTGGATCCCCGGTCACACCGCCCGCAGCGTGGTGGTGATCGGCGCGATCGGCGCCGTGCTCGGGCCGTGGCGCTGGGTCGGCCCGGAACTGGGGCACATCAGCCTGCGCGAACTGGTCTGGCTGGCCCTGGCCTGGTTCGTCTGCATGGGCCTGGTGGTGACGCCGTACGCGATCGGACGCCGGGCGCGCGAGGAATCCGACGCCCACCAGCACCTGGTGGCCAACGCCGAGGAGCGCTACCGGTCGCTGATCACCGAGCGGGACCAGCAGGCCCGGCTGGCCGAATCCCGGGCCCGTACCCAGATCGCCCGCGAGCTGCACGACATCGTCGCCCACTCGCTGTCGGTGATGATCGTCCAGGCCGAGGGCGGGCGGGCGCTGGCCGTCAAGAAGCCGGAGGCCGCCACCCAGGCGCTCACCACGATCGCCGACACCGGCCGCGAGGCGCTGGTCGAGATGCGCCGCATCCTGGGGGTGCTGCGGGACGAGCCGGGGGAGGCGGACTTCGCGCCGGCACCCCGGCTGGAGGACATCCCCGAACTCGTCCAGCGGGCCAGCGACCGCTTCCGGCTGACCGTGAACGGCCAGCCGCCGCGGGTCTCCGCGGCACTGGAGCTCACCGTCTACCGGGTGGTGCAGGAGGCGCTGACCAACGTCCTGAAACACGCCGGGCCGGACGCCCGCGCGTCGGTGACCCTCACCTACGCCCCGCGCGAGATCACCGTGGACGTCCTGGACAACGGCAGCCCCAGCGGCGAACAGCCGACCGCCCCCGGGCACGGCCTGCGCGGGATGACCGAGCGGGTCACCTCGATGGGCGGACGGATGGTCGCCCGCCCCCGTCCCAGCGGTGGCTTCCAGGTCACCGTCGTCCTGCCGTTGACCCGCTGAACCCAGCGTCGTGAGTGAAGGAGCCTGATGAACCGGATTCGTGTCTTCCTGGCCGACGACCAGGAACTGGTGCGCAGCGGCTTCCGGATGCTGATCGAGGCCGAGGACGACCTGGTGGTGGTCGGCGAGGCGGCCGATGGGCTGTCGGCGGTGCAGCAGCTGACGGCGACGCCGGCCGACGTGGTGCTGATGGACATCCGGATGCCGGTGATGGACGGGGTGGAGGCCACTCGGCGGATCATCGAGCACGACCTAGCCCGGGTGCTGGTGCTGACCACCTTCGACCTGGACGAGTACGTGTTCAGCGCGCTGAAGGCCGGCGCCAGCGGTTTCATGCTGAAGGACGCCAAGCCCGCCGATCTGCTGAACGCGATCCGCTCGGTGGCCGCCGGCGAGGCCGTGATGGCGCCGTCCGCCACCCGCCGGCTGCTCGACCACGTGATCCCGACCCTGCCGGCCAACCCCGAGGGCAACGACCCGCGGCTGGAGGTGCTGACCGACCGGGAGCGCGAGGTGCTGGTGGAGATCGCCGCCGGGGCCACCAACGCCGAGATCGCCGCCAAGCTCTACATGGCCGAGGGGACGGTGAAGACCCACATCGGCCGGCTGCTGGCCAAGCTGGAGGCCCGCGACCGGGTCGGGTTGGTGTTGATCGCCTACGAGACCGGCCTGGTCCGCCGCTGATCTCCCCGGGCGGGCCACGCACCCCGTCCTGCCCCCGGGCACCGGCTCCCACCGTCTGCCGAATACTCGACCTGCCCGACGGATGCGTCGCGGAGAGCGGCCATTCGGCAGGAAGCATGAGACCCGCGGGCAGCAGGTGCCGGGGCAGGAAGACGGCGTTGGCGATCAGCGTCGGGACGACCGCGCTGCCGATCACCGCGGCGACCAGGATCGAGTACTGGTCGGTGGTGACGATGCCGTTGTTCAGGCCGAACAGCGCCGCGATCGTCCCGAAGGTCAGGCCTGACTTCCAGACTGGATGGTTGGTTTGACGGTTCGGTTTCGGTGTTGGTGTTTGTCAGCGGGATGTGGTGGCGGGTGCGGCGCCACTAAACAGTGGCCGAGCAGGGTGGGTTGGTTAGTGCGGAAGGTGAAGACCGGCTCGGGAGCGACCGCGGTTCAGATCGGCAGACGAGCGAGGCGGTCAGCACCGGATCGTGTCGGTGGGTCTGCGGCTGGCACGCCAGCGCAGGACTGGCGACGCGCAGGGTTGACCGTCAATCCTGGTCCGCTCGCGCAATGCCGCCGGTTATCACCGGGCGGGAGGACTGGCCCGCCGGCCGGTGCGCATCCGCGCCGCATACCAGGCCCCAGCACGGGCTGAGAACCGGCGTAGATGCGCAGCCGGGACGGTCGTGGCGGCAGGGACCTGCGGTATGCGGCGTGGATGCGCGCCGGGGCGACGCTCCCTCCAGCAAACGCACCGGCATCAGTCTCAGGCGGCTCGCACCGGCATTGGCGACGACACCGCCGGCATCCAGTGCCTCCCGTCCCCGTCCCACCATTGAGGGCCTCCGCGAGAGGGGGACCAGGAACGGCGAGCCGGGCACGGGGAACGGGGGACGGGGACGGTGTCAGGCCAGCCCGTAGGGCAGGTCGGGACGCTCCGCGGCGATCCGGAGCAGCCGGTTGTACTTGGCGATCCGCTCGCCCCGGGCGGGGGCGCCGGTCTTCAGCTGGCCGCAGCCGGTGGCCACCGCCAGGTCGGCGATGAAGCTGTCCGGGGTCTCGCCGGAGCGGTGGGAGACCATCTGGCCGTAGCCGGCCCGCTGGCAGATCCGCATCGCCTCCAGGGTCTCGGTGACCGTGCCGATCTGGTTCACCTTGATCAGTGCCGCGTTGGCGATGCCGTCGTCGATCGCGGCGGCGATGATCGCCGGGTTGGTGCAGAAGTTGTCGTCGCCGACCAGTTGCACCCGCTCGCCCAGCGCCTCGGTGAGCTGCTTCCAGCCCGCCGGATCCTGCTCGCCGAGGCCGTCCTCGATGCTCCAGATCGGGAACCGGTCGAGCAGTTCGCCGTAGCGGGCGATCAACTCGGCGCTGGAGAGCAGCAGGCCGTTCACCCGGTAGCCCTCGGTCGTCCAGAACTCGGAGGCGGCCGGATCGAGCGCTGTCCCGACGCCCTCGGCGCCGAGCGGGTAGCCGGCGTCCCGGATCGCGGCGACGATCAGTTCCAGCACCTCCTCCGGCTCGGCCATGTTCGGGGCGAAGCCGCCCTCGTCCCCCAGACCGGTGGCATGACCGCCGGCCGCCAGCCGGTTGCGCAACGCCTGGTAGACCTCGGCCCCGGCCCGGACCGCCTCGGCCATGGACGGTGCGCCCAGCGGGCAGACCATGAACTCCTGGAAGTCGAGCGGATTCGGGGCGTGGGCGCCGCCGTTGAGCACGTTGAAGCAGGGCACCGGCAGCCGGGCCGGCCGGCCGACGCCGGGCAGCCACTCGTACAGCGGCCGGCCCGCGGAGGCGGCCAGGGCACGGGCCAGGGCCATGGACGTCCCGATGATGGCGTTGGCGCCCAGCCGCGCCTTGTTCGGGGTGCCGTCCAGGTCGCGCATCGCCTGATCCACCTCGGCCAGGTCGTTCCAGCCGCGTCCGGCCAGGGCCGCGTTCAGCTCGCCGTCGACATTGCCCACCGCGGTGAGCACCCCGGCGCCACCGAACCGGGCGGGGTCCCCGTCCCGCAGTTCGACGGCCTCCCTGGTGCCGGTGGACGCGCCGGACGGCACGCCCGCCTCGGCCCGCGTCCCGTCCGCCAGCTGCAGTGCCACGTTCAGCGTCGGGCGTCCGCGGGAATCCAGCACCTCCAGGGCCCGCACCTGCCTGATCTCGAAAGCCATCGCCGTCACCTTTCCGGTCGTCCCCGGGTTCCGCCCTGGAACCCTGACGGCAACAGCCCGGCTGGACGCGACGGCTGGGCGGAAAGTGAGCGAAAGGCCCCACCGCCGTGCCCAGCCGGACTGTGCACGAGGTAGGGACTGTTGGTCGCGGAAGCGACGGTTTCGAAGAGGCGAGCCCCACCGCCACGGCCACTCTAGCGCGCCGGTCGCGCGTCAGCCGGGCGTCCACCCTCGCAGGCCGGAAGCACCACCGGGCGAGCCGCGTCGGCCCGGCGGCCTACACTGCGCTGGTGCGGCTACCAGAACCCGTCTCGCTGGTGGGACGTTTCGTCAGGCTCGATCCGGTCACCCCGGACGACCTCCCGGCGCTCGCGGCGATCCTGGCCGAGCCGGCGGTGTACGCCTCGGGGTACGCGATGCGGCGGCGTCCGGAAACCCCGGAGGAGGCGATCGCGTCGGCGCGGGCGCAGTACCTCGGCGCGGCACCCTGCGACGGCCGGGGCCAGGGATCGGTGGTGTTCGTGGTCCGGCTGCTGGCCGATTCTCCGCTGGGCGCGGCGGGCGAGGTGGTCGGCACCACGTCGCTGGGCGAGGCCTTCGCGACCCATGAGCGGCTGCACCTGGGCTGGACGCTCTACCATCCCCGGGTCTGGGGATCGGTGGTCAATCCGGAGGCCAAGTACCTGTTGCTGCGGCACTGTTTCGAGGAGCTGGGCGCCGGGCGGGTGAAGATCCAGACCGACGCGATCAACGCCCGCTCGGCCGCGGCCATCGAACGGCTGGGCGCCACCCGGGAGGGCGTGCTGCGCCGTCACAGCCGCCGCGAGGACGGCAGCTTCCGGGACACGGTGGTGTTCAGCGTGCTCGGAACCGACTGGCCCCGGGTAGCAGCCGGCCTACTGGCCCGGCTGGATTCGGCAGGCAGCGGCGGTACCGCACGCTAGACCGGACCGGCTCGCCCGGGCGATGGCAACGTCCTGCCTGCCCGGACCGGCAGTGCCCACTGCACAGGCGGTACATCTCACCATCCCCCTCCGACGACAAACGACGCGAGGAGTGGACCGCCGCGCCCTCCGCCGTGGCGGTGGGCCCGACAACAAGTGGCCACGGCAGCGGTCCCGAAGCCCAACCCCCCACAGGGGGCTTCGAGACCGGCCGAGGCGCATGACCGGCGAATCGCCGGGTACTTGCCAGCAGCGTCACTCGGCATGGCCCGGAGCGGGTGGATCCGGTTTCCCCCAAATGTTCCCCGTGGATCCACCCACCCGAAGCGGAACGACTCCGCCTCCAGGCCGTACCGACGTCCCCCTCACCGACGCCACTACTTCCAAAGACCCCGCCCGACGCCGACTATGACGCGAACCCCGGAACTTTCTTCCGGGAATCTTCCGGGAGAGGCGCAACTGGCCTCTGGCAACGGCGGCCGCCCGGACGTAGGGTCGGCACCATGTGCCGCAACATCCACACCCTGCACAACTTCGAACCGGCGGCCACCTCCGACGAGGTGCAAGCCGCGGCCCTGCAGTACGTCCGGAAGATCGCCGGGACCACCAAGCCCTCCCGGGCCAACCAGGAGGCCTTCGATCGCGCGGTCGCCGAGATCGCCCACGCCACCCAGCACCTGCTGGACGCTCTGGTGACCACGGCTCCGCCGAAGAACCGGGAGACCGAGGCCGCCAGGGCCCGGGAGCGGGCGGTCCGTTCCGGCCGGTACGCGACCGCGACCTGACCGCCGGTGTCCTCGCCGGCTGAGGTCGGCCGGTAGGTACAGCCGGCTGATCCGGATCGCCGCGGAGCGTCCCGACCCGCCCACGGACTGGCCTGACCAGCCTTCCCGTCGAAGGCCTCTCTTCGCACCGAGGGCGCGTGTCTGGGTGGAGGCCCTCGCCAGCGGAGGCCCTCGATGAAGGACGGGGTGAACGCAGGAGAACCGACCAGGCGACCACCAGGGTCGGGTCTCGAAGCCCCGGCGACCCTTCGAGACCCTCGCTTCGCGCACCCTCAGGGATCGCCGGGTTCAGGACAGTCGTTCCCCGCGGGCCAGCCGGGGGCCGTAGACCGAGTTGACCACTTCGCCGCCGAACCAGTCGGTGAGCCTGGCGGCCTCCCGCTCCAGCGCGGCGCGCGCCTGCGCCCCCGGGTCACCGCGGGTCACGACCTGCACCCGCCCGTCCGGTTCCTGGACCCAGCTGCCCACGATCCGGCCGTTCCACCAGGCGGTGGGGCCGGCGTTGCCGACACTGTCGAACAGGAACGGCACGTCGGCCGGGTCGAGGTAGAAGTCGCGCTGCTTCCAGCCCATGGTGGTGGGGTCGAGGGTGGGCAGCAGCGCCGCCCAGGGCGCCACCGCGGGCTCGGGCTCCGCGTCCCCCGGCAACACCCACCCGGTGTCGCCGGAGTCCAGCCGGACCTGCTCGGCGGCCACCTCGGCCAGCGCCCGGCGGAGGGCCGCCTTGGTCGCCCCCAGCCACCACACCAGATCCGCCTCGGTGCCCGGGCCGAAGCTCCCCAGCCAGCGGCGGACGAGTTCGGCGTAGCCGGCCGCCTCGTCCCAGCTCGTCGGCGGCTCCCCGAGCCAGCCCGCCATCGCGGTCCAGCGCGGCTTGGAGATCCGCCAGTGGCCGCCGTTGCGTCCCCGGACGATCGAGCCGCGGGCACCCAGCAGGGTCAGCAGGTGGGGGCCGAGCGGCAGCTCCGCCGCCCACTTCCCCGACCCCCAGGTCAGCCGGGTCTCGGCCACCGGTACCCGGGAGCGGAGCGTGACCGCGTCCAGCTCGGCGCCGTCGACGAACTGCTCCAGCACCTCCTGCGCGGCCGTCTCCACCCAGCCCTCCGGGTCGGCGCTGATCCCGGCCCTGGCCACCCCGCCGGCGATCCGCCGGAACTCGGTCGCCGCGACCCGGGCCGAGGCGCTGCCCCACGCCGCCGGCAGCAGGTCGCGCGGGAAGGCGAACAACGTCCGGCGCATCGCCAGCTGCTTGACCAGGCTCCGGTCGTCGTACAGCGCGGCCTCCACGTCGGCGATGGACGCGTCGTCCACCCGCGCGGCCAGCGAGAGATGGACGGTCGGGGGTTCGGTGGCATGCAGGACGGTCATCGCGGTGGCCGCGGCGAGCACGCCCGGGTGTCGGTGCTCGGGGTGGATGCCGTGCCGCCGGGCCAGCCGGGCCCGGCGCTGGTCGTCCGAGATGTGCCGCATCAGGCCATGATCGCCGCCGGCTGGCCTGCTGGCTACCGTCCCGGCTCAGCGGGCGGCGGACGGCGGGGGCCGTCCGGGCCGTCTGATACCGTCGACAGCGCCTATGAACAAGACCGTCTTCATCGACTTCGACGGAACCTTCGCCGATCACGGTCGGATCCCCGCAGCACACCTCGAAGCGGTGCGCCTGGCGCGCGCCGCGGGTCACCGGGTGTTCCTGTGCACCGGACGGCCGAAGGTGATGGTGCCGCGCCGGGTCCGCGACGGGGTGTTCGACGACCTGGTCTGCGCCGCCGGCGGGTACGTCGAGGTCGACGGGCAGGTGCTGTCCGACGTCCGCTTCCCGGCCGAGCTCGGCGCCCGGGCCGCCACGGTGCTGGTCGAGGCACGTGCGAGCTTCCTGCTCGAGGCGCCGGAGGCGGTGTTCAGTTCCGCGGAGTCGGCCCAGCAGGTCAGGGCGATCTTCGCCAGCGCCTCGTGGCCGGGGGAGCCGGACGACTCCGACGACCTGCTGGTCGCGCTGCGTCCCACCGACCGCCTGGACGAGTGCTCGTTCAGCAAGGTCTCGGTCTTCGACTCACCCATCCCGGTGACCACCCTGGCGGAGCGGATCGGGCCCGAGGTCGGGGCGCTGCCCAACTCGGTCACCGGCCTCAGCGGGCACGCCGGTGAGCTGTACCAGCTCGGCGTGGACAAGTCCGTCGGAATCGCCGCCGTGGAGGCCCGCCTCGGGCTGCGCCGGGAGGACATCGTCGCGATCGGGGACGGCCACAACGACCTGGAGATGCTCGCCTACGCCGGCGTCGGGGTGGCGGTCGAGGAGGCGCCGCCCGAGGTCCGCGCGGTCGCCCAGGTGATCATTCCGGGACCGGGCCGGGGCGGCCTGCTGCCGGGGTTCGCCGAACTCGGACTCACGTAGTCGGATGGCGGAACGGATCAGGGCACTGATCATGGACGCCGACGGCGTCCTGCAGCATGCCCCGCCGGGCTGGCTGGCCGGCTGGGTGAGGCTGGGTGGCCCGGGCCTGTTGCCGGCCGTGATGCGCGCCGAGCGTCCCACACAGGACGGTTCGACCGAGCTCGAGCCGCTGCTGTCCCGGCTGCTGGCCGAGCGGGGCCTGCGGGTGACGGCCGACCAGGTGCTGGCGCACTGGTGCCGGATCGAGGTCGACCGCCGGATGCTGGCCCTGGTCGACCGGGTGCGCGGGGCGGGCGTGCTGACCGCAATGGGCACCAACCAGAACCCGGTCCGCGGACGGTACATGCTCGACCACCTGCCCTATGCCGAGCACTTCGACGCCCTCTTCCACTCCTGGCGGATCGGCCGGGTCAAGCCCGATCCGGCCTTCTTCAGCCACATCGTCACCGAGCTCGGGATCGAGCCGGACGAGGCGGTGTTCGTGGACGACCTGGCCGAGAACATCGTCGGCGCCCGCCGGGCCGGCCTGCGGGCGGTCCACTTCCCGCTGCTGGACACGATCGGCCACCTGCGCCGCAGACTGCGCCGGCTGGGCGTGCCCGGAACCTGATGGCGGTGTTCGGTCGACATCCACACATCCGGACCAGACTGCCCCGACCACGGACCTGGCGGGTCTGTCGTAGTACTTGGTCGGCCAGAACCCGCGGGTAGCCGACCAACTACTACGACAGATCGCAGTGGCGACGCAGGCACGAATCGGATCGGGGTGCCGTGATACCGCTGCGGTCGCCCTGGCAGAACACCAACGAACCAACGGACAGGTCCACCAGGAACCCGCCGACGGCGGCTACGGCGCCAGCCGCTCCTTGGCCCAGGTGCCGTCCACCAGCCGGTAGCGGACCCGGTCGTGCAGCCGGCTGCGGCGTCCCTGCCAGAACTCCCAGTAGTCGGGCACCAGCCGGTAGCCGCCCCAGTGCTCCGGACGGGGCGGGTTCAGCCCGTACCGCGCCGAGGCCGCCGCCGCGTTGGCCAGCAGCACCGCCCGGGAGGGGATCACCTCGCTCTGCGGGGAGGCCCAGGCACCGATCCGCGAATCCAGTGGGCGCACCGCGAAGTACTCGTCCGACTCCTGGGCGGTGGTCTTCTCCACCCGGCCCTCGACCCGCACCACCCGATCCAGCCCGGGCCAATGGAACTGCACGGCGGCGTAGGGGTTCGTGGCCAGCTCGCGGGCCTTGCGGGAGTGGTAATTGGTGAACCAAACCAGTCCGGCCGCGTCCACCGACTTCAGCAGCACCACCCGGGTGGAGGGACGGCCGTCCTCGCCCACCGTCGCCACGGTCATGGCGTGCGGGTCGCTCATCCCGGACCTCATCGCGTCCGCCAGCCATCGCTCGAACTGCTCCAGCGGTGCGTCGGCCGCCTCAGTGAAGTCGGGGTGGTCGTAGTCGGTGCGCAGGTTCCTCAGGTCCACCCCAGCAGCTTAGGGTGCGCCGGCGGCCCGTTCGCACCGGCGGCAGCGACCGGGCGGTGCGACGTCAGCGGGTGTCGCCGTCGTCGGTCTCCGCCGGCTGGGACGGTCCGGCGTACCCCCACGGCTCGGTGGACCGGGCGTCCGGTGCCGGGGCGAAGGTGGGTTCGGCGTAGCCGTACTGGGCCGGCGGCTGGACATAGGGAGCCGGCTGGCCGTAAACGGTGTCGGGGCGGTAGCCGAACGGCTCGGAAGAGGCGGGCTGGGCCGGCCAGCCCCCGGCCGGACCCGGGTGGCCGTAGGGCGGCTGGACCTGCCGATCGTCGAACCGCGCCCCGGCGGGATGGGACGCCTGGGCCAGCAGGATCAGGAGGATGAACGCGCCGACCAACGGGATGAACGAGAACAGGTAGTAGCTTCCCGGATAGTTGGCGTCGTGCAACCGCCGGACGGCCAGCGCGATGCCGGGCACCACCGTGGCCAGCAGCCACCCCAGGATCAGCAGGCCCAGCACGATCGCGATGCCGGCCCCGGCGTCCGAACCGTCCGTGGCGATCAACCCCGCCAGGATGATGCTGTAGAGCCCGAACGTGATCCCGATCTGCAGCAGGGTGAACTTCCAGTACTCCGCGCGGCTGGCCCGCCCGGTGAAGGTGAAACCCTTCCGCCAGAACCGGCGCCACACCTCTCCCAGCGGCGCCCCCGGGTACGGCTGATCCAGCGGCACGGCGAACCCCCGCGCGTCGTAGCTCGCAGTCATGGCGTCCACCCCCAAGCTCTACCGTCGCCTTCGCCACCAGCCTGGACGCTCGGGGGCGGTCAGGGCAATGGGGACGGTTCCCCGCACCGGAGGGCTACCCGGTCGGTTCGCCTCGGACAGCCCTCGCCGGCGGACGATCGCCACGGATCGAGGCCACCATGTCGACCACCCGCCGGGTGGCACGGACGTCGTGGGCGCGGAACACCACCGCGCCCAGCCAGCCGGCGATCGCGGTGGCGGCCAGCGTCCCCTCCAGCCGGTCGTCCACCGGCAGGTCGAGGGTCTCGCCGACGAAGTCCTTGCGGGAGAGGGACTGCAGGACGGGGTGGCCGAGGTTGGCGAGGTCGGCGGTGGCACGGAGCAGCCGCAGCGAGTGCCGGGTGGTCTTGCCGAAGTCGAGGGTGGGGTCGATCAGGATCCGCTCCGCCGGCAGGCCCGCCGCGACCGCCCGCTCGGCGCCGGCCCGCAGGCCGTCCAGCACCGCGGTCACCACCCCGTCCGGTTCGGGCGGGTAGGTCACCGCCACCGGGTCGGTGCGGGGCGGCAGCCCCCCGGTGTGGGAGACCACGTAGCCGGCGCCCAGTTCGGCGGCCACCGAAGCCAGTTCGGGGTCGGCGCCCGCCCAGGTGTCGTTCACCAGGTCGATCCGGGCGTCGGCGCAGGCCAGGGCCACCTCGCTGCGCCAGGTGTCCAGGCTGAGCAGCACGTCGGGGTGGCGTTCCCGGGCGGCCAGCAGGAACGGCCGGACCCGCTCGATCTCGTCGTCCGCCCCGACCCAGTCGCCTACCTGCCCGGCCCGGACGCCGCCCACGTCCACCAGGTCGGCGCCGTCGGCCACCAGCTGGTCGAGTGCGGCCAGGGCGTCGTCCAGCTCGGTGAACCGGGCCCGGGCGTAGAACGAATCCGGGGTGCGGTTGAGGATGCCCATGACCGCCGGCCGGGCGGCATCGAACCGTTGCCCGCGCAGGACGAAGGCGGCAGGGATCTGCATGCCCCCACTCTGCCGCACTCGGTCAACATGTCATCCCCCGCGAAGGCGGGATTTCCCGGACCGAGATTCCCGCCTTCGCGGGAATGACGGGTGATGGCGGGCGCCGCCCACCCCTGCACTCACTGTGACCAAAGTCGTCCGCACACCGTTTCGTCACAGTGATCGGGCCGCTGCGCGGCCATCGTGGGTTCGGGAGTCAGCTTGTCGGCGGGCGTGCCGAGCCGGACGACACGCTGTGATCAAACTGGCGTCCACACCGCTTTGGACACAGCTTGACCATGCGGGTCGCGGGTCGCCTTCCGCCGCCCGCCCTGTGGGAGCGCGGGTCTAGGGGCTACTCGATCACCAGCAGCAGGTCGCCGCCCTCGACGGCCTGGGCGTGGCCGATCGCCAACCGGGCGACCGTGCCGGCCACCGGCGAGGTGATCGCGGCCTCCATCTTCATCGCCTCGATCGTCGCCACCTGCTGGCCGGCCTTGATCGACTCGCCCGGCTCGACGATCAGGGTGACCACACCAGCGAACGGCGCCGGGATCTCGCCCGGGGCTGACGGGTTCGCCCGCTCGGCGGTGGCCACCGTGGTGGCGACCGACTCGTCCCGCACCGTCACCGCGCGGAGCTGGCCGTTCACCGTGCAGATCGCCTGCCGCATGCCGCGGTCGTCCGGCTCGCCCACCGCGGTGATCGAGAGCAGCAGCTTCTTGCCCCGCTCGATCTCGACCTCGACCTCCTCGCCCAGCCTGGGGCCGTAGAGGAAGGTGGTGGTGGGCAGCACCGACAGTTCCGAATGGTCCTCGACGGCTTCCTCGTAGTCGCGGGTCGGGCCGGGGAAGAGCAGCCGGTTCAGGGTCTGCCGCGGGCGCTCGGCCAGCGCGGCCTCGTCCTCCTCCGACAGTTCGCTGCGGACCGGCTTGATCGTCCGGCCGGCCAGCGCCCTGGTCCGGAACGGCTCCGGCCAGCCGCCGGGCGGATTGCCCAGCTCGCCGGAGAGGAAGCCGATCACCGAGTCGGGGACGTCGTAGCCGGCGGGGTTGGCCTCGAAGTCGGCCGGGTCGGCGTTGCGTCCGACCAGGGCCAGCGCCAGGTCGCCCACCACCTTCGACGACGGCGTCACCTTGACGATGTTGCCCAGGATCCGGTTGGCCGCGGCGTACATGTCCTCGATCGCCTCGAACCTGTCGCCCAGGCCGAGCGCGATCGCCTGCTGCCGCAGGTTCGACAGCTGACCACCCGGGATCTCGTGGTGGTAGACCCGTCCGGTCGGGCCGGGCAGGCCGGATTCGAACGGCGCGTACAGCTTGCGGACCGCCTCGAAGTAGGGCTCCAGCGACTCCACCGCGGCAAGGCTCAGCTTGGTGTCCCGTTCGGTGTCCTCCAGGGCGGCGACCAGCGCCGACATCGAGACCTGCGAGGTGGTGCCGGCCATGGACGCGGCCGCGACGTCCACCGCGTCCACCCCGGCATCGATCGCCGCGAGCAGCGTGCCGAGCTGACCGCCGGCGGTGTCGTGGGTGTGCAGGTGGACGGGCAGGTCGAAGTTCTCCCGCAGCGCGCGGACGAGCTTGGCGGCCGCCGGGGCACGGAGCAGCCCGGCCATGTCCTTGATCGCCAGGATGTGCGCGCCGGCCTTGACCAGCTCCTCGGCTCTACGGAGGTAGTAGTCGAGGGTGTAGAGGGTCTCCTTCGGGCTGGTCATGTTGCCCGTGTAGCAGACCGCCGCCTCGGCCACGGCGTGGTCGGTCTCCAGCACCGCCTCGATCGCCGGCCGGATCTGGTCGATGTTGTTCAGCGCGTCGAAGATCCGGAAGATGTCCAGGCCCGACCGGGCGGCCTCGTGGATGAAGGCGTTGGTCACCTTCAGCGGGTAGGGGGTGTAGCCGACGGTGTTGCGGCCGCGCAGCAGCATCTGCAGCGGGATGTTCGGCATCGCCTGGTGCAGCACGTCCAGCCGGGTCCACGGATCCTCCTTCAGGAACCGCAGCGCGACGTCGTAGGTCGCCCCGCCCCAGGCCTCGGCGGAGAACAGGTTGGGCAGCAGCCGCGAGATCGCCGGGGCGACCGCGACCAGATCGCGGGTGCGGACGCGGGTGGCCAGCAGCGACTGGTGGGCGTCGCGGAAGGTGGTGTCGGTCACCGCCACCGCGGTCTGGGCACGCAGCTCGGCGGCGAAGCCGGCCGGGCCGAGCGCCAGCAGGCGCTGCCGCGACCCTGCCGGGGCCTCCCCGGCGGGTACCGGCGGCAGCTTCAGCTGCGGGTCGAGGACGGCGCGCGGGCCACCGTTGGGCTTGTTCACCGCGACCCCGGCCAGGTAGTTCAGCAGCTTGGTGCCGCGGTCGGCGGCGATCCGGTGGTGCAGCAGGTGCGGCCGCTCGTCGATGAAGGACGTGGTGGTGCGTCCGGCCAGGAAGTCGGGATCGGAGATCACCGCCTCGAGGAAGGGGATGTTGGTCGAGACGCCGCGCACCCGGAACTCGGTCAGCGCCCGGTAGGCCCGCCGCGCCGCCGAGTGCAGGTCGCGGCCGCGGCAGGTGAGCTTGACCAGCATCGAATCGAAATGCGCGCCCACCGACGCCCCGGCGTAGACCACGCCGCCGTCCAGCCGGACGCCCGAGCCACCCGGGGTGCGGTAGACGGCGATCGTCCCGGTGTCGGGACGGAAGCCGTTGGACGGATCCTCCGTGGTCACCCGGCACTGCAGGGCGGCGCCCCGGACGTGGATCTCGTCCTGGCTGAGGCCGATGCCGGCCAGGGTCTCGCCGCTGGCGATCCGGATCTGGGAGGAGACCAGGTCGACGTCGGTGACCTCCTCGGTGACCGTGTGCTCGACCTGGATGCGGGGGTTCATCTCGATGAAGACGTAGCGGCCGTCCTCGCCGAGCAGGAACTCCACCGTCCCGGCGTTGACGTAGTCGATGTGCCGGGCGAACTTCACCGCGTCCGCGCAGATCCGGTCGCGCAGCTCGGGGTCGAGGTTCGGGGCGGGGGCGATCTCCACCACCTTCTGGTGGCGGCGCTGCACCGAGCAGTCCCGCTCGTAAAGGTGCAGCACCTCGCCGGTGGCGTCGGCCAGGATCTGCACCTCGATGTGCCGGGGACGGACCACCGCCTCCTCCAGGTACATCCGGCTGTCGCCGAAGGCCGACTCGGCCTCCCGCATCGCCTCGGCCAGCGCGGCCGGCAGCCGCTCGGCGTCCTCGACCAGCCGCATGCCCCGTCCACCACCGCCGGAGACCGCCTTGACGAACAGCGGGAAGCCGATCCCCGCCGCGGCGGCGATCAGGGTGTCGGCGTCCGCGCTCGGATCGGAACCGCGCAGCGTGGGCAGCCCGGCCTCCCGGGCGGCCGCGATCGCCCGGGCCTTGTTGCCGGTGAGCTCGAGCACCTCGTGCCGCGGGCCGATGAAGGTGATGCCGGCCGATTCGCAGGCCTGGGCCAGGTCGGGATTCTCCGACAGGAAGCCGTAGCCGGGGTAGATCGCGTCGGCACCGGCCTGCCGGGCGGCCTCGACGATGCCGGCGATGTCGAGAAAGGCCCGCACCGGGTGGCCCTGCTCGCCGATCTGGTAGGACTCGTCGGCCTTCAGGCGGTACTCGGCATGCCGGTCCTCGTAGGGGAACACCGCCACCGTCGCCACGCCCAGTTCGGTCGCAGCACGGAATGCCCGCACCGCGATCTCACCGCGGTTGGCCACCAGTATCTTCCGGAACACGCCGACCTCCTCGTTGAATGGGAGCCAATCTACAAGCTGCCGTCGGCCGGCCCGTCCGGATCCGGAACTCCCCGGACCACCGGGGACGGTTTCCTTCGCCAGGCTCGGGAACCACCTGGCGGGTTGACGGATCAGCACCCCGACACAAACCGGGGAGTAGCGGCCGTTCGCGTGCATAGTCGACGCGAGTCGCCTCTGCTGCCCGGTTTGTGTCGGCGGACTTCAGGGTGGGACAGCGGCGAAGGCGGTGCCCGAGCTTGTCGAAGGGCGGTCCCGGGAC
>JAEXCA010000168.1 GCA_023393755.1 Actinomycetes bacterium | reverse complement strand
GGGTAACCCTCCCCCTGGCCGGCCGCGGCCGGGGGGCGCGCCGCCGGGTGGGCGCCGGCCTGTTCCAGCGCGAGCAGGGCGGCACCGAGCAGCGGCGGATGGGTGAGCCGGACCAGGTAGGCCTGCGGGTTCAACTCCTCGACGCCGGCCACGATCCGGGCCAGCAGGCGCGGGTGGCTGGCCTGCAGCACGCCCCCGCCGAGCACCACCGGCACCGGGCCGCTGAGGTCGAGCCGCCGCAGGCAGGCCCGGACGTAGGCGACGATCTCGTCCGCCTGCCGGTCCACCAGGCGCAACCCGACCGGGTCGCCGGCATCGGCGGCGGCGAAGACCGCCGGCGCCAGGCGGGAGAGCGCGGCGTACTCCAGCTGCCCGCTGTGCAGCCGCTCGGTGACCGCCGGGACCGGGAGCCCGAACTCGGCGGTGACGGCCTCGGTGAGCAGGGTGCGCGGACCCCGTCCGTCGATCTCCCGCGCGGCGTGCCACAGCGCCTCCTGGCCCAGGCCGTGACCCCCTCCCCAGTCGCCGGAGATTCCGCCGAGGGCGTGGAACCGCGCCGTCCTGCCGTCGGCCCGGACGCCGACCGCGTTGGTGCCGGTGCCGCAGACCACGGCGATCGCGTTGGGCTGATCGGTGCCGGCCCGCAGCAGGGCGAACAGGTCGTTGTCGACGGCCAGGCTCCCGGCCGCCCAGGGCAGCCCGTCGACCGCCGAGCGGAACTCGTCGATCTCCCGGGGGAGGTCGAGGCCGGAGAGGTACAGCCCGGCGTGCAGCACCTCGGCGTCGCCGGCCACCTCCCGCACCAGCCGGTCGACCTGGGCGACCGCCGCCCCCATCCCGGTGTAGTCGTGACTGCTGCCGGGCCCCCGTCGGCGGGCCGCCACGGCGCCGGCGAGGGTCAGGGCGGCGACGTCGGTCTTCGAGCCGCCGCCGTCCACGGCCACCACCACGGGCGTCAGGTCCATGGCAGGAACCCGGCGTTCGCGGCCAGCAGCAGGTCGGCGAGCCGTTCGGCGCGGTCGTGCTGCAGCACCAACGGGTGCGCGCGCAGCGCCTGCACCACCCGGGTACGGCCGCCGTGCAGCGCCGCTTCCAGGGCCAGCCGTTCGTAGCCGGCCACGGCCGCGATCAGCCCCCGGACGTCGTCGGGCAGCGGCGCCACCGGTTCGGCGGCGAACCGTCCGTCGACGTAGCGGGCGGGAACCTCGATGACGTGATCGTCCGGCAGGAAGCCCAGCACGCCGTCGTTGCGCAGGTTCACCACCCGCGGCGGCCGGGCAGCCCCCGGATCGCGAGCAGCAGTTCGACCGCGGCCTCGGAGTAGTACGCGCCACCGCGCCGCTCCAGCGCCTCGGGCTTGGTGACGACGGCCGGATCGGCGTAGAGGGCGAGCAACTCGTCCTCGATCGCGGTCACCGCGGCGGCCCGGGTCGGCTGCCGGAGCTGCTCGGCGAGCACCTCGTCGTGGGCGTAGTAGTAGCGCAGGTAGTAGGACGGGATCGCCGCCTGCTGGCTCAGCAGCGCGGCTGGCAGCTCGACCTCGCCGGCCAGCTCGTCCACTCGATCGGCCAGCATGGCGGGCAGCCGGTCGACGCCGTCCACGGTGAAGCTGCGCTCCCAGGTGAGGTGGTTCAGCCCGACGTGGCCCAGCCCGACCCGTTCCGGCTCCACCCCGAACCCGGCGGCGAACCGGCGCTGGAAGCCGATCGCCACGTTGCACAGTCCGACCGCGCGGTGCCCGGCCTGCAGCAGCGCCCGGGTGACGATCCCCACCGGGTTGGTGAAGTCGACGATCCAGGCGTCCGGACGGGCGTGGGCGCGCACGGCGTCCGCGATCCGCAGCACCACCGGCACCGTCCGCAGCGCCTTGGCGAGGCCGCCGGGGCCGGTGGTCTCCTGCCCGATGCAGCCGGCCTCGTGCGGCCAGGTCTCGTCCGCCCCCGGGTGGCCTGGCCGCCGACCCGCAGCTGCAGCAGCACCGCGTCGGCGTCGGCGACGCCCGCCACCAGCTCAGCGGTGGCGACCACCCGGATCGGGCTGCCGGCCCGGGCGAGCATCCGGCGGGCCATGCCGGCGACCAGCTCCAGCCGGCGGCTGTCGGGGTCGATCAGCACCAGTTCGGCCAGTCCCAGTTCCGGGTGCCGGGCGAAGCCGTCGATCAGCTCCGGGGTGTAGGTCGATCCCCCACCGACGATGGCGAGCTTCATCAGTTCTCCTTGATCAGTTCTTCCAGACGGGCACGGATGTTCTCCACCAGCAGGCGCCGGGCTCCCAGCAGCACCGCCTGGCTCCCGGCCAGGCTGGGCCGCACCGGTGGCTGCGCGACGCGCTGCTGCACCAGGTCGACCAGCCGCTCACCACCGGCCACCACTAGAAGGAAACCAACCGGAAACAGTCTTTATTATTACGGTTTGATCACGGACGCCCGGTGGCCCAGTCCACCTCGGGCACCGGGGTGAAGCCGACGCCCTGCGCCCGCCACCCGGGCGCCAGGCCGGCGACCCGGCGCCGGAACTCCGGCCAGCTGCGTCCCGGCGTCCCCGCGGGCGCCGACCAGGCGATCTCGGCGACCGCGGCCAGCCGGGGGAAGAGCAGGGCATCGATCTCGGCCGGAGTGGTCACCTGCTCGGTCCACAGCGCGGCCTCGACACCGAGGATGTCGGCTTCGCCGACGCCGGGGATGAGGCCGGCGGGCTCCCAGTCGTAGCTGTCGGGAAGGCCGGTCGGGCCGTCCGCCCAGTCCCGCCCCGGCTCGCCGGCGGCGTGCTGCATGTCGAGGTAGATGGCGTCGGCCGGCGAGAGGACCAGCCGCGAGCCGGCCTCGACCAGCCGGCGGGCGCAGGCGGCCGCGGCGTCGTCCGGAACCCGGAAACCCCAGTACTGCCCGACCGTGCCCGGCGCCAGCCCGGGGACGGCGCCCGCCTCGTGCCAGGCGATCGGGAGCTTGCCCAGCCCGGCGACGATCCGGGTGACCCGCTGCAGGAACGCGGCGAAGGCCGCCGGCGGCGTGCCGTGGCACTCGTCCCCGCCGATGTGCAGGTAGGGCCCGGGGGTGAGCGCGGCGAGCTCGCCCAGCACGTCCGCCACGAACTCGTAGGTCGGCTCGTGGCCGATCCGCAGCGAGGAGAACCCGACGCCCATTCCGGTGAACGGCCGGCCGGCTTCGGGGATCACGCCGTCGGTGGCGCCGATGCTCTCCAGGGTCTGCGGGTTCAGCGCGGGCGGTTCGACCAGGTCGGGGTAGGCGAGCCCGACGGCGTGGGTGTGGCCGGGCAGGTCGATCTCGGGGACGATGGTGAGCTGCCGGGCGGCGGCGTAGTCGACCAGGTCGGCGTAGTCCGTCCGGGTGTAGTGGCCGGTGCCCGGGCGCGCGGTGAGCTCGGGGCGGGAGGCGATCTCGATCCGCCAGCCCTGGTCGTCCGACAGGTGCAGGTGGAGCACGTTCAGCTTCAGCCGGGCGAGCTGGTCGATCAGGCGCTTGACGGTGGCGACGTCGAAGAAGTGCCTGGCCACGTCCAGCATCGCGCCGCGGTGGCCGAACCGCGGGGCGTCCTCGATCACGCCGGTGGGCAGCGCCCAGCCGTCCCGGTGGCGGGTGAGGAGTTGCTCCAGGGTGCAGCCGGCGTGGAACAGCCCAGCCTCGTCCGCCGCCTCGGCCCGGACCCCGCCGGGCGTGATCGTCAACCGGTAGGACTCCGGCGGGCCGTCCCACCCCAGCCCGAAACGGATGGACGTGGCACTGCCGTCCAGCGGCAGCCCGGTGTGCGCCCGCAACCACGCGGCGATGACCTCGGGCGCCGCCTGAAGTCCGACGTCACCGTCCAACTGGAGTTGGCCGCCGTCCAGCTCGACGCGAACGGGAAGCGGAACCAATGACAGTGGCACGGCTCGGAGCCTATCCCCTCCGGCCGCGGCCGGTTCGGCGCAGGCGTGAACAAATCGACCTCTGGATTACCGTTTCGAGCCCGATTGGGCGGGAGGAGGCACATCTGGAGGTCGATTTGTCGAGTCGGTCAACGGCGACGGCCGCAGCGTCCGACCCCGTGCCGGCCCGCACGGTGTGCGGTCGGCTACACCCCCGGGCGGGAGCGACGGGCGAGTTCGCCGTCGGTGTAGTCGGAGGTCGGGACGTGACCGGGCAGCGGCACGATCCGGGAGTGGATGGCGACACGATCACCGGCGATCGGGGCCACCAATGCCGCCCCGATATGAACATTGACAACCCGGAACCACCCTGATAACTTCCCTCGCAGGATACAAGCTAGCGTCATCGAATGAGCGTCATCTTGTAGTCGGGCACAGGAGTGCGTGGCTGCGGGGTGGCGTTTTTTTGCGCACAAGGACAGTGTGATTGATGAAGGTTATCAAGTGCTACAACAACAGCATCGTCCTGGCTGAGCACCTGGGGCGCCAGGTCGTTGTGATCGGCTCTGGCTGCGGGTACGGAAAGAAGCCGGGCGACGCCGTTGACGAAAGCAGGATCTCGACGACCTTCCCGTTAACCAGCGCCGAACTGGAACGACTGAACCTGGGTCTCCTGGAGAAGCTCGACAGCCGCGACCTTGCCGTGGTGAAGGAAATCGTCGACGAAATCGGCGGCAGGCTGGGCTACTCGTTCCGGAGCAGCATGGTGTTCTCGCTCGTCGACCACCTGCGCAACTATCTTCCTGGCAGATACCTGGACGAAGAGCATCCATTCCGCTGGATCGTCAAGAAGACCTACCCGGCCGAGTACGAAGCGGCGAAGCTGACGATCCAACGACTCGCGGAGAGCGAGCTGAGGCTCGTGGTGCCACACGCGGAGGCGACCGCGATCGCACTCCACTTCATCAACAACCAGGACGCCCAGGGCATCCGTTCCACGATGGATGCCACCGAGCACGTCCCCAAGGTGGTGAGCATCCTCGAGTACCGACTGAACCGGCCGCTCGACCGGACCACGCTGAAGTACTCGCGGGTCGTGACACACCTCCGGTTCCTCATCAACCGCATGCAGCAACCCGACACCGGTCTGGAGGACACCCACACGGACCTCTTCCACGTGGTGTACCAGCAGGCCTCGGCGCTCACGCGGGACACCGTCGACAGCATTTGCGGCTATCTGCGGGGCGCCTTCGCCAGGGAGGTGGGCGACGCCGAGCGGGGATACCTCCTCATCTACATCCACGACTTCACCTCCGGTCTGGGGCCGCCTCGCACGACGTAAAGGACGGGTCCACAAACCCGCGACAACTTCATACCGGGAGTTACATTCAGTTGGCTTGACCTCGCTTCTTCCTTCGATGGAGAGCGGGGTTTTTTGTTGAGAAGGAGAGAAATGGCAATCACCAACTACGATCCGCTGTCCATTCAGTTGCTGAAGGAGGTCGGCGGGTCGGGGAACATCACGCAGGTCTACCACTGCATCACTCGACTTCGCCTGGAGTTGAAGGACGCCAGCGGCATCGACACCGCGAAGATCGGCCGTCTACCGGGAGCCGGTGGCGCCCAGATGAGCGGCGGCGAGTTGCAGGTCATCATTGGCCCGGACGTCAAGAATGCCTTCGACAACTTCATGACCCACTATGAATCGGATGGCGCGGCAGGGGATTCCCGCACCGGCGTCTCCGCGAAGGGCTCGATCCTCGACCGAATCACAGGCTTCTTCGGCGGGGTCTTCGTTCCCATCCTGCCGGCGCTGGTGGGCGGCGGCATGATGAAGAGCATCAAAGCCCTGCTGACGACGCTGGGCTGGGTAAGCGTCGACAGCCCGCTCTACGCCCTGCTCAACATCATCGCGGACGCCACGTTCTGGTTCCTGCCGTTCCTCCTCGCGGTCTCGTCGGCCCGTCGCCTCAAGACCAACGAGTATCTGGCGATCGTGGTCGCCGGCAGCCTGCTGTACCCGACCGTGATGAACGGCCTGGCGGACGGCACGACCTCGCTGGCCTTCGGACCGCTCTCACTCCCCTCATGAGCTACGCGAGTTCCGTCATCTCGATCCTTCTGGCGGTGTGGTTGCTCAGCCACGTCCATCGCCTCCTCGACCAGGTCGTTCGGAAGGCGCTCAGGATCATTCTCGTGCCACTGCTCAGCCTGCTGATCGTCATTCCCATCACGCTGATCGCGCTCGGACCGCTCGGCTACTACGCCGGCAACGCCCTCGGGGGAGGCATCACCTGGATCTTCGAGGCCTCCGGGTTCGTCGCGAGCACGGTCGTCGGCGCCTCCCTTCCCGCGCTTGTCCTGCTGGGGATGCACCAGGTGCTCGGCCCGATGATCATCGGGAGCCTCCAGGCCACCGGCTATGACTACATCCTGCCGCTCTTCTTCTTCCAGACCATGGCCATCTCCGGCGCCGCCACGGCCGTCTTCGTGAAGGCGCGGGAGACCAACCTGAAGGCAACCGCCCTCTCGACCGGCATCACCGCGTTCATCGGCATCACCGAGCCGGCCCTGTTCGGAGTCAACCTTCCGCTCAAGAAGCCCTTCATCGCTGCCCTGATCGGTTCCGGCACCGGTGGCGCGCTCGGCTATCTCTTCGGGGTGCGCGCCTACGCCTACGCCATGCCGAGCATCCTCTCCATCCCCACCTATCTCGATCCGGCCGGGGGTAGCTCGCTGGTGGGAATCCTGCTGGCGGCGCTGGGCGCCTTCGCTGCCGCCTTCGCCGTCACCGCGGTCTGGTGGCGGGACAAGTCCGCCCATGACACCGAGCAGGCTGCCCGGGGCGTCAGTGTCGACGGCCGCCTCGTCCTTCACGCCCCCGTGGCGGACGGCGTGGTGGTGGATCTCAGCCAGGTCGGGGACGCCGTCTTCTCCGGCCAGCTGATGGGTCCGTCGATGGCGTTCAGCCCAAGGAACGGCTCCATCATCGCCCCCGCAAGCGCAGAGGTGACCCTGATCGCGGAGACCAAACACGCAGTTGGGCTGAAGACCAGTGATGGGGTCGAGATCCTGCTCCACATCGGAATCGACACCGTCAAGCTCGGTGGAGCGCCGTTCGACGTGAAGGTCCGCCAGGGGCAACTGGTCAACGCCGGGGACGAACTGCTCGTCGTCGACCTCGACGACCTCCGCCGGCGTGGCGTGGACAACACGGTCATCCTCGCGCTCACCAACACCGAACCGGCCAATGAGGAGCAACTCGTACCGAGCGGTCACCGGGTCAGCCGCCGGACGTCCGTCGCACGAGTGACCGTTCCCTACGCCACGCCGGCCGCCGCCAGCACCCCGAACCAGGCTTCAACGAAAGGACAATCAGCGTGACCACGACATTCCCCGACGGCTTCCTCTGGGGAGCAGCCACCGCCGCCAACCAGGTGGAGGGAGGCTACGACCAGGGCGGAAAGGCATGAGCTGTTTCGACGTCGTTCCCTTCTTCGAGAAGGACGAGCGACCCGGACGCCGCCTGCAGACCACCGACGTCGACGCCACGGAGTTCGACCGCTTCAAGGACGGATCGGCCCCAGGGAACTTCCCGAAGCGTCGCGGCGTCGACTTCTACCATCACTACGTCGAGGACATCCGGCTCTTCGCGGAGCTGGGCCTGAAGGTGTTCCGGCTGTCGATCAGCTGGCCGCGGATCTTCCCGACCGGATTCGAGGCGGAGCCGAACCAGGCCGGTCTCGACTTCTACCATCGGGTCTTCGCCGAGTGCGCCAGGTACGGCATCGAGCCACTGGTCACCATGAGCCACTACGAGATGCCGGTTGAGGTGGTCGACCGGCTCAACGGCTGGGAGTCGCGGGAGACGATCGACCTGTTCGTCAAGTACGGAACCACCATCCTCGACGAGTTCCACGACGAGGTGAAGTACTGGGTCGTCTTCAACGAACTCAACATGACCGTCTTCTCCCCGTACATCGGTGCCGGGATCCTCGAGGAGCGGATGACGTCGGCCAACCTCGCCACCGCCCAGTTCACCGCGCTGCACCACCAGTTCGTGGCCGCGGCACGGATCACCTGGCACGGCCGCACGGTACGTCCCGACATCCGCTTCGGCTGCATGATCGCCCGCTTGGAGAACTACGCCGCGACCTGCGCCCCGCAGGACCAGTTCACCGCCCTGCGCGACGATCAGCTGAACACCTACTTCCTGGACGTGTCGGTGCGAGGCAGCTACCCGCGCTACATGAAGCGGGTGTTCGCCGAGCGCGAGGTCGAGCTCGAGATCTCGTCGGAGGACGCGGCGGTGATCAGGGAGAACACGGCCGACTTCATCGGGTTCAGCTACTACTGCACGTATGTGGCCAGACACGACCCGTCCGGGCAGCGGGTGTCGGGCAATCTCGTCGACTCCGAACCCAACCCCCACGTCCCGACGACCGAGTGGAACTGGCCCATCGACCCGCTGGGCCTGCGCATCACCCTCAACCGGCTCTACGACCGCTACCAGGTGCCCCTGTTCGTCCTGGAGAACGGCCTGGGCGCGATGGACCAGGGTCCGGACGAGGAGGGCATCGTCCACGACCCCTACCGCATCGACTACCTCCGTCAGCACATCGCGGCGATGGGCGAGGCAATCGGCGACGGCGTGGAGATCCTGGGCTACACCCCCTGGACGGCCATCGACCTGGTCAGCTGCGGTACCAACGAAATGCGGAAGCGCTACGGCTTCATCTACGTCGATGCCGACGACTACGGCAACGGAACCTACCGGAGGTTCAAGAAGGACTCCTTCGCGTGGTACCGGAAGGTCATCGCCTCCAACGGCGCGGAGCTGTAGCGACAAACCCTGCCCTGGCGAGCAGTGTCCGTGCCGCGTCGGGGCCCAACCGCCGAGGGCCCCCGCGGGGGGGGGGGG
>JAEXCA010000164.1 GCA_023393755.1 Actinomycetes bacterium | reverse complement strand
GTGGGCTACACAACCGGGGTGATGCCGGCCAGTGGGGTGCATTGTGCAGGCGACTGGCCCGTGCTGCCCGGTTTCTGTCAGGGAGGTGAGGCCGGTCGCCGGGCCACCCCACCGGGCGCATCGGGGGACCCGACGTGGACGGTTCCCGGCGGGCCCGGGCCGGGGCGGGGCTCTCGCCACGAGCCGGCCGACACAAACCGGGTGAATCCGGGGAGGCGCGTGCGCTATGCACGCGAGTGGTCTGTGCTGCCCGGTTTCTGTCGGGCGGGGGCCGGGGGGTGACCGACTACACCACCCGCCGCGGGCTCGGCGGGTCGCCATGGGTCTGGGGGCTGGCGGCGGTCGTTCCGCTGGGGTTCCTGGCGATCTTCTTCGCCTGGCCGGTGACGGCGCTGGTCGCCCGGGGTTTTCTGGGCGGCAGCGGGGCGTTCAGCCTGGCCGGGGTGCAGAGTGTCCTGAGTTCCCCGCGGACCTGGCGGATCGTCGGGCAGACCCTCGGCCAGGCCGCGGCCGGCACGGCGGTCGCGGTGCTGCTCGGTGTCCCGGGCGCGTTCCTGCTCTACCGCCGCCGCTTCCCCGGACGGCGACTGCTGCGCGCCCTGGTGGCCGTCCCGTTCGTGCTGCCCACCGTCGTGGTCGGGGTGGCGTTCAGTTCGCTGCTGGCCCCGACCGGGCCGCTGGGCTGGCTGGGGATGCAGGAATCCTTCGCCGGCATCGTGGCGGCGCTGGTGTTCTTCAACTACTCGGTGGTGGTCCGGACGGTCGGGACGCTCTGGGCCCGGCTCGACCCGCGGGCCGAGGACGCCGCCCGCACCCTGGGAGCCTCCGGGCCGCGAGTCTTCGCCACCGTCACGCTGCCCGCGTTGGCGCCGGCGATCGCCTCCGGCGCGGCGCTCACCTTCCTGTTCTGCGCCACCGCCTTCGGGGTCGTGCTGGTGATGGGCGGGGTGTGGTGGGGCACCATCGAGACCGAGATCTGGTACCAGACCACCCAACTGCTCGACCTGCCGGCCGCCGCCGCGCTGTCGATTCTGCAGTTGATCGTGGTGACCGCGTCCCTGCTGGTCGCCAACCGCGCCCGGGCGCGTTCCGAGCGGGCGCTGCGGTTGCTGGGCAACCCGGTCGACACCCCGCTGCGCCACGCCGACTGGCCGGTCGTCGCGGTGACCGCGACCGTCGTCCTCGGGCTGCTGGTGACACCGATCGCCAGCCTCGTGGTCCGCTCGTTCACCACCACCCACGGCTTCGGACTGGACAACTACGCCGCCCTGGTCGGCCGGGCGGACGGGACGACGGTGAGCGTCTGGCAGGCGCTGTGGAACTCTCTCGGCCTCGCCACCGCGGCCACCGTGCTGGCGCTCAGCCTGGGCCTGCTGGTCAGCTACGTGCTCTCCCGTCGACCCGCCTCGTCCATCGGACGCTGGGTGCTCGGCTTCGCCGACTCGGCGTTCATGCTGCCGCTCGGGGTCTCGGCGGTCACCGTCGGCTTCGGCTTCCTGATCACCCTCAACCGTCCGCCGTTCGACCTGCGCTCGTCCTGGCTGCTGATCCCGATCGCCCAGGCGCTGGTCGCGCTGCCGCTGGTGGTCAGGACGCTGCTGCCCACCCTGCGGGCGATCGACCCGCGGCTGCACGAGGCGGCCGCCACGCTGGGCGCCGGGTCGCGCCGGATCACCCTCACCATCGACCTGCCGTTCGCGCTGCGCGGCATCGGCCTGGCGATCGGCTTCGCCTTCGCCACCTCGCTGGGCGAGTTCGGCGCGACGTCCTTCCTGGCCCGGCCGGACCGTCCCACCCTGCCGGTGGTGATCTACCGGCTGATCTCGCGGCCCGGCGCGGAGAATTTCGGGATGGCGATGGCGGCCGCCGTCCTGTTGGCACTGTTGACCGCGACCGTGATGGCGGTTGCGGAATGGCTCGGTCCCAAGGAGGTCAACCCGTGGTGAGCGGACTGCAGGTCACCGATGCGGTGGTGAGGTACGGCCCGGTCACCGCGGTCGATCGGGTGTCGCTGCGGGTCGGCCCGGGCGAGGTCGTCGCCCTGCTGGGCGCCTCCGGCTCGGGCAAGTCGTCGCTGCTGCGGGCGGTCGCCGGGCTGGAGCCACTGGTCAGCGGGACGATCAGCTGGGACGGTGAGGACATCACCGCCGTGCCGGTGCACAAGCGCGGCTTCGTCATGATGTTCCAGGACGGCCAGCTGTTCCCGCACCTGACCGTGGCGGGCAACGTCGGCTACGCGCTGATCAAGCTCGATCGCGAGGCCCGGGCCGCCCGGGTGGAGGAACTGCTCGCCCTGGTGGGCCTGGAGGGCTACGGTCCCCGTCCGGTCACCGCCCTCTCCGGCGGCCAGGCCCAGCGGGTGGCGCTGGCCCGGTCGTTGGCTCCCCATCCGCGGCTGCTGATGCTGGACGAGCCGCTCTCCGCGCTGGATCGCGGCCTGCGCGAGCACCTGGTCGGCGTCCTGGAACACACCCTGCGCGCCACCGGGACCCCCGCGCTCTACGTCACCCACGACCAGGACGAGGCCTTCGCCATCGCCGACCGGATCGCGGTGCTCTCCCAGGGACGGCTGCTGCAGTTCGCCCCGCCGGCCGACCTGTGGCGGCACCCGGCCGACCTCGAGGTGGCCCGCTTCCTGGGCTACGGTCCGATCCTCACCGCGGCGGGGGCCCGCGCGCTGGGCTGGCCGGGCGAGGTGACCGGCCGGGTGGCGCTCGGGCCCGACGGGCTGGTGGTCGACCCGGCCGGCCTCACCGTCCCGGTGCTCGAGGTGAAGCCCGGTCGCGGCCGCCACGACGTGACCGTCCGACTGCCCACCGGCGACCCCGCCGAACTCCGCACCACCGAACTTCCGGGCGCGGAGGTGCCGGTCAGGATCGACCCGTCCGGTTGCGTCGTCTTCCCGGACGCCGCCGGGTAGCGACCAGCGCGGGACGAGCGCCATTCGCCCCGGCCGGAAGAGGGCGGCTGACGTCGGCCCGCGGGGCGGGTCTCGATTGACGCTGCTGCCGCGGCTGTGACAGGTTGGCCGCACAATCGGACACGCGGGAGGCTCAGGTGTTGGTGGTCTGTCCCAACCCCACCATCGACCGGCAGGTCTTCCTGGCCGCCCTGGAACCCGGGCGCGTGCTGCGGGCCCGGGAGAACAAGGCCTTCCCGGCGGGCAAGGCGGTGTCGGCGGCCCGCGGGGCGCGCGCCAACGGTGCCTGGCCCGAGGTCCACGTCCTGCTGCCCGACAAGGGCTCGGGTTGGTACGAGGGAATGCTGGCGGCCGAGGGTATGCGGGCGGTGCTCCACCGCTACCCCGGCGAGGTGCGCGAGACCGTCCTGGTCTACGAGGACGACGCGCGGGTCACGGTGATCAACGGCACCGGTGCCCGGGTGGCGCCGGAGCGCTGGGAGGAGTTCGTCGCCGCGGTGGTCGGACGGGTGGTCCCCGGGGGCTGGGTGATCTGCTCGGGCAGCTTCCCACCCGGGGTCGAGGCCGCCGAGGTGACGAGCCTCGCCAGCCGGATCGGACGGGCCGGCGGACGCCTGGCGCTCGACACCGGCCCGGACTGGCTGACCGCCGGGATCGCCGGACGTCCCGCGCTGATCACACCGAACCTGGCCGAGGCCGAAGCCGTGCTCGGCGGCAACGCGGCCGAGCCGGTGGAGGTGGGAGCCGGCGCCCTGCATCGCGCCGAGCTGGCCGCGATCAAGCTCCACTCCCGCGGCGTGGCGCACGTGGTGGTCACCGCGGGGGCGGCCGGCGTGGCCTGGGCCACGCCCGACCGGACCGGCAAGCTCGCCGGTCTCACCGTCGACGTGCGCAACCCGATCGGCGCCGGCGATGCCTTCATGGGCGGACTGGTCGCCGCGCTGGAAACCGGATCCTCCTTCCCCGAGGCCGTCCGGTGGGGGATGGCGACCGCCTGCGCCGCGATCGGCCAGTGGTCGCCCGGTGCCGCCTCGGTGGCGGACACCGCCCGCTATCACGCCCAGCTGTCCCCGCAGCCCTGATCACGGTCAGCGCGGTGGCGGGGTGTGGGCGGCGACAGCCGGCCGATCACGCCGGAACAGCTGGCGAACCTGATCACGCTCGACCGGGAGATCGAACCCGTCGGAGGGACGTCGACCGGTTGCGAGTCCTGACGGCCGGCTGAGACGCCACTGGTGAGCACCGTTGGGCGGCAGGTACACTCGTCCTCGTGAGTACGAGCTTCGACACGAGCCTCCCGGTGGGGATGGGCTGTCGAATGCTGTGTTGTCGCTGTTGCTGACCTGACAACCGGCCCCGCGGCGTTGACCTCGTCCGCCCCACCTCACTCGTTAGGACTCACCCATGACCACCACCCACCCGTCCGCCGCGTCGTCCGCATCCCCGAAGGGAAGCCGATCCGTGTCCCACCTCCAGATCTGGAATCGCATCCGGGAGGAGGTGGCAGCCGACGCGGTCGTCGAACCCGCGCTCGGCGAGTTCCTCCGGACCACCATCCTCGACCACGAACACCTCGAGGACGCCCTCAGCCACCTGCTGGCCGACAAGCTGGCGAGCCCGTCCGTCCCGGCCGAACGGCTGCGTGAGCTGTTCGGCCACGCCTTCGCCGACGACCGCTCGATCGGCGTCGCGGTCCGCGAGGATCTGCGCGCGATCGTCAGCCGTGACCCGGCCGCCCGCGGCTACGCCACCCCGCTGCTCTACTTCAAGGGCTTCCACGCGCTGCAGGCCTACCGCGCCGCCCACTACTACTGGACGCAGGGACGCGCGCAGCTAGCGCTCTACCTGCAGAGCCGGATCTCCGAGGTCTTCGCCGTGGACATCCACCCCGGCGCCCGGATCGGCAAGGGGATCATGTTCGACCACGCCACCTCGGTGGTGATCGGCGAGACCGCCGTGGTCGAGGACGACTTCTCGATGCTGCACGAGGTCACCCTCGGCGGCACCGGCAAGGTCGGCGGCGACCGGCACCCCAAGATCGGACGTGGGGTGATGATCGGCGCCGGTGCCAAGGTGCTCGGGAACATCCGGGTCGGCGAGGGTGCGAAGGTGGGCGCGGGCAGCGTCGTGCTCGAGGACGTCCCGCCCTACACCACGGTCGCCGGGGTACCGGCCAGACCGGTCAGCTACCCCGTCCACGGCCTGCCGGCGCTGGACATCACCGACCTGGAAGGGAGCCTGTGATGAACACCACTCCCGTCGGCGACGTGAAGCTGCCGCGCCGCAGCCCGTTCCACTTCCCGAACCCGGTGAACGAGTGGGCCGCCCGCTCGGTTGCGCTCGGCGTCTTCCTGCTGTCGGTGTTCACCCTGGTGACCGGCTGGTACTGGCTGACCGTGGTGCTGTTCGTGGGCTTCGCGCTGCGGCTCGGCTGGGGGCCGCGCTACAGCCCGCTCGGCCGGCTCGCCGTCCACGTGATCGCGCCCCGGCTGGGCGCGCCACGGCCGGTGCCCGGCCCGCCCAAGCGGTTCGCCCAGGGCATCGGCACCGTGGTGACCGGACTGGCCGCCGTGCTGTGGTTCACCACCGGCTCGTTCGCCGGGCCCGCCGTGCTGCTGGGCATCCTGGTGCTCGCCTCCGGCCTGGAGGCATTCCTGGGCTTCTGCCTCGGCTGCTGGATCTTCGCCCGCCTGATGGCCTGGGGGCTGATCCCCGCCTCGGTGTGCGAGGAGTGCGCCAGGGTCTCCACCCGGTACGCCGAGAACCCCGCGTAGCCGGATCCCCCGCGGAATCCCGCGGTACCGTCGGTCGAGCTTGGGAGACCGGGCGGACGGGAGTCCTGCCGGTCGAACTCGAGGGCGTGGAGGAGAGGTTCGACTGCGTCAGGCCCAGTGGGCCAGGGAACGTACGGCGTCGATCGTGTCGGCCTCGGCGGCGCTCTTGTCGTCCCGATAGCGGATCACCCGGGCGAACCTCAGCGCCAGCCCGCCGGGGTAGCGGGGTGAGCGCTGGACGCCGTCGAAGGCGATCTCCACCACCTGCACCGGACGGACGGTGACCACCCAGCCGTCGTCCTCCTCCTTCAGTTCCTCGAACCGGGTGGTCTGCCACGCCAGCATCTCGTCGGTCATCCCCTTGAAGGTCTTGCCGAGCATCACGAAGCCGCCGGTGGCCGGGTCGCGGGCGCCGAGGTGGATGTTGGAGAGCCAGCCCCGGCGTCGCCCGCTGCCGCGCTCCACCGCCAGCACCACCAGGTCGAGGGTGAGGACCGGCTTCACCTTCACCCAGCCGGCGCCGCGGCGTCCGGCCTCGTAGGGCAGGTCGAGCGCCTTGATCACCACCCCCTCGTGGCCCTGGGCGAGCACCCGGCGGGAGAAGTCCTCGGCTTCGCCCAACTCGGCGGTGACGATGCGCTCCACCCGTTGCCCGGCCGGCACCAGGTCGGCCAACCGGGAGTGCCGGACGCTGGTGGGCTGGTCCAGCAGATCCACGCCGTCCACCTCCAGCAGGTCGAAGAAGTAGGGGCTGAGCGCCACCCCGTCCGGCTCGGCGGCGGAGGCGCTGCGGGCGGCGGTCTCCTGGAAGGCGCGTGGCCGGCCGTCCGGATCGAGGGCCAGTGCCTCCCCGTCGAGCACGCAGCTGCGGCAGGGGAGCGCGGCGACCGCCGCGGCGATCTCGGGCAGCCGGACGGTGATGTCGTCCAGGCTGCGGGAGTAGACGCCGACCTCGTCCCCGCGTTTGTGGGCCTGGATCCGGATCCCGTCCAGCTTCGCCTCCACCGCGACCGGGCTGTCACCCAGCTTGGCGAGCGCCTCGGCGACGGTCGGTGCGCTGGAGGCGAGCATGGGCAGCACCGGGCGTCCGACCTCCAGGCCGATCGCCGCCAGCGCGTGGCTGCCGCCGGTGGCAGCTGCCGCCGCGGCGGGGACGGAGCCGCTCAGCATCGCCGCCCGCCGGACCAACTCCAGGGGAACGTCGAAGGCGCGGGCGATCGCCTGCAGCAGGACACCCTCGAGCGCGCCCTGCCGGGTCTCGCCGACGATCAGCCCACCGAGGAAGCGCTGTTCCTCGGCGGTGGCCCGCCCCATCAACTCGGCCAGCCCGGCCTGCCGGGCCAGTTGGGAACCGGTGCCCGCCAGCCCGGCCAGCTGCGCCAGGGCATCGTCCACCTCGGTGATGGTGAGGCTCGGCTGCTCGGCGGCCGGGAAGCCGGTCAGCGACCGCCACCCGATCCCGGTACGGCGCTGCCGCAGCCGCCCGGCCAGGAAGTGGGCGAGCAGTTCGACCTGGGTGGGCTCGGCACGGGCGAGCAGGTCGGCCAGCACCGCGATCTTGCCGTTGCGCGCGCTGGTCGCCGCCACCTGTTGCGAGGCTCGCACCACGTCCGCGAAGAGCATGGTCCCTTTCTACCGCGGGGTTCCGACAGTCGGAAGTGCGGGTTCTGCCAACTGCGCCTCAGTCGAGCGGAAGCTGCTTCGCCGGATGGATCGCGTAGTCGGCCAGATAGTCGAACACTCCACGCAGCGCCACCCGCTCGGGGTCGTGGTAGTAGGGACGTTGCGCCTCGGCGAACCCCTCCCAGGCGCCGTCGAAACCGAACGCCCAGGTGAACAGCTCCCTGGGCCGATCGGCGACCGCGAACAGGCAGGGGAACCCGTGCCTTTCCCGTACCGGGACGATCCGTCGCCAGATCGCCAGGAACTCATCCCAGGAGCCGGTGATCGAGTAGCGCCGCATGATCACCGTCCGAGGAGGTTCGCCGGGTTCGGTCATGATCTCGACGTCGACCGGACGGATGGTGGTGTTGCGGAACACGTGGCCGGCCTTCCGGTGGACCAGCTCCGGGAACGCGGGGTCGGCTTCCAGGGCTGCCTGGGCCACCGTCGGTTCGGGGTGGGAGTACAGCCAGGTGACCTTGGGCTCGGCGTCGGTTTCGACGAACCCCAGGTGGACTGTGAAGCCGTGCCGGCGCCGCAGCGCGACCTCGTCCGGCCAGATCGCCAGCCACTGGTCGAGGTGGCCGGGCTTGACCGTGAACCGATGCAGCAGGGTGCCCATGCTGCCGACGGTAGCGGAGGGAGTAAGGAACTGTCGGCTTGTTGCGCAGACGTCAGCGGGGCTGAAGGGCGGCGCCAACTCGCAGGAATCGAACCTGGACCTGTCGTCAAGGCTCGACAGTTCCCACTCGCGGGGGAGTTCATGAGGTCGTCCGGCGCATGCCAGTGCGGCGGATCGTCACCGCGGCGTGGAGTCCTCCACGAACCGAGGACGACAGGCGAACCAGCCGGCGATCACGCCCGGGACGACGGTCGCGGCGAGCGTCAGCAGCGGGATCGTCCATGCTCCGGTCGCCTCGCGCAGGAGGCCCAGGCTGATCGGCCCGAAGCAGG
>JAEXCA010000115.1 GCA_023393755.1 Actinomycetes bacterium | reverse complement strand
CCCGCGGGGGGGGGGGCGCGGCGGGGGGCCTGGGGGGGGCCGCCCACCACCACGATCCGCCGGGCACCGTCCACGGCGTCCAGGGCGCGGTCGACCAGCCGGCGGCCGGCCAGGGTGAGTTCGGGTTTGCGCAGGCCACCCAGCCGGCTGCCGCGGCCACCGGCCAGGATGATCGCGTCGAACTCGATCACCCGAACAACCGCACCCGCAGCAGGTCGCCGGCGCTCACCCGATCGACCTCGGCGGGGACGATCCCGAACCCGTCCGCGCCGCCCAGGGCTGAGGTCAGATGAGAGGCCGAACCGCGGTGATGGACGGGGGTCGCCAGCAGGCGGCCGTCCGCGGCGCTGCCCAGCCGCACCGGCAGCAGCTGCATCCGGCCGGGCGGGCAGCCCCAGTCCGCCGCCGCCACGGCGACCAGCTCGGCCGGGCCTGACGCGCCCAGCAGCCGTTCCACCACCGGGCGGACGAAGAACTCGTAGCACAGCGAGGCCGACAGCGGATTGCCGGGCAGCGCGATCACCGGCGTCCCCGCCCAGCGCGCCCAGCCCTGCGGCTTGCCCGGCTGCACCTTGACGTGCCGGAACACTCCGCCGGCCCGTTCGGTCAGCAGATCGCGCACCACGTCGTAGGCGCCCACGCTGGCGCCGCCGGTGACGACGATCAGCTCGGCCGCGGGAGCGACCTGGTCCAGCCAGGCGGCCAGCGCGTCCGGACGATCGGGGACCGGCCGGCCGCGGACCACCCTGGCGCCGTCCCGTCGCAGCGCTGCCGCGAGCACGTGGGAGTTCGAGTCGTACAGTTGGCCGCGCGCCAGGTCGCTGCCGTCGCAGACCAGTTCGTCCCCGGTCGCGCAGACCGCGACCACCGGCGACCTGCGGACCGCCACCGAGGTGGCGCCGGCCGCGGCGATGGCGCCCAGCACGCCCGGTGTGATCCGGAGGCCGGCGGTGGCGACGACCTGACCCGCCGGGTAGTCCTCCCCGGCCCGGCGGACGTGCCGGCCGGCCTCGGCCGCCCGGATCTCCACCACCGCGGTGCCGCCGTCGGTGTCCTCCACCGGGACGACGGTGTCGGCGGCGCTGGGCAGCGGTGCGCCGGTCATGATCCGGACGCACTCGCCCGCCCCGAAGGCCGGATCGGCGCTGCTCCCGGCCGGGACATCGGCGACCACCTTCAGGCGGACGGGGGGTGCCGCCACCTCCACGGCGCGCACCGCGTAGCCGTCCATCGCCGAGTTGGTGAAGGCGGGGTTGGGCACCGCCGAACTGACCTCGCCAGCGAGCACGCGTCCGGCCGCGTCGTCCAGCGGCACCCGCTCGATGGGACGGGGGGAGACCAGCGCGAGGAGTTCGTCCCGGTACTCCTCCGCGGTGAGCTTGACGCGGATCACAGCCGGACCCGGGCTCGGCCACCTGGCGTCGTGGTCGGTACCGAACGCCTGCGATGCCGGACGACGCCGGATCCGGTCACCGGACGGGATCGGCCGCTCACGCGGGGTCCCCGCGGAGTTGTTCGGGGGAGCGCAGCGGAGGAGAGGAACTTCGTGGGGTGGTCATGCGGGGTCCCCGCGGAGTTGTTCGGGGGAGCGTAGCGGAGGAGAGGAACTTCGTGGGATGCTCATGCCGGAACGGGACGGCGTTGCAGGCGGGCGATGCAGGTGTCCGGGGTGACCAGCGCCTCCAGGTCGGTGACGGTGTAACCCGGGTCGTCGGCGACCAGTCCGCGCATCAGGCCGAGGTGCAGCCGGCAGACCGAGGGCAATCCGCCCGAGCCGGCCTCGTCCAGCAGCGCCCGCAGCGGGCAGGGGGTGAGCACGATCACCTCGTCGTCCTGCTCCGGACGGGGTTCGTAGCCCAGCGAGTCCAGGGTCGAGATCACCCGCTGCAGCGGCGGCACCTCGGGGGTGGCGGCGGCCAGTTCCTCGCCCCACATCCGTCCGGCGGCCTCGGCCTGCTCGCCGGAGCCGCCCTCGATCCGGCCGAGGTGGCGGATCAGCACCCGGGCGACGCTCTGCAGCGACTCGGTTTCCGACAGTTGATGGGGTGTCGCGCGGTAGAGCACCCGCGGACGACCCGGACGGTCGCGTTGCTCGTCCTCGCGCTGGGCCAGGCCCTGATCGACCAGGGCATCGAGGTGGAAGCGGGCGCTGTTGGGGTGCAGTTCCACGGCTTCGGCCATGTCGGTCACGGTCAGGGCGATGCCGGCGGATCGGAGTTCGGCGAGCACCTCCGCGCGGGTTGGGCCCAGGCCGGAGCGACGGACCCGTTCGCGTGTCACCGTCATTCAGCGCTCCCCTGATTTATACGAGACAATCGTAACAATGTCGCACTATCGTGGCAGGGACTTCGACAGATTGATCGGGGACCGACCGTGACGCTCACCACCCAGCCGTTGACCGGGTTGCGTGACGCCCACGGTCGAGTGGCCCGCGATCTGCGGGTGTCACTGACCGATCGCTGCAACCTGCGCTGCAGCTACTGCATGCCCGCCGAGGGGCTGGCCTGGCTTCCCGGACGGACGATTCTCACCGATCCGGAGATCGTCCGGTTGGTGCGGGTGGCGGTGGAGTTGCTCGGCGTCGACACCGTCCGGTTCACCGGGGGCGAGCCGCTGCTGCGTCCGGGCCTGGCTCCGATCATCGCCGCCGTGCGTGAGTTCCGCACCCGGCGCGGGGGGCCGCCTGAAGTGGCGCTGACCACGAACGGGATCGGGCTGGACGCGCGGATCGACGAGTTGCGCGCCGCCGGATTGCAGCGGGTGAACATCTCGCTGGATTCGCTGGACCGGCAGCGCTACGCCGCGCTCGCCCGCCGGGACCGGCTGCCCGAGGTGCTGGCCGGGCTGGCGGCCGCCGAGGCGGCGGGCCTGCGTCCGGTGAAGGTCAACACCGTGGTGATGCGCGGTGTGAACGAGGCTGACGTGCTGCCGCTGGCCGAGTTCTGCCTGGAGCGCGGCTACGAACTCCGGTTCATCGAACAGATGCCGCTCGGGCCCAGGCACGGCTGGGATCGGGCCGCGATGGTGCCCGCCGAGGAGGTGCTCGGCCACCTGCAGCGGCGGTACCGGCTGGTGCCGCTGCCGGGACGCGGCGCGGCACCGTCCGAGGATTGGCAGGTGCTGGACGACGACGGCCGGACCCGGGGCCGGATCGGCGTGATCGCGTCCGTCACCCGGCCGTTCTGCGGCAGCTGTGACCGGACCCGGCTGACCGCGGACGGCCAGGTGCGCAACTGCCTGTTCGCCCGCACCGAGACCGACCTGCGCACGCCGTTGCGGGACGGGGCCGGCGACCTTGAGCTGGGCGAACTGTGGCAGCGCGCCCACCTGGCCAAGGCTCGCGGCCACGGCATCGACAACCCGGACTTCGAACCGCCCGTCCGCACCATGAGTTCCATCGGAGGCTGAATGGATGTCCGCTTCTACGCCGGCGCGGCCGACGCCGCCGGCCGCCATCTCGAGGAGGTCCCGGGCCCGCTCAGCGTGGACGAACTGCTGGCCCGGCTCGGCAGCGACCGTCCGGCCCTGGCGACGGTGCTCGCCCGCTGCTCGATCCTGGTGGACGGCCGCCAGGTCGCCGACTCGTCCGTCCCGCTCCCGACGGGCGCCCGGGTGGACGTCCTGCCGCCCTTCGCCGGCGGCTGACCGGGCCTCCCCACCACTGGTTTACGGCCCTCTGGCGTACCGGAAATCAGCCGGAAAACGCCCTTCCTGAGCGGCGAACTCACCGGGCGTGGAGAAAACACCAACATTTTGTAAAAAATCGGGACGCGGGCCCGTCCCCGGTGATATGCAGTACCCATGACGACCGAGCGCGCCCAGATCGACGGCCCGGCAGCCGATGCTTTGCTCAAACTTGGCCGCTACTTCACCAAGTGGGACGAGACCGAGGACGGACGGGCGGTCTTCCGGGAGGGCGGACGCCAGGGCGACGTCTTCTACCGCGACCGGTGGAGCCATGACAAGGTGGTTCGCTCCACCCACGGGGTGAACTGCACCGGCTCGTGCTCGTGGAAGGTGTACGTCAAGGACGGCATCATCACCTGGGAATCCCAGCAGACCGACTACCCGACCACCGGCCCGGACCGGCCGGAGTACGAGCCGCGAGGCTGCCCCCGCGGCGCGGCGTTCAGCTGGTACACCTACTCGCCCACCCGCGTCCGCTACCCCTACGGACGGGCGGTGCTGGTGGAGGCCTACCGCGAGGCCAAGGCCCGACTCGGCGGTGACCCGGTGGCCGCGTTCAAGGAGATCTCGAGCAACCCGGAGACCCGGAAGCGCTACCAGCAGGCCCGCGGCAAGGGCGGCCTGGTGCGGATCAGCTGGAACGAGGCGATCGAGATCGCCGCCGCGTCCTACGTCAACACCATCAAGACCTACGGTCCCGACCGCTGTGTCTCGTTCTCGCCGATCCCGGCCATGTCCATGGTGTCCCACGCCATTGGCACCCGGTTCAACCACCTGATCGGTGGCGCGATGACGTCGTTCTACGACTGGTACGCCGACCTGCCGGTGGCCAGCCCGCAGGTCTTCGGCGACCAGACCGACGTCCCCGAATCCGGCGACTGGTGGGACGCCACCTACCTGATGATGTGGGGCTCCAACGTCCCGGTCACCCGCACTCCGGACGCCCACTGGATGGCCGAGGTCCGCTACCGCGGCACCAAGGTGGTCACGGTCAGCCCCGACTACGCCGACAACGTGAAGTTCGCCGACGAGTGGCTGCCCGCCCAGGCCGGCACCGACGCCGCCCTGGCAATGGCGATGGGCCACGTCATCCTGAAGGAGAACTACGTCGACCGGCAGGTGCCGTTCTTCACCGACTACGTCACCCAGTACACCGACCTGTCGATGCTGGTCACCCTGGTCGAACACCCGGACGGCCACGGCCTGACCGCCGCCAAGTTCCTCACCGCCGAAGACCTGTCGGTGGCTGAGGTCGGCCCGGAGGGCCGAGTCTCGAAGCCTCCGACGACCCTTCGAGACTCGCGCTCCGCGCGACCTCAGGGATCGTCTGGTGCGGTGCCCCACGGTGCCCAGGCCGACCCCGGTCCGGATGCCGCCTTCAAGACCGTGCTCTGGGACACCGTCACCGGTCAACCGGTGGTCCCCAATGGCACCATGGGTGACCGGTACAACGAGCAGGGCAAGGGACGCTGGAACCTCGACCTGGGCGACCTCAAGCCGGCGCTCAGCCTGCTCGACGTCGAGGGCTCCGAGGGCGTCGAGATCGCGCTGCCCTGCTTCGAGGATCCCCGCGGCGAGGGGACGATCATCCGCCGCGGCGTCCCGGCGCTGCAGATCGGCGACCACCTGGTCACCACCGTGCTCGACCTGATGTTGGCCCAGTACGGCGTGGGCCGCGACGGCCTCCCCGGCCAGTGGGCAGCCGACTACGACGATGTGAACACCCCGTACACCCCGGCCTGGCAGGCGGAGATCACCTCCGTGCCGGCCGAGGCCTGCATTCGGATCGCCCGCGAGTTCGCCAAGAACTCCGAGGATTCGAAGGGCCGGACGATGATCATCATCGGTGCCGGCATCTGCCACTGGTTCCACGCCGATGTGACCTACCGGGCGATCATGGCGCTGCTCATGCTCACCGGCTGTATCGGCCGCAATGGCGGCGGCTGGGCGCACTACGTCGGCCAGGAGAAGTGCCGGCCGATGACCGGCTGGTTCAACCTGGCCAATGCGCTGGACTGGTCCCGTCCGCCGCGGACCATGATCGGCACCGGCTACTGGTACATGCACACCGACCAGTGGCGCACCGACGGCTATTCCGCCGACCGGGTCAAGTCGCCGCTCTCCACCGGCAGCTTGGACGGCCTGCACACCGCCGACGCCCTGGCACTCAGCCACCGGCTGGGCTGGATGCCGTTCTACCCCCAGTTCGACCGCAACCCACTCGACCTGGCGGACCAGGCCAAGGCGGCGGTCGACGCGGGTGAGGCCGAATCGGTGGGCGCTTGGGTCGCTGACCAGCTCAAACAGGGCAAGCTCACCACCGCCCTGGAGGACATCGACGCCCCGGAGAACTGGCCGCGGACCATGGTGGTGTGGCGGTCCAACCTGTTCGGCTCGTCGGCCAAGGGCAACGAGTACTTCCTCAAGCACCTGCTCGGCACCGGCTCGAACCTGATGCCCAACGAGCACGCCGCCGAGGCCAGGCCGACGGTGGTGAAGTTCCGCGACGAGGCGCCGGAGGGCAAGCTCGACCTGCTGATCAGCGCCGACTTCCGGATGACCTCGACCACGCTGCTCTCCGACATCGTGTTCCCGGCCGCCACCTGGTACGAGAAGCACGACATCTCGTCCACCGACATGCACCCCTACGTGCACGCCTTCACCCCCGCGATCGACCCGCCCTGGGAGGCCAAGAGCGACTTCGAGTTCTTCACCCTGCTGGCGAACGCGATCTCGCAGCTGGCCAAGGGACGCCTCGACACCCGTAGTGACCTCGTCGCGGTGCCGATGCAGCACGACACCCCGGGCCAGATCAGCCAGCCCGGCGGGCACGTCTACGACTGGCGGGGCACCGATCTGCCGGCCGTCCCGGGCAAGAACCTGCCGGCGCTGATGGTGGTGGAGCGCGATTACACCGCGATCGCCGACAAGCTGGCCACGGTCGGCCCGCTGGCCGACCGGCTGGGCTTCACGGTGAAGAACATCACCTACGACATGAAGCATGCCGTCGAGCGGCTGGGCAAACTGCACGGCGTGATGCCGACCGGCGCCGGGCAGGGCCGGCCGGCGATCGACACCGACGCCCGGTTCGCCGAGGCGATCCTGACCTGCTCGGGCACCACCAATGGCGAGTTGGCCACCTACGGCTTCCACGATCTGGAGGCCAAGACCGGACGCAAGCTGGCCGACTTCTCCGAGGGCCAGGAGGAGCGGATCGTCACCTTCAAGCAGACCCAGGAGGCGCCGCAGCCGGTGATCACCTCGCCGGAGTGGTCGGGCTCGGAGACCGGCGGACGCCGCTACGCCGCATTCACCATCAACACCGAGCGGCTCAAGCCCTGGCACACCCTGAGCGGACGGATGCACTTCTTCCTCGACCACGACTGGATGATCGACTCCGGCGAGCAGCTGCCCACCTTCCGTCCGCCGCTGGACATGACCCATGCCTTCGGCGAACCCGAACTCGGCCCGACCGGCGAGAAGGCGATCACGCTGCGCTACCTCACCGTCCACAACAAGTGGTCGATCCATTCGGAGTACCAGGACAACCTGTTCATGCTGAGCCTGGGACGCGGCGGCCCGCAGGCCTGGCTGAGCGTCAATGACGCCACGTCGATCGGGGTGGCCGACAACGACTGGATCGAGCTGACCAATGCCAACGGCGTCTTCGTCGCCCGGGCGGTGGTGACCCACAAGCTGCCGGACGGCATCTGCTACGTCCAGCACGCCCAGGAGCGGACCATCGACGTCCCGAAGTCGGAGGCCACCGGCAAGCGCGGCGGCATCCACAACTCGGTCACCCGGATCCTGGTCAAACCCACCCACCTGATCGGGGCCTACGCCCACCAGGCCTACGCGTTCAACTACCTCGGCCCGACCGGCGTGCAGCGGGACATCGTCTCCACCGTCCGCCGCCGCTCCCAGGAGGTGACCTACTGATGTTCTGGATCCTTCTGGCCCATCAGCCCCACATGGTGTGGAAAACGGTGCGACATCGCACCATTTCCCACACTATGACGCGGCCTGCGAGTGGCTGCTGCGGAGCACTGGAGGTGACCTACTGATGGCCCGCAAGCTGAAGCGCGTGATGGCACACGTCGGCATGGTGATGAACCTCGACAAGTGCATCGGCTGCCACACCTGCTCGGTCACCTGCAAGCAGGCCTGGACCAACCGGGCCGGCACCGAGTACGTCTGGTTCAACAATGTCGAGACCCGGCCCGGGCTGGGCTACCCGCGGCGCTACGAGGATCAGGAGAAGTGGCGCGGCGGCTGGGTGCGGACCAAGTCGGGCGGCCTCAAACTACGTAGTGGCGGACGCTTCCAGAAGCTGCTCAGCATCTTCGCCTCGCCCGTCCAGCCCGAACTCGGCGACTACTACGAGCCGTGGACCTACGACTACCAGAACCTGATCTCGGCCCCGCTGGGCGACGACTTCCCGGTGGCCCGGCCGAAGTCGCTGATCACCGGCGAGGACACCAAGATCACCTGGTCGGCGAACTGGGACGACTCCCTCGGCGGTGTCCACGAGACCGGCGACACCGACCCGGTGGTGGAGAAGCTCCGCAAGGAGGCCAACGACAAGGTCAAGTTCGAGTACGAGCAGAGCTTCATGTTCTTCCTGCCGCGGATCTGCGAGCACTGCCTGAACCCGTCCTGCATGGCGTCCTGCCCCTCCGGCGCGATCTACAAGCGGGCCGAGGACGGCATCGTGCTGGTCGACCAGGATCGCTGCCGCGGCTGGCGGCAGTGCATCACCGGCTGCCCGTACAAGAAGATCTACTTCAACCACCGCTCCGGCAAGGCCGAGAAGTGCACCTTCTGCTACCCGCGGATCGAGGTCGGGCTGCCCACGGTCTGCTCCGAGACCTGCGTCGGACGGCTCCGCTACCTGGGCATCGTCCTCTACGACCCGGACGCGGTCACCGCCGCCGCCTCGGCGCCCGAGGACGAGCTGTACGAGGCCCAGATGGACCTGATGCTCGACCCGCACGATCCCGAGGTGATCGCGCTGGCCAAGGCGGGCGGGATGCCGGACGACTGGATCGCCGCCGCCCAGCGGTCGCCGATCTACGCCCTGATCAAGCACTTCAAGGTCGCCTTGCCGCTGCACCCGGAGTACCGGACCATGCCGATGGTCTGGTACATCCCGCCGCTGTCGCCGGTGGTCGATCTGCTGAAGTCACAGGGCCACGACGCCGAGGCGCCCGGCAACCTGTTCGGCGCGATCGACGCGCTGCGGATCCCGGTGGAGTACCTGGCCGAGCTGTTCACCGCCGGCGACACCCGGATCGTCACCGACGTGCTGCAGAAGCTGGCCGCCATGCGCTCCTACATGCGCGGCGTCACCCTGGGCACCGGACGGGACGCCGAACTGGCCGCCGCCGTCGGGATGACCCCCGAGGCCATGGAGCAGATGTACCGCTTGCTGGCGATCGCCAAGTACGAGGACCGCTACGTCATTCCCAAGGCCCACGTCGAGGAGGCGCACAACCTGGAGGAGCTGGCCTGCTCGCTGGACTACGAGGGCGGCCCCGGCATGTACAACTCGGGTCCCTTCGGCGAGGCCTCCGGCCGTCCCATCCCGGTGGCGATCGAGACCTACTCAGCCCTGAAGCAGCGCCAGCAGGCCGAGGCCGCCGCCTCGTCCGCCACCCTGGGCAACCGAGCCGGCATGCTCAACTGGGACGGCAACGAGGACACCCCGTGAGCCCGCTCGCCAACTGGCTGCGCCGCGGTCGTGACGACGGTCGGCCACGAGATCCCCGCCTTCGCGGAGATGACGCTGGTGGACCACCGGGGACGGTTCCTGCTGGCCCCGGAACCGTCCCGGGTGGCGCCGGAACCGTCCCGGGTGGCGCCGGAACCGTCCCGGGTGGCGCCGGAACCGTCCCCGGTGGCGCCGGAACCGTCCCGGGT
>JAEXCA010000002.1 GCA_023393755.1 Actinomycetes bacterium | reverse complement strand
CGGCCGGGCGCCCGGCCGCAGCCGGACGGACGGCGGCTGGTTTTCGCACCCAACCCGTTGCATAAATCCCCTTGTCAAAGCCTCCTTGCGAGTTCTCCAAACCGCCAGCGCGAACCCCCTAGCCGGACTAGATTGGCAAGGGATTCCCACCGGTCAAGCAGAGGTCCACCATGGCTCGTGACATCACCCAGCTGCCCAATCTCGCCGCGGAGGGCGGACGGGTCGCCCCCGTGCGTTCGCGCATGCCGGTCTACGTCGACCTGCTGCCACCCTGCAACAGCGCCTGCCCGGCCGGGGAGAACATCCAGGAGTGGCTGCGGCTGGTGAAGGCCGGCCAGGACGAGGCAGCCTGGCGCGAGCTGGTGAGGAACAACCCGTTCCCGGCCATCCACGGCCGGGTCTGCTATCACCCCTGCGAAACCGCCTGCAACCGCATCGAACTGGACGGCGCGGTCTCCATCCACTCCGTCGAGCGCTACCTCGGCGACCTCGCCATCGAGAAGGGCTGGAGCTTCACCAAGCCGCGGTTCTCCTCCGGACGCCGGGTGCTGGTGGTCGGCGCCGGCCCGTCCGGCCTGTCGGCCGCCTACCACCTGGCGATGGCCGGCCACGAGGTCGAGATCCGGGACGCCTCCCCGCTGCCCGGCGGCATGATGCGCTACGGCATCCCGGAGTACCGGCTGCCCCGCAACGTGCTCGACGCCGAGGTGCAGCGGCTGGTCGACCTGGGCGTCCGGATCGTCACGGACTACCGCGTGAAGGACCTGATGGCCGACCAGGCCGAGGGCGGCTTCGACGCCAGCTTCGTGGCGATCGGCGCCCACCTCTCCCGCCGCGTCGACATCCCCGGCCAGGACGCCGGCCGGATCGTGGACGCGGTCAGCTTCCTGCGCGGCGTCGCCAGCGGCGAGCGTCCGATCATCGGCCGGAAGGTCGCGGTCTACGGTGGCGGCAACACCGCGATGGACGCCGCGCGGGTGGCCCGGCGGCTCGGTGCTGAAGAGTCGATCGTGATCTACCGGCGCACCGAGGAGCAGATGCCAGCCCACGAGGAGGAGAAGGAGGGCGCGGTCCGCGAGGGCGTCACGATGAACTGGCTGCGCACCATCTCCAGCGTGGACGAGGAGGATCTGACCGTCGAGATCATGGAACTCGACGAGAACGGACGCGCGGTGGGCACCGGCCGGTTCGAGAAGCTGCAGGCCGACACCGTCATCCTGGCGCTCGGCCAGGAGACCGACTCCGACTTCCTCCGCCGGATCCCCGGCATGAGCTTCGACCACGACGTGCTCAAGGTTGACCCGCGCACCCTGATGACCGGGGTGGCCGGCATCTTCGCCGGCGGCGACGCCGTCCCCAGCGAGCGGACGGTCACCGTCGGCGTCGGCCACGGCAAGCGAGCCGCCCGGCAGATCGACGCCTGGCTGGCTGGACGCGAGGCGCCCAACCGCCCCAAGCACGACCTGGCCGAGTTCGAGAAGCTGCACCTGTGGTACTTCGGGGACGCCCGCAGCGCCACCCAGCCCGAACTGGAACCCGAGCAGCGGATCGCCGACTTCGACGAGATCGTCGGCGGGCTGGCCGATGACCAGGCCCACACCGAGGCCTCCCGCTGCCTCTCCTGCGGCAACTGCTTCGAGTGCGACGGCTGCCTGGGCGCCTGCCCGGAGGACGCGGTGATCAAGCTCGGCAAGGGCTTCCGCTACCGGTTCGACTACGACAAGTGCACCGGCTGCGCGACCTGCTACGAGCAGTGCCCGGTACACGCCATCGAGATGATCGAGGAGATCTGATCATGCGGACGATCATCGACGGGAACGAAGCAGCCGCCTCCGCCGCCTACCGGCTGAACGAGCTGTGCAGCATCTACCCGATCACGCCCAGTTCGACCATGGCCGAGCTGGCCGACGAGTGGTCGGCCCAGCGGCGGGCGAACGTGTACGGCATGATCCCTACCGTTGTAGAGATGCAGTCCGAGGGCGGTGCCGCCGGTGCGCTGCACGGCGCCCTGCAGGGTGGCGCGCTGTCGACCACCTTCACCGCCAGCCAGGGTCTGCTGCTGATGATCCCGAACATGTACAAGATCGCCGGGGAGCTCACCTCGACGGTCTTCCATGTCGCGGCCCGCTCGCTGGCCGCCCAGGGGCTGTCGATCTACGGCGACCACCAGGACGTGATGGCGGTCCGGCAGACCGGCTTCGCGCTGCTCTGTTCGGCCTCCCCGCAGGAGGCGCACGACCTGGCCGCGATCGCCCAGCTGGCGACGCTGACCTCGCGGATCCCGTTCGTCCACTTCTTCGACGGCTTCCGCACCTCGCATGAGGTGAACGTGGTCGACCTGCTGACCGACGAGCAACTGCTCGAGTTGGTGCCCGAGGAGCTGATCCGGGCCCACCGCCGCCGGGCGCTCTCCCCCGAGCACCCCTACATCCGTGGCACCGCGCAGAACCCCGACACCTACTTCCAGTCCCGCGAGACGGTGAACCCGTTCTACGCCGCGGTGCCCGGCCTGGTCAGCGAGGCCATGGACAAGTTCGCCGAGCTGACCGGACGCAGCTACTCGCTGGTCGAGTACCACGGCGACCCGGAGGCCGAGCGGGTGATCGTGGTGATGGGCTCGGGCGGCCAGACCGTCCGCAAGACCGTCGAGTACCTGACCGCCCAGGGCGAGAAGGTCGGCGTGGTGCAGCTGCGCCTCTACCGTCCGTTCCCGGTGGAGCAGATCCTGGCCGCGATCCCGGCCACCGCGCGGACCATCGCGGTGCTGGACCGCACCAAGGAGCCCGGCTCCGGCGGCGAGCCGCTCTTCCTGGACATCACCTCCGCCCTCGGCGAGGCCTACGCCGCCGGCCGCTGGCCCCTTCCGACCTCACCGGTGGCTGAGGTCGACCCGTCAGGGTCGAGTCGCGAAGCCCCGTCGAGCGACCCTTCGAGACTCGACCTTCGGCCGACCTCAGGGATCGTTCCCCCGCTGGTGATTGGCGGACGCTACGGGCTGTCGTCCAAGGAGTTCACCCCCGGCATGGTGGCGGGCATCTTCGACGAACTGGCGCTGGCCCACCCGCGTCCCCGGTTCACCATCGGGATCAACGACGACGTCAGCCACACCTCGCTGCCCTACGACCCGCAGCTCGACATCGAGGATCCGGCGACCGTCTCGGCGGTGTTCTACGGACTGGGCTCGGACGGCACCGTGGGCGCCAACAAGAACACCATCAAGATCATTGGCGAGGTGCCCGGCACCTACGCGCAGGGCTACTTCGTCTACGACTCCAAGAAGTCGGGTTCCCGGACGGTCTCGCACCTGCGGTTCGGCCCGAAGCCGATCGAGGCGCCGTATCTGATCAACAAGGCGGGTTTCGTCGGCTGCCACGCCTGGTCGGTGCTGGAGCGGGTGGACGTCCTGGAGTTCGCCCGTCCGGGGACGGTGCTGCTGATCAACACCCCCTACCCGATCGAGGAGGTGTTCTCCCGGCTGCCCGAGCCGATGCAGGCCAAGATCATCGAACTCGAGATCGAGCTGTGGGCGATCGATGCCAACCTGGTGGCCCGCAAGGCCGGGATGGGCCGGCGGACCAATACCGTGCTGCAGACCTGCTTCTTCGCGATCAGCAAGGTGATGCCGGCCGAGCAGGCGATCAAGCAGGTGAAGAAGGCGATCCGCAAGACCTACGCCCGCAAGGGCGCCGACGTGGTGGCCAAGAACGAGGCGGCGGTGGACGCCTCACTGGCCGACCTGCACCGGATCGAGGTGCCCTCGGCCCCGGTCAGCGACCTGCCGATGATCCCGCCGGTGATCGGCGCCGCCTCGCAGTTCGTCTCGACGGTGACCGCGTCCATGCTGGCCGGGACGGGCGACCAGCTGCCGGTCTCGGCGCTGCCGGTGGACGGCACCTACCCGTCCGGCACCACCCGGTACGAGAAGCGGAACATCTCCGACATCATCGCCGAGTGGGATCCGGAGGCCTGCATCCAGTGCGGCAACTGCGCCTTCGTCTGCCCGCACGCGGTGCTGCGCGCCAAGTACTACACCGAATCGGCGCTGGACGGGGCACCGCCCTGCTTCCAGTCGGCGCCGCTGAACGCGGCCGGCTTCCCCGGTTCGCGGTACACCCTGCAGGTGTACGCCGAGGACTGCACCGGCTGCGGGCTGTGCGTGGAGGCCTGCCCGGTGAAGCCGATCGGCGGCGGGAACCGGCGGGCGATCAACCTCGCGCCCGTCCTGGAGCGGACGGAGCAGAAGAAGAACGTCGCCTTCTTCGAGACCATCCCGGTCAACCGGCGCTCCCGGGTGGACTTCGCCAATGTCCGCGGCACCCAGTTCCTGGAGCCGCTGTTCGAGTTCTCCGGGGCCTGCTCGGGCTGTGGTGAGACGCCGTACCTGAAGCTGCTCACCCAGCTGTTCGGCGGCCGGGCGACGGTGGCGAACGCCACCGGGTGTTCGTCCATCTACGGCGGGAACCTGCCGACCACGCCGTGGGCGTCCAACAAGTACGGACGCGGCCCCGCCTGGTCGAACTCGCTGTTCGAGGACAATGCCGAGTTCGGCCTGGGCCTGCGGCTGGCGGCCGACCTGCACACCGAGACCGCCCGACGGCGGCTGGAGGAACTGCGTCCAGAACTGGGCGACGCCACGGTGGACGCCATCCTGAACGCCCCGCAGCAGTACGAGTCGGAGCTCTCCCAGCAACGCGCAAGGGTGGACGCCCTGAAGGCACTGCTCGACACCATGCACGGCCCCAAGGTGGAGGACCTGCGCTCGGTGGCCGACCACCTGCTGCGCCGTTCGGTGTGGATCGTCGGCGGCGACGGCTGGGCCTACGACATCGGCTCGGCCGGGCTGGACCACGTCCTGGCGTCCGGTCGCAACGTCAACATTCTGGTGATGGACACCGAGGTGTACTCCAACACCGGCGGGCAGGCGTCCAAGTCGACGCCACTCGGCGCGGTGGCGAAGTTCGCCTCCGGTGGCAAGATGACCGGCAAGAAGGACGTCGCCATGCAGGCGGTCTCCTACGGCAATGTCTACGTCGCCCGGGTGGCGATGGGCGCCGACCCGCAGCAGACCCTGAAGGCCTTCCGCGAGGCCGAGGCCTACGACGGTCCGTCGCTGATTCTGGCGTACTCCCACTGCATCGCCCACGGCATCGACATGCGCAAGGGCCTCGACCAGCAGTACCGGGCGGTGGCGTCCGGTCACTGGCCGCTGATGCGGTACAACCCGGTGCTGCGCAGCGCCGGCCGCAACCCCTTCCTGCTGGATTCGCCACGGCCGCGGATCTCGCTGAAGGAGTACCACGACAAGGAACTCCGGTTCCGGATGCTGATGAACACCGACCCCGAGGCCGCCGAGCGCTTCCTGGAGTTCGGCCAGGACGCGGTGAACCGCCGCTGGGCCGAGTACGAGGAGATGGCGACCCGCGGCGCCGAGCGCTTCGCCGCCGACGCCCGGAGCGACCGATGACCCGGACCACCGGGGACGGTTCCCGGACCACCCGGGACGGTTCCGGGGCCACCGGGGACGGTTCCTGGTGGCCCACCACCGTCATCCCCAACCCGGCCACCACCGTCATCCCCGCGGAGGCGGGGATCTCCCCACGCAACCACCTCCGAGACTCCCGCCTTCGCGGGAACGACGGAATCAACACCACGCGAGGCGCCCGATGAACCTTCAGACCAACTACCTCGGCCTCCAACTGCGGAACCCGCTGGTGGCCTCGGCCGGTCCGCTCTCCCAGACCGTGGACGGGGTGAAGGGCCTGGCCGACGGCGGGGTCGGGGCGGTCGTCCTCTACTCGCTGTTCGAGGAGCAGGTCCGCGCCCAGTTGGAGCAGGCCGAACGCGACGCCCTGCTCGAGGAGGAGCACGCCGACCTGTTCGCCGAGGCGACCTCGTACTTCCCGTCCGTCTCCGCCGAGCCGGTGGAGACCGTGGCGGTGAAGTACCTGACCCTGGTCGAGCGGGCCGCCCGGGCGATCGACGTCCCGCTGATCGCCTCGCTGAACGGCTCCTCGCTGGGCTCCTGGGTGCAGTTCGCCCGCCAGCTCGAAGAGGCCGGTGCGGCCGCCCTCGAGCTGAACATCTACTTCGTCCCCGGCGACACCAGCCTGGCCGGCCCGGACGTCGAGCAGCGCCACCTCGACATCGTCGCCGCGGTGAAGCAGAACGTCTCCATTCCGGTCGCGGTGAAGCTGGCGCCCTACTTCTCCTCCTTCGGCAGCTTCGCACTGAAACTGGCCGAGGCCGGCGCGGACGGCCTGGTGCTGTTCAACCGGTTCCTGCAGCCGGACGTGGACGTCGAGCGGGTCGAGGTGGTGCCCGGCGTCGAGCTCTCGAACCCGGCCGAAGCCCGGCTCCCCCGCACCTGGATCGCCGCGCTGCGGCACCGGCTGCCGGTCTCGATCGCCGCGACCTCGGGCGTGGAGACCGCGGACGACGTGGTGGCCTACCTGCTCGCCGGCGCGGACGTGGTGATGACCACCTCCGCCCTGGTGAGGCACGGCCGCGACTACTCGCGCGTCCTGCTGGACGGCCTCGACACCTGGCTGATCCGCAAGGGCTTCACCTCGGTGAACGCGGTTCGCGGCCTGCTGGCCGTCCCCGCCGAGACCGACGCCGCCGGCTACCAGCGGGCGGGCTACGTCACCGCCCTGGAGAAGGCCAAGTCCCGCTACGGATCCCTGGTCGGGTAGGGGCTCAGTCGCACGAGAGTCGGGCGAGCTTCACCAGTTCGTCCAGCTTCGCGTCCAGCGCCGGGTCGAACCTCTGCAGCTCCGGGCGCGCGTCGTACGCAGCGACGATCTGCCGCGCGCCGACGGAGAACGGGATTCGCTGCACGAAACCCGGCCGCAGCGCACGCACCTTGGTGTTGTCGAACACCACGGAGTGGGCCTTGTCACCCAGCAGTCCCGGCCCGGCCTCCGGTATCACCCGGGCGATCGTCCCGCTCGCGACATGGACGAGTTCGGGATCGGGCACTCCGGCGGCCCGCGCCAGCCCGGTGTAGATCGCGTCCCAGGTCAGGACCTCGTCGCCGGTGATGTGGTAGGTCTCACCGATCGCCGCCGGCCGGGCGAGCAGGCCGGCGTAGCTGTAGGCGAAGTCCGAGGCGTGGGTCAGCGTCCACAGGCTCGTCCCGTCCCCGTGCACGACGGCGGGTTTGCCGGCGCGCAGCCGCGCGAGCTGCGTCCAGCCTCCCTCGATCGGGTTGAGGAACCGGTCGTAGGTGTGGCTGGGACGGACGATCGTGGCCGGGAACCCGTCGCCGCGGTACCTGGCGACCAGCAGTTCCTCACACGCGATCTTGTCGCGGGAGTACTGCCAGTACGGATTGCGGAGCGGCGTCGACTCCCGGATCGGCAGGGACGCCACCGGCTTGGCGTAGGCCGATGCCGACGACGTGAAGATGTACTGGCCGATCCGGCCGGCCAGCAGGTCGACGTTCCGCCGTAGCCGGTCGGGGGTGAAGCTCATGAAGTCCGCCACGACGTCGAACTCCCGATTCCCGACGGCCGTCGCGACGGACCCGTCGTCCTCGAGGTCGGCGCGGACCACCTCGACCCCGTCCGGCACCGGTCGCAGGGCGTTCCGCCCGCGGTTCAGCACCGTCACGCCGAAGCCCTGGTCCAGGGCCTCGGCGACACAGGCCGAACTGACGGTTCCGGTACCGCCGATGAACAGGATGGTTGGTTCCACGAGGACCTCCGGGTTCGAGTGGCTGCGCGGGCCGCGGCGTCGTCCGTGCCCACTCACCAGCCTGCAGCATCGCCGCCCGGCACGTCATCCCTTCGGGTGATGCAGCGGCGGGATGGCCGCACTAGGGTGTGACGCACACCGGCGCAGGAGGATGCCATCAACAGCGACGATCACCAGGACGGCTCGACCGGCCTCCCCGGGGCGACCGACGTTCCGGAGGCTGCCCGCGAGAACGACAGGCCGTTCAAGCCGCTCACCATCGCCGAGTTCACCGACAACTACGGCCCTGGCCATTCCGGGTTGTTGTACGCCGTGCAGTTCGTCGAGCAGCAGGTGCTGGAGGCCGGCCACCGGTTGCTGGTGGTGGCCCCGGTGGCGGACGGTCCCAACCCGTACGCCGGGCACGACCGGCGGCGCGAGATCCGGCTGCCCTCGGTGCCGCTGCCCGGCAACCCGGTCCGGATCTCGATGGGCAAGGACTTCGACTACCGGCTGGCCCAGCTGGTGGCGAACCCGCCGGACGTGATCCACGTCCACGGCCTGGGCGGGATCGGCCTGCTGGGGATGTGGGTGGCGCAGCGCGCGAACCGTCCGCTGATCATCACCTGGCACACCGACTTCGAGGCCTACGCCGACCACTACTGGCATCTGGTGCCGCTGCTGAACGCCGCCTACAAGGTGTACACCCTGCACATGGAGGGGATCACCTGGAAGAAGCTGCGCAAGACGATCCGCTTCCAGCGGCCACGCCGGGGCCGGGCCCAGATCGAACTGCTCCAGGTGGCGGCCGGCATGCTGGCCGACGCCGACCTGGTCACCACCCCGTCCGACAAGACCGCCAAGCGGGTGCTGGAGATCGCACCCTGCGCGAAGGTGCGGGTGGTGCCCAACGGCACCGACGCCCTGCCGGAGTTGCCCCCGATCCCGAAGGGACGCGGCCCGCGGCTGCTCTATGTCGGGCGGATCGCGGTCGAGAAGGGCATCGACCTCATGCTGGACGGTTTCGAACTGGTGCGGGATCACATCCCGAACGCCGAGCTGATGCTGGTCGGCGACTGGCGCACCACGCAGGCCAGCCTGCGCCGGCAGTTGAAGCAGGCCGCCCGCCACGGCGGGGTGAAGCTGGTCGGCCAGGTCCCGCGGGACCGGCTGGGCGCCTACTACGCCTCGGGCGACGTGTTCCTGTTCACCTCCACGACCGACACCCAGGCGCTGGTGCTGCACGAGGCCGCGCACGCCGGGCTGCCGTTCGTGTCGGTCGACCACGAGCTGCGGCTGGTGATGGAGCCGGGGGTGAACGCGATGTTCTCCCGGCCCAATCCGGTGTCGCTGGCCGGCACGATCATCGAGATGCTGGCGGCGCTGAAGGATCCCGAGTTCAAGGCCCGGGCTGCGGCGCGGAGCCGGGAGATGGCCGCCCGCTACACCATCGAGGCGCAGTCGCGGGAGTTCGTGGACATCTACGAGCGGATCGCAGCCGGGGAGCCGGTCGAACTCACCGAGGGCATCGAGCCCGACATCCGACCGGTGTTCACCAACCGCAGGGTGACCGCCAGGTACAACCCGCCGACCCCCTCCGAGGACGCCTGAGGAGTCCGACCCGCGGCCGACGCTACGGCTGCGGCTGGAAGCCGCGCAGCCGCAGGCTGTTCAGCACCACGAAGACGGACGAGAAGGCCATCGCCGCCCCGGCGATCATCGGGTTGAGGTAGCCCAGCGCGGCCAGCGGGATGGCGGCGACGTTGTAGGCGAAGGCCCAGAACAGGTTGCCCTTGATCGTGCCCAGCGTGGCGCGGGAGAGCCGCACCGCGTCGGCGGCCACCCGCAGATCGCCGCGCATCAGGGTGAGGTCGGCGGCCTCGATGGCGGCGTCCGTCCCGGTACCGAGCGCGATGCCGAGCTCGGCCTGAGCCAGCGCGGCGGCGTCGTTCACCCCGTCGCCGACCATGGCAACCGTCCGGCCCTCGCCCTGCAGCCGCCTGATGGTGGCGACCTTGTCGGCCGGCAGCACCTCGGCGATCACCTGGTCGATGCCGACCGTCCTGGCCACCGACTCGGCCGCGGCCCGGTTGTCCCCGGTGAGTAGGACGGGGGTGAGCCCCAACGCCCGGAACCGGGCCACTGCCTCGGCCGAACCCTCCTTCACCGTGTCGGCCACCTCGATCAGCCCGCGCAGCTGGCCATCCCAGCCCACCGCGATGGTGGTACTGGCCTTGCCGAACAAATCGACGTCCAGATTGCCTTGAGCGCCCGAAATCGGCCCAGATAGCTCATCTGGAGGTCGATTTGTCCGCGACACCCCCGCCTCGGCAACCCAGGCGAGCTTGCCGACCCGAACCTCCCGGCCCTCCACCGTGGCGACCACCCCGTGTCCGGGCTGATTGGTCAGCGACTCCAGCCGGGCGGTGGAGCCGGCGTGCTCGGCGATCGCCCGGGCGATCGGGTGCTCCGAGCCGGATTCGGCGGCGCCGGCGTAGCGCAGCAGCTCGGCCTCGGTGGTGCCGGGTTCGGGGTGGACGCCGACCACGGACATCACGCCGGTGGTGACCGTCCCGGTCTTGTCGAGCACGATGGTGTCGACCTTGCGGGCCCGCTCCAGCGCCTCGGCGCCCTTGATCACGATGCCCAGCTGCGCCCCCCGTCCGGTACCCGCCAACAGCGCGGTCGGGGTGGCCAGGCCGAGGGCGCAGGGGCAGGCGATGATCAGCACCGCCACGCCGGCCGAGGCGGCGAAGGACAGGCCTGCTCCGGTCAGCAGCCAGCCGAAGAACACCACCACCGACAGCACCAGCACCACCGGGACGAACACCCCGGTGATCCGGTCGGCCAGCCACTGCACCCGGGCCTTGGAGGTCTGCGCCTCCTCGACCAGCCGGGCGATGTGGGCCAGCTGGGTGTCAGCGCCGACCCGGGTCGCGCGCACCAGCAGGCGTCCGTTGGTGTTCAGGGTGGCCCCGGTGACCGGGTCGCCGGGGGCGACGTCCACCGGTACCGACTCACCGGTGACCAGCGAGGTGTCCACCGCGGAGTGGCCGCTGACCACCTCGCCGTCGGTGGCGATCTTCTCCCCCGGCCGGACGACGAACTCGTCGTCCACCCGCAGCTGCTCGACCGGGATCCGGAGCTCCGCGCCGTCCACCACGATGGTGGCCTCGGTGGCGGCGAGGTTGAGCAGCGAGCGGATCGCCTCCCCGGCGGTCTGCTTGGCCCGGGCCTCGAACCAGCGGCCGAGCAGCAGGAAGAAGATGATGCCCACCACGGCCTCGAGGTAGATGCTGGCCTCGCCGTGGCCGCGCTCCAGCCGGAACTCGAACGGATGGGTGTAGCCGATCATCCCGGCGTGGCCGAAGAAGAGGGCGTACAGGCTCCAGCCCAGGGCCGCGGTGGTTCCCAGGCTGATCAGGGTGTCCATCGTGGTGGCGCGGTGCCTGGCGTTCACCCAGGCCGAGCGATGGAACGGCCAGCCTGCCCAGAGGTAGACCGGCAGGGTGAGGGCCAGCGACACCCACTGCCACCCCGGGAACTGCCAGGCCGGGACCATCGACAGCAGGATCACCGGCACGGCGAAGATCCCCGCCACGATCACCCGGTTGCGCAGTTCGGCGGCGTGGTCGACCGGCGGGGCGTCCGGCTGCGGCAGGGCGGCGCCGTAGCCGGTGTTCTCCACCACGTCGATCAGCTGGTCGACGGTGATCCCGACCGGGTGCAGGACGCGGGCCTTCTCGGTGGCGTAGTTGACGCTGGCCTGCACCCCGTCCAGCTTGTTCAGCTTCTTCTCGATCCGGGCCGCGCACGAGGCGCAGGTCATCCCCGAGATGTCGAATTCGACCGACTCGCGTTGCTGGGTGGTCACGGTGATGCTTCCTTCTCAGTTGGTTTGCTTCGCGGACGGCGTCCGCGGGCCCGCCGGCTCAGGCTGTGTCCACAGCGGCTCCCACCCGTTCTGGGCACGGCTTCGCCCGGCAGTCGGGGTGAGACCGGTCAGTGGTGCCGCCACCGGCCGAGGTGAGTCGAGGACGGATCGCCCGCCCTCGTCGCGTCAGGCGACGCTGTACTGGTCGCCGGCCTCGTAGAGCGCCTCGACGATCCGGTCGAAGTCGACCGGGGCCTCGCTGTGCACGGTCATCGCGCCGGTGGTGTCGAGATCGACCCCGGTGACCCCGGGGATCGCACCGACCTCCTCCTTGATCGCGGCGACGCAGTGGCCACAGGTGATGCCGGTGACGGTGTAGTTGGTGTCAGTCATGTTGGTTTCTCCTCTTTCAGTGGGTGGATTCAGGAACGGACGAGGCGTGCGATCGCGGCCGAGGCCTCGGTGAGCTTCTCCTGGGCGAGGTCGCCGCCCTCGGCGACGGCCTGGGCCACGCAGTGGTTCAGGTGCTCTTCGAGCAGCACCAGGGCGAAGGACTCCAGCGCCTTGGTCATGGCGGACACCTGGGTCAGCACGTCGATGCAGTAGACGTCCTCGGAGACCATCCGCTGCAGGCCACGGGCCTGGCCCTCGATCCGCTTCAGCCGTCGCAGATGGTCGTCCTTGTGGTGGGTGTAGCCCCGCTGGACGCCGTCGTCGTGGGCCTGATGTTCCGCGTGTGACATGTGGTGCTCGCTGTTCCTCGCCATCGGTGCCACCATACCCCCCTGGGGTATCAATTTCAACCCCGGGCATGTGGACAGCATGTGGATAACGTCCGGTGGCGACGCGCCATAGACCCGCGGCGGCACCCTTGTCAAGCAGCGGGATTCATCTTGCCGTCATTCTCCGTTCAGTTTTCCTCCACAGCCACTCATCCACGTTTCCCCTAGTAAATGACGGTTTTCCGAGACGAATCCGCCGCTATCCACAGGAGTGCCCCGAGGTTGTACACACCCCCCTCGGCGTGTCAGCACAGTTATCCCCAGAAGATCCACAAAGCCTGTGGATGCACACGTTGAGCCCGGGTACCTGAAGGTCTACCGTGACGTGTCGAATCCCTCCGGTATCCGCGTGCGGGAGAACTGTCACAGGGACGACCTACGGTGGTGGAACAGGGCTGGGAAGCAGGGGGTCGATCGTGTCGTTGGCGGAGGTGATGCCGTACGGGAACGATGTTCCCGAGTACGGCGGCACCGACCGGACACCGCCGCAGGACGTCCAGGCCGAGCAGAGCGTGCTGGGCGCGATGCTGCTCAGCAAGGACGCGATCGGCGACGTCGCGGAGATCGTCCGCGGCCACGACTTCTACCGTCCCGCCCACGAGCAGATCTATTCCGCGATCGTCGACCTCTATGGACGCGGGGAACCGGCGGACGCGATCACCGTCGCCGACGAGCTGGCCAAGCGGGGTGAGCTGGGCAGGATCGGCGGGCACATCTACCTGCACGATCTGCTCTCCACCGTGTCGATCGCGTCCAACGCCGCCTACTACGCCGAGATCGTCCGGGAGAAGGCGATCCTCCGCCGGCTGGTCGAGGCATCGATGAAGATCGCCCAGCTGGGCTATTCCGGCCAGGGAGACGTCTCCGGCATCGTGGACGCCGCGCAGCAGGCGATCTACTCGGTCGCCGAGGGCAAGACCGGCGAGGATTACCAGCCGCTCTCGGCGCTGATGGAAGCCACCCTGGACGAGATCGAGGCGCTGTCGGCGCACGGCATCATGGCCGGCGTCCCGACCGGGTTCATCGAGTTGGACGAACTCACCAACGGTCTGCACCCCGGACAGATGGTGATCATCGCCGCCCGTCCCGGTGTCGGCAAGTCCACCCTCGGGCTCGACTTCGCCCGCGCGGCGTCCATTCAGCACGGCCTGTGCTCGGCCTTCTTCAGCCTGGAGATGACCAAGACCGAGATCGTGATGCGACTGCTGTCGGCCGAGGCGCAGGTGCCGCTGGGCGACATTCGCAAGGGACGGATGAGCGACGAGAACTGGAGCCGGATCGCCCGCAAGACCGCCGAGGTGGCCGAGGCGCCGCTGTTCATCGACGACTCGCCCAACCTGACCATGATGGAGATCCGGGCCAAGGCCCGCCGGCTCAAGCAGCGGCACGACCTCAAGCTCGTGATCGTCGACTACCTGCAGTTGATGACCTCCGGAAAACGGGTGGAGAGCCGCCAGCTTGAGGTCTCGGAGTTCTCCCGCCAGATGAAGCTGCTCGCCAAGGAGCTGGACGTCCCGGTGGTCGCGCTCTCCCAGCTCAACCGTGGCCCCGAGCAGCGCACCGACAAGAAGCCGATGCTCTCCGATCTTCGCGAGTCGGGCTCGCTGGAACAGGACGCCGACGTGGTGATCCTGCTGCACCGCGAGGACATGTACAACAACGCCTCCGAGCGGGCCGGCGAGGCCGACCTGATCATCGCCAAGCACCGTAACGGCCAGACCCGTCCGGTGACCGTGGCCTTCCAGGGCCACTACTCCCGCTTCGTCGACATGCAGCACTGACGGAGCTCCACGGCGCACCGCGGGGACCTCGTCTCGGGCGACTTCGACCTGGCGATGGACGAGTTGCGAGCGGTCGCGCACCTCGTGGTGCTGCACGCCGAGGACGTCCTGCCGGTTTCGAGCAGTCGGTTCCCGATGACCCCCGCCCGAGGGCCGCGATCGACGCCGCCTGGGTGTTCATCAACGGCGCCAGTCGGACGAAACTGCAGCGCGTCGCCTCGCTCGACGCCCACCGGGCCGCCCGGTCCGCACCCTCGGAGGTGGCCCGGCTCGCGGCCCGGTCCGCTGGCGACGCCGCCTCCGCCGCCTGCACCGGCACATCGAGCAGATGGCCCTCGATCGGACCGGCCGTTCAGGAGCCGGAACCCACCATCGGACGTCCGGTCTCCACCAGGGTCTTCAGGCTGGCCAGCGTCCACGGCCAGCCGCCGCCACCCTGGTCGGGCTGGCCGCCACCGGCGACCTCGTCGGCCAGCGGCGGGTGGGCGGTCAGGTCGTGGGTGAGCACCACCCGGGTGAGCGGGCCGTCGAACTCGGTCAGCTCCCAGGTCAGCTTCGTCTCCGGCGCATCGGGGCACCAGGCGGGCTTCCAGGTGATCTCCAGCCGGCTTCCGACTTCGACCGAGAGGACGGTGCCGCTGATCGCCACGTCGCCCAGGCCCATCGCCTTCATCGCGTCGGTGGTGAAGTTGCAGTACTTCCCGCCGGGCGTGAAGTCGTACTCGGTATCCCCGCCGTACCCCCACTGGTTGGTGTACTCGGAGGTGGTGATGGCGTCCCACACCTTGCTGGCGTGGGCCTGGATGTAGACGGTGTAGACCTGAATCAGATTGTCGCTCACGGTTCGTCGTTCTCCTCGAGTTGGGCTTTGAGATCGAGCAGCGCCCCGGCGAGCATCGCCCGCTCGGCGTACTTGCCGATCCAGCGCCGATGAATCTGTTGGATCGGAACGGGATTGAGGTGATGGAGCTTCTCCCGGCCCTGCTTGCGGCTGGTGACGAGATTCGCGGCTTCCAGCTGTCGCAGATGCTTGGCGACACCGAAACGAGTCATCTCGACGTGCTGGTTGACCACCGCTTCGAGCTCTCCGAGCGAGCGGCCGTCCCGCTCGAAGAGGGCATCCAGCAGCAGTCTCCGGATGGGATCGGCCAACGCCTTGAAAACCAGGTCGCCGTCGTCCACAGCCCCGACAATAGGTGACTTTTTAGTCACCTGTCAAGAAGACGGGATGGGGCCAACAGGAACCGTCCCCGGTGGCCCCGGAACCGTCCCTGGTGGTCCCAGCTTCGGCAGCCTCAGCAGGGCCACCGGGGACGCTTCCTGGTGGCCGCTCGTCCTCAGCCCTTCACGCAGAGCAGGGTCTGCAGGCGGGCCTCGACCTCGACGAGGTCGATCTGCGCCGCCATCACCTCGTTGATGTCCTTGTAGGCGCCGGGGATCTCGTCCACCACACCGGCGTCCTTGCGGCACTCGATGCCGGCGGTCTGGGCGGCGAGATCCTCGGTGGTGAAGGTCCGCTTCGCCTGCCCGCGGGACATCCGGCGTCCGGCACCGTGGGACGCGGACCACAACGACTCCTCGTTGCCGAGACCACGGACCACGTAGCTGCCGGTGCCCATCGAGCCCGGGATCAGGCCCCGATCGTTGATACCCGCCCGGATCGCGCCCTTCCTCGTTACGAGCAGCTCGGTACCGTCAGTCAGCACCTCGCGGGCCACGTAGTTGTGGTGGCAGAGCACCGCCTCATCGAACGCGACGGACGAACCGAGCGCGGCGAACCAGTCGGTGACGACCTTCTGCACAGTGGCGAGCATGATCGTCCGGGAGAGCATCGCGTAGTCCTGCGCCCACCACAGGTCGTTCAGGTAGGCGTCCATCTCCGCGGTGCCGGCCAGGAACACCGCCAGATCGCGATCCGGTAGCCCGAGGTTGTGCTCCAGCGTCCGGGCGGTGGCAATGTGCCGCTCGGCCAGCTCCTTGCCGATGTTCCGGCTGCCCGAGTGCAGGGTGATCCACAGGTGGTCGTCCTGCTCGGCAGCGCACAGCTCGATGAAGTGGTTACCGCCACCCAGCGAACCGCACTGCGACAGGGCGCGTCCCTCCCGCTCGTCGATCCCCGGCGCACGAAGGTCGTCGAACCGGCCGAACAGCTGGTCGAACCGGGTGCGCAGCCGGAAGTCCGACCGCAGGATCGGCGCCTGGCCGTCGTTGCCGTTGAAGCCGACCGGGACGGCTGCCTCGATCGCGACCCGCAGCGAGTGCAGATCATCCGGCAGGTCGTTCAGCGTCAGGTTGGTCCGGACGCCGGCCATGCCGCAGCCGATGTCGACCCCGACCGCGGCCGGGCTGACCGCGTCCCGCATGGCGATGACGGAGCCAACGGTCGCGCCCTTGCCGAGGTGGACGTCCGGCATCACCCGGACCCGGTCGACCCAGGGCAGCCGGGAGATGTTGCGCAGTTGGTCGAGGGCGGCCGGCTCCACCTCGTGCGGGCGCGCCCACATCCAGGTGTTGCCGTCGGCCGCCCCCGGCAGCGCGATCGGGAACTCCGGATGGAGTCGGTTGATGGACATGATTCCTCTCTTCATCAGTGTGTTCACCGGGGGCGGCCGGACAAATCGACCTCCAGATTGACCTCGGAGCCCCATTTCGGGCTCGATCGGCTCATCTGCAGTTCGATTTGTCCGGCTCACCGGTACTTGGCCGGCCGAAGCTCGGCCAGGGTGGGGACGTGAGGCCGGAACTGCAGTTGCATCCCGGCCTCTTCGGGCGTGCGGTCGGCCTTGAGCCCGTTGCAGGCCAGGCAGGCCGCAACGGTGTTCGTCCAGGTCGACCGACCGCCCCGGGATCTCGGCAGGATGTGATCCCAGGTGTTGCCGGTCCGGCCGCAGTAGGCGCAGCTCCAGCGGTCGCGCCGCAGCACGTTCGCCCGGCTGCAGACCAGCGTCCCGGTCGCCTCCCACACCCACTTGGTGTAGATCCAGCGCTCCAGTTCGACCGAGCGGGGCACCGGGTACGGGCCGATCCGCTCGCCCGGTACCGCTTCGTGGACGCGGGCGACCTGCCGGTGCAGCATGCCGATGGCGTGCTTCACGGTGACTTCGCCGAGCACCTGCTGGCCGCCGGCGTTGAGAATGACCACCTGGGACATGTCGCCCCTCCTTTCGAGTCTGTGGGTGGATGTAAGTCGGAACGGCGGGAGTCGAACCCACGATCTCCTGCTCCCAGGGCAGGCGCGCTAGCCACTGCGCTACGTCCCGTGGGGCGGCGCCGACAATGGTCGTTGCTCCGGATGTCCGGCGCCGCCGCGGAGACTCCCACTCCGCCGTCCAGCGCCCACGCTGGTCTGCCGGGCCGTCCGGCGGCTGCGAGCCTGTTCAAACCGCCGATGTTGTCGCTGTGAGCGGTGTCACGACGGCTGGTGACGATGAGTCCGCAGAGATGGTTGCTCTCAGCCTGGAATTCGGCCTGACAACGACAACTCCTGCGGTTGCGCTGCGGCCGGGACGCGGCAGCTGGCTGAGAATCTCGGCGGTCCGAGGTACCTCCACCCGGAGTCGAGCCGGGTTGGCGCCGGCGTCCACTGCCAGTTGGGATACGAAGGCAGGTTCATCTCGGCCGCGGTGTTGACCGGGATGGGTGGACTCCGATGGATTCGAACCATCCCCCTCCGGGCTTCAACCGGATGCTCCGCCATCAGAGCTTGGAGTCCACGATCGCGGGGGCCACCCGCGAGGGTCCGCTGTTCAGTTGTCCGCAAACGCGAGGAACCGCCCGACTCGGCTGGCGAGTGGGCGGTTCCGATGTGCCTGGACACGATCCAGGTTTCAGCCTGGGGGTCAGGTCGGAGGTCCACTGCTGCCGGTTTCGATCCCGCCATTCAGGTAGGGGAATCGCTCGGAGGCATGCCACGACGGCATGCCGAGCAGCATCAGCTGCGGGCGCTTCGCGCTATCCAGGCCGGGCATCGTCGTTGCTTCCTTGTTCGAAATCAGCCTTGCAGGCTAGCGAGCCGGCGAGGAGCCGGTCAAATCCGGTAGGTGACGACACGGGGCATGATGGAGTGATGAGTGACTCACAGCCAACACCCGCCCAGGTGGCAGCAGCCGGCCTCGACGACTGGCGCCAGGTCGAGGGCGCTCTGCTGGCCCGCTTCCACACCCGCGACTTCGCCACCGGCCTGGAGTTCGTCAACCGGATCGGCGCGGTCGCCGAAGCTCTCCAGCACCACCCCGACCTCACCTTGACCTATCCCGAGGTCACCGTTTCGCTCAGCAGCCACGACGTCGGCGGCGTGACGGATCGCGATCTCGCGCTGGCCCGGGAGATCACGGCGATCGCCGCCGCGCTGGGCGTCCCATCCATGAAACCAGAGGCGGACGGCACCACCGGAGGCTGACGTGCCGTTCGGCTACCTCTTCTCCGTCCTGGTGGTCGTCGCCATCGTCGCCAGCACGCTGTGGCCCCGGCCGACCGACGGCCCCCGGGCCACCCCCGGCTTCGTGCTCGGCACCATCGGGAACACGGCTCCGTTCCTGCTGGCCTGGTACCTGGTGCTGATCACCTGGCTGGCGGCGATCTCGGGCGACCTGGCCCAGCCGATCGCCTGGCTGGCGGTCGCGCTCGCCGCGCTGGCCCTGGCCGGCCTGGGCCGCATCGCCTGGCTGTCCGGACGGGCGATGGGCGTCCTGGACGCGGCCCTGACCCGGGCCCTCGGCGATGACCGTCCCCGTACCGGTTGGACGGCGCACCGCCGCCGCGCCGCCTGGGCGCTGATCGCGCCGTTCCGGATCCCCGACCCCCGCGTCCGGCGACACCGAAACCTCCAGTACGGACCCTCCCAACGATGGAACCGGCTGGACGTCTATCGGCGACCGGACGTCACCTCCGGCCCGGTCTTCGCCTACTTCCACCCCGGCGGCTTCCACAGCGGCTCGAAGAACCGGCAGGCCAAGCTGCTGCTGGAGACCCTCGCAGCCCACGGCTGGGTGTGCGTCAGCGCCGACTACCACCTGCGCACCGACTACCGCACCAGCCTGATCGACGCGAAGCGGGTGATCGCATGGCTCCGCGCCGAGGGTCACCAGTACGGCGCCGACCCCGCCACGCTGGTGGTGGCGGGCGGGTCGGCCGGCGCCCACCTCGCGCTGACCTGTGGGCTGTCGGCCGGGCAGCCGGAGCTCCAGCCCGGCTTCGAACAGATCGACACCTCGGTCTCGGCGGTGGTGGGGCTCTACGGGTACTACGGCCGGGCGTGCGGAGAGGCTCAGTCCGCCCCCACCGATTTCAGCGGGCAGGTGCCGCCGCTGCTGGTGGTGCACGGCGATGCGGATCCGATGGTCGGCGCGGCCGGGGTCCGGGGGTTCATCGACGAGTTGCGCGCTCGCGGGCCGGGACCGATCGGCTACGCCGAACTCCCCGGGGCCGGCCACAACCTCGACCTGTCCGCCTCGCTGCACCATGCCGCGATCACGACGGCCGTCCTGGAGTTCACCCGGTGGCTGACTCAGCGGAACCGCTGACGATGACCCTTCGTCACGCTCAGCGACGTTGTGAGTCCGACCCTTCGCGACGGCGGCTGGACCGGCTCAGCTCACGGTCGTCCGCACCAGGCGCCAGATCAGCGGGGTCAGGATCAGCTGCATCGCGAGATCGAGCTTGCCGCCGGGGATCACGATGCTGTTGGCCCGGGACATGAAGGAGCCGTCGATCATCGAGCGCAGGTAGGGGAAGTCGATCCCCCGCGGGTCGGCGAACCGGATCACCACCATGGACTCGTCCGGGGTGGGGATCCAGCGGGCGATGAACGGGTTGGAGGTGTCGACGATCGGCACCCGCTGGAAATTGACGTGGGTGTTGGCGAACTGCGGGCAGATGTAGTGCACGTAGTCGGGCATCCGCCGCAGGATGGTGTCGGTCACCGCCTCGGTGGAGTAGCCCCGCTTGGCCCGGTCGCGGTGCAACTTCTGGATCCATTCCAGGTTGATGATCGGGACCACGCCGATCCGCAGGTCGGCGTGCCGCGCGACGTCCACCGCGTCGGTCTGGACCGCGCCGTGCAGCCCCTCGTAGTAGAGCAGGTCGGTGCCCTCGGGCAGGTCCCGCCACGGGGTGAAGGTGCCGGGCGGCTGCCCGAACTGTGCGGCCTCACGTTCGTCGTGGACGTACTCGCGGGTCCGGCCGGTGCCGGTCTCGCCGTACTGCCGGAACAACCCCTCCAGTTCCTCGAACAGGTTGGCGTCCGGTCCGAAGTGGCTGAACTCGCTGCGTCCGGCCGCCGCTGCCTCCTGCGCGGCCTGCCGCATCCCCTCGCGGTCGTAGCGGTGGAACGAGTCGCCGTGGACGATCGCGGCCGTCACCCCCTCGCGGGCGAAGATCTGCTGGAAGGTCTCGGTGACCGTGCTGGTGCCGGCGCCGGACGAGCCGGTCACCGCCACCACCGGATGCTTGCGCGACATGGTGCCTTCCTCGGTTCGGATCAGTCGGTGAAGAGGGTTCGGTGGTGGAACAGCGGGTGGCAGAACTCCCGGTCGTCCGCCTGCTCGTCGACGTAGCGCCGGATCCGTTCCACCTCGGCGGCGCAACCCAGGAACAGCGGCACCCGGTCGGCGAGTGACTCCGGCACCACGTCCAGCACCCGTCGGGTGCCGGTGGTCGCGGCACCGCCGGCCTGCTCGGCCAGGAAGGCCAGCGGAGCGGCGTTGTGCAGCAGCGGCGCCAGCCAGGCCTCCGGTTTGTCGGTCTCCGGGACCAGGAACAGCCCGCCGCTGGTCAGCACGCGATAGGCGCTGACCAGGGCGGACGCGTTCCAGCGCATCGCGTAGTCGCGGCCGCGCGGGCCGTCCGCACCCTGCACGCACTCCTCGACGTAGCGCTTCACCGCGCCCGGCCAGTGCGGCGCCTCGGTGGCGTTGATGACGAACAGCGGGCTGTCGGAGGGGATCCGCAGCTGCGGATGGGTGAGCACGAAGTTGCCGACGTCGCGATCCAGCATGAAGCCGTCCACGCCGTCCCCGGTGGTGAGGATGAGCACCGTCCGGGGACCGTAGAGCACCACCCCGGCGCTGATCTGGCTGCTGCCCGGCTGCAGGAAGTCGGCGGGCGTGCACACCCCGCGGGTGTGTCTCTCCAGCACCGAGAAGGCCGAGCCGACCGGCAGGTTGTCGGTCAGGTTGGTCATGCCGTGCATCGCCTCGAACAGCAGCAGATACCGTCCGGACGGCGACACCTGCTGGATCCGGTTCGAGCCCGCCACCGAGATGCCGGCCAGCTGCTCGATGCCCTCGGTCTGGGCGAACAGGGCATCGGTCGCCAGCCGGCGCAGGGCGCGCCGCACCTGCTTCTCGCCGGACGCCTCCCGCCCGGTCGCATCGAGGATCAGCGGTCCCCGCGCCACCGCCGAGGCGGCGAGCTTGGCCGAGACCGCGACCGCGCTCAGGATGTGGGCGAAGTCGGGCTCGGGCGAGCGCCTGCCCACGTCCAGCAGGTACTGGGTCAGGGTCCGGGCGGCCATCGGCGCTCCCTCGTGGTGAACCGTCAGCCGACGAGACCGAGGCGCTCGCGCCAGCCCGGGAACAACCGGTCGGCGTCGGCGGGGAAGGACTCGAAGGCGCGGGCGAACTCGCGATGATCCCTGGCCCACTCCACCGGGTCGGCACCGGCTGCCCAGCAGTCGTGCGCCTGCCGCAGCGAACGTGCCCCGGCCGCGGGCCCGTCCAGGTGGCCGTACGAGCCGCCGCCGGCGGTGTTGATCACATTGGAGTGGCCCAGGTTGGCGAAGAAGCCGGGCAGCCGCAGCGCGTTCATCCCACCGGAGATGATCGGCGTGGTGGCCCGCATCCCGTACCACTGCTGGAAGTAGGCCGGGCCCTGGTACTCGTCCCGCTCGATGATGTAGGCGATCGCGCGGTCGTCCGCGGCGCCCTCCATCTTGCCGTGGCCCATCGTCCCCACGTGGATGCCGGAGGCACCCTGCAGCCGGGCCATCTTGGCCAGCACGTAGGCGGTGTAGCCGCGCTTGGAACTGGGCGAGGTGACCATGCCGTGGCCGGCCCGGTGGTAGTGCAGGAACTGCCGCGGGAAGTTCCGCCGGGCGGTGGTGATCATGCCGGGGCCGCCGACGAAACCGTCCACCAGGAAGGCGACCTTGTCGGCGTCCGGGCCGAAGGCCTGCAGGATGAACTCGCCGCGGGCGATCATCTCGGCGTGGTCGTCGGCGGTGATGTTGGCGCTGAACAGCTTGGCCTCACCGGTTTCGTCCATCGCCCGCTTCATCGCGTCATAGACCAGCGGGATGGTCTGGCGCAGCGGGGCGAACACCTGGTTGCCCTGCGGCTCGTCGTTCTTGATGAAGTCCCCGCCCAGCCAGAACTCGTAGCAGGCGCGGGCGAACGGCTCCGGACGCAGCCCCAGCTTGGGCTTCACGATCGTCCCCGCGATGTAACCACCATCGACCACCGGGCGACCCAGGATCCGCCACAACTCGGCGATGTTCATCGCCGGGCCGTCGAACAGTTCGATCGCCCGCCGGGGGACGTGGAAGTCGTACAGCTTGGCGTACTCGATGTCGCCCATCCCCTGGTTGTTGCCGATGGTCAGGGTGAGGAACGAGACCAGCATCATCCGGCCGTCGATGATGTTGCGGTCGAACAACTCCAGCGGGTAGGCGATCCGCACCTCCTCCGACGCCTCGTCGACGTGGTAGACCAGCGCGTCCACGCCCTTGGTGAAATCGTCGGTGGTGGCGACCTCCACATTGGTGCCGGTGGAGGATTCGGCAGCGAAATGGGCGGCGGCCTCGAGGAAGCCGGTGCCGGCCTTCGGCTTGAGCTTGTAGGCGCAGAGGATGTGACGACCGCTGTCGATGAGGTCTTCCTCGCGCAGATTGAGATGGGCGTAACGGGCTGACTGATCCACGGCGACTCCTTTGTTAGGACAATAGCGGCCAGTCCCGCTCGCCGCTGGAGTTCCGTCGAACCTCGGCAAACTCCCATCCCGGCGAAACCGGACGACCGGATTCCCAGGGCCAGTCGTCACCAACCGGCGCCAGGACCGAAACGCCGACGTAACCACCGCCTGGTTGAGTGAACCCCAACCAGGCCGCACCCCACCCGCCGGGGAGCGGCGGTCCCAGACGACAAGGCTCTCGGCCGCGCCGGGGGTGAAGCCGCCGGAGTCTTGACGAGGGGCGCTCCAGCGGCCCGAGGAACAGAGCCTGTCGAAGGGTGCCTGGCGGGTCGGCGGCGGACGGCGGAAGGAGCGGCCTGGTGAGACTGGCGCTGCTGCACCTGCGCACCCAACGACCCCGGGATCCCGGGTTCCAGCAGGCACTGGACGAGCTCAACGCCGGAACCCGGACGGCGGTCGAGGCACTCGGCTGGAAGGCGGACTTCGTGCCGTGCGCCGAGGTGCCGGAGAGCGCGACGCGCGAGATCGCCGCCGGCGCGGACGCGGTGGTGATCCTGGGCGGCGAGGACGTCGACCCCCGGTTCTACGGCGGCGCCCCGCTGTACCGGGAGGCGGGACATCACGAGCCGCTGGCGGACGCCGCCCAGATCGCGGTGGTGCGGGACGCCCTGGCGACCGGCCAGCCGCTGCTGGGCATCTGCCGCGGTCATCAACTGCTCAATGTCGCACTCGGCGGGAGCCTGATCCAGCACCTGCCCACCGCAAGCCAGCACCGGGGGCCGGGCAGCGGCGACGCTGCCTATGCCAGCTCACTGGTGGTGGTCGACCGCTTCACCGACCTGGCGCAGGACGTGGTTGCGCAACCGCTGTGCAGCCACCACCAGGCCGTCGACCGGCTCGGCCAGGGCCTGCTCACCGCCGCCCGCGCCCCGGACGGGGTGATCGAGGCCATCGTCCACACCAGCGCGCCGCTCACCGGCGTCCAGTGGCATCCGGAACACCCGTCGGTCAGCCTGACCCAGCTCACCGGCCTGCTCCGCCGGTTGGAGCGGCAGCACCGCCGGGCCGAGGTCGCCCGCCTTCCGCCCCGCTCGGCCTGATCGCTCTTCCCGTCATCGTGGGCCCCGCGCCTGGGGACGGGCCCACGGGACCACCGGGGACGGTTCCGGCACCACCGGGGACGGTTCCGGGGCCACCGGGGACGGTTCCGGGGCCACCGGGGACGGTTCCTGTTGGTCCCAGCTCGCGCTGGGCAGGCTGGGTTGGGCCATGCGTCCATCCTGCGCCCGGACGGGTGGATTCCTAGCGGAAATCAGACATCGCGGAAGCCCACGGCGCACTCGGGGTTGAGGGGGCGGGCGCTCGGCGTTGGGGGCGGGCGACAGGCGCTGAGGGGCGGGCGCTCGGCAAAGTGCAGCGCGATCTTGCCGGCGAGAGGCCTTCGGCGTTGGGGAGGCGGGCGACCGGCAAGGCAGGCCGGCCGGGGCCAGCCGTCCACCGGGGCGGCAACGAGTCAGCGGGCGGCCAGGAAGGCCAAGAGGTCCTCGGCGAGCAGGTCGGGTTCCTCCAGGGCGGCGAAATGGCCACCGCGGGGCATCACGGTGAAGCGCTCGACCGCGAAGTAGCGCTCGGCCAGCTCCCGCGGGGCCATCACCAGGTCGGCGGGGAACAGCGCGAAGGCGGTCGGCACCTCGACCCGGGCGGGCGCCCAGGCCGCCCAGTCCTGACCGGATTCCGCGGACGCCTGCTCATCCCCGCCGGCGCCCCACTCCCCGTCGGAGGACGTCTGCTCGTCCCCGCCGGTATCCCACTCCCCGCCGTCGGCGGCCTCGCCCCAACCACTCTCGTCCCAGCTGGTGGCCGGTTCGGAGTACAGCCGGATGGACGACCGGACCGTCCCGCTGAGGTACATCAGAGCGGCGTTGGCGATGATCTGCTCGTCCGGGATCGGGGTCTCGGACCAGGCGTCGTACAGGCTGCCCAGCCAGCACGCCAGCCCGAACGGGGTGTCGGCCAGGATCGAGGAGATCAGGTTGGGCTGGGTCATGTTGGCGATCAGGTAGAGCGCCTCGTCGCCGAACTTCTCGGTCGCGGCCAGGAAGGCCAGCTCCGCCGGGCCGGCGGTGTCTTTGTCGACGGCGTACCCGAGATCGAACGGGACGTCGGTGAGGTGCAGCGCGACCACCGCCTCGGGGTGCTGCAGGGCCAGGGTCTGGGCGACCGGGGCGCCCCAGTCGCCGGCGTGAACGGCGTAGCGGGAGTAGCCGAGTTCGAGCATCAGGGCATGGAAGTCGGCGGCGACCAGCTCGCGGGAGATCTCCCCCTCCGGCTCCTCGCTGTTCCAGAAGCCCGGGATGGCGGGGGCGACGATGTCGTGACCGGCGGCGTTCAGCCGGGGAGTCAGCTCGACGAAGCGGAGCGGCGAGTCCGGCCAGCCGTGGATCAGCAGCACCGGCAGTCCGGTGGACGCGGCCGCGCGGGAGTGCAGCAGGGCGAGGCGGCGTCCGTCCGCGGCGGTGGTCTCGCGGTAGCCGAGCTGCTCGATCCGGTCCTCCCAGGAGCGCCAGTCGAATTGCTCGCGCCAGTACTGCAGCAGGGCCTCCTGACGGGACCGGCCGGGGCCGGGGGCGGCGGCGGTGGCGGGCGTGAGCCGGGGCAGCCTGACCTCGCGGATCCGGGCGGTGAGTGCGTCCAGGACGTCGTCGGCGATCCGGGGGTAGGTGGGCGAGGTGCTCATGATGGGTCCTTTCGTCGGTACCCCCAGCCTCTCCCGCTGCCGCCCCTCAGGGATTGGAAGAATCGGCCACATCCCGGCTGTCGAAGGGGGTGGCCTCGCCGCGCAGGATCCGTCCCGGGGTCGAGCCCGCGAACAGGCGGAAGTCCCGGGTCATGTGGGACTGATCGGTGTAGCCGGCGACGGCAGCCGCCTCGGCGGCCGGCATCCCGGACTGCAGGAACCCGTAGGCCGCGCGAGCCCGGCGCAGCTGGGCGATGTTCTTCTGGCCGAGGCCGGTGGTCTCGGCCACCCGGCGGCGCAGCGTCCGCTCCGAGCCGATCACCGGTTCGCCTCGAAGGGCCCGCTCGACCAGCGGTTCGGCGACCAGGGTGCCCTGGGCGGCGAGCAGTTCGACCAGGCGCTCGACCCCGTCCAGCTCCGGCACCGCGTACCGGGTGCCCGCCAGCACGAACCAACGACCGTCGGTCTCGAGTTCCCGCAGTTCGTCGATCGGCTTGACCCCCAGCCCGCGGACGAAGACGTGCGGCGCCAGTTCGACGCCCCACGCCCGTTCCCCGGCCGGCAGTTCCATCACCCGGGGCTCGGTGGAGGGCCCTGCCAGGGTGGCGGACGGGGTGCCGTCCGCCCGGACGCCGAAGGACAGCCCCCAGAACTCGTTGGCGGCATCGGTGTAGGACGAAGCGCGGTCGATCGCCGCCCACCACACCAGCGTGGCCAGCGGGGTCCGCGCCGGCCGGTACCCGTAGCCGGCGGGGATGTCGTCCGGCGTCCAGGAGGTCTGGGGCATTCCCTCACCCTAAGCCCGAACCGGCCTGCCGACGCGGCGGGACCGGGACCGGGACGCCCCCCGCCGGCAGCCCTGCACCGGTGAACCCGCGAGCCTGCGACGCCCCCGGCGGGTGTCGTGGGGGCGGAGCCGGCCACCCGGGAATGGCGCCGATTCCGGCATTCCGTCTCGACGACGAGATTTACGAAACACGGTTGACGCCTTAATATCCCGCGTATCGGATACGCAATACCACCACCCTGAGCGGCCCGTCCACGCTAGCCACGGGGCAGACCGGCAGCACTCCGCCCAATTACGATCAGTCCTTCTTCATTAATTCAGGGGTTATTTAGGTAAGCCTAAGAATGCTTGTTCCAACGAAAAGGAATGGTTATTGTGAGTGACGAAGAAGGTCTCTCATGGAGGTTCGCATCATGAGCACCGCATCGATCGTCAAGTCCTGCAGCACCACCTCGTGCGCGTTCAACGACGGCAGCTGCACCGCATTCGCCATCACCGTGGGCGGCTCAGGCGCCAAGGCGTCCTGCACCACCTTCATCGCGCTCGACGCCCGCGCGGGCCTGTCGTCCGCCAAGGGCCAGGTGGGCGCCTGCAAGCGCCTGGAGTGCGTGCACAACGCCGATCTGCTGTGCACCGCGGCCGAGATCGCCGTCGCCGGCGACGAGGCCGAGTGCCTGACCTACGAAGCGCGCTGAGCCGTAGCTGCTGACTCGAGGAGCTGGTGGAGCCCTTCCGCCAGCTCCTCGATGCTGTCCGCGGGCTGCTCGAAGCCGAACACCACCACCGCGCTGAACCCGGGTGCGACCTCCATCAGGGTCAGGCCGGTGCGATCGATGTCCACGCAGAAGACCTGGCGTCCCATGTGCGCGCAGCCACCGGTGGAGTTGCCGGCCAGCACCGCGGCGGCGTTCCAGCCGGCCGCGGCGGCGCTCAGCAACTCATCGCGTTCGTCGAGCGTGAGCCGCGACACGAGTTCCTGCGCCTCCCATTCCAGCTCGACGCCGGGGAAGGCCGCGACGTCGTCGGACAGCTCCTCGAAGGCCAGCGGCGTCACGCCCGAGCAGTCGTGCAACAGCACCCGGTCGGTTCGGATCACGCCCAGGCGGCCACCCGGCATCGAGGCCAGCTCCGCCAGCCGGGAGGGCAATCCCTCGGCGATCCGCTCCGCCTGGAGCTCGGTCGGCAGCCACTCCAGCACGCCCAGCAGGTGCAGGGCGCAGGCGGTGATCCGCACCGACCATTCCGGGGCTTCCTTGACGATGTCGAACCGCACGCGCAGCGGCGTCCGCTCCCAGGTGGTGGCCGGAATCTCGTCGTCGGCGAGACAGGCGACCAGCAGTTCGCCGGAACGGCTCAGCCCATGGACCAGCGCGGCCGCCTCGACGGCCGGGGCGAGGTCGTAGGCGATCAGCGAGGCACGTCCGGAGCCGGCGAGCAGCCGCCGGGCCAGTGAGACCGCGCGAGCCTGCGGAAGGGCGCGAACCGCTGAGACTTGGATGGGTTCCACGCGTCCTCCGTCCGAAATAGGCAAGGTGAGCCTAACCTAAATGTCGCCGAGTCGGAAGTTGTGTCTCTGTGGCTGGACGGCGCCACTGATCCACGCCGCCGTCCGGCGCGATCCGGGCCGGCGGTTCCCTGGCCTCCCGCCACCGCTCGCGCTCTGCCAGACTGGGCTGGGTCAGGAGGCAGCCATGGTTGGTGAACTACCCCGCCGGGGGCTGTTGTTGCCCGGCCTGCCGGCCGCGTCGACGCCACCGCGTCCGGAGATCATTCCTCGCTCGGCCTGGGCCGAGGGGCTGCCGGCCAGGCGCGAACTCGAGCCGGAGACTCCCCGGTTCCTGCTGGTCCACCACAGCGCCGGCGCCAACGGCGTCACGTCCAGGGCGAAGGTCATCAAGACCCTTCGCGGCTACTACCGGATGCACACCACCACGAAGAAGTGGCCGGACATCGCCTACAACTTCCTGATCGACGCCAAGGGTCGGATCTGGGAGGGCCGTACCGGCTCGCTGGCCGGCCCGGTCCGGGGCGACGCCACCGGCGGCAACCAGGGCTTCGACCAGAAGATCTGCCTGTTGGGCAACTTCCAGAAGCGCCAGCCGACCAAGGCGGCGTACGCCTCGCTGGTGGCGTTGCTGGCCTGGCTGGCGGCCGAGTACGACATCGACGTCGACGCGGGGCGGAGCATCACCTTCACCTCCCGCGGCTCGAACCGCTGGAAGAAGGGAAAGAAGGTGAGGACGCGCCCGATCGGCGGCCATCGGGACATGTCCCTGACCGCCTGTCCGGGCGACAGGTTCTACCCCCGGATCCGGAAGAAGCTGCTTCCGGACGTGCGCGCCCGGGTGAGGGAGTACGGCCCGGCCGGCCCCCTGGCTGCCCGGCCCACGGACCAGCCGGCGGGCAGCCGTCCCCTCCGGCTCGCCGGGCTTCCGGGCGGCCCGGCCGGGGCCGGACTGCTCGGCGCCCTGGGCTGGGTGATCCATCGGCGGAACCTGCTCGCCTCCGGACGGACACCGCTCACGTCCGGGTCGGACACTCCCTCGCGAGCACCGGGCCCGGCTTGACCTTGACGTTGCGTCAAGGTTTCACACTGGTCGGGTGAAGAGCACCCTGCCGCTGTACCTGACGGCCACCGCGACCTCGCTGTTCGGCAATGCCGCGATCGCGATCGTGCTGCCCTGGCTGGTGCTGGAACGCACCGGCGATCCCGCCCTGGCAGGCGTCGTCGCCGCGATCAGCGCGCTACCGTCGGCCATCGCGGCCTTCGCCGGCGGCCACCTGATCGACCGGATCGGACGGCGCCGGATGTCGGTGATCTCCGACATCGGGTCGGCGGTGTCGGTGGCCGGGCTGGCGATCGTGGACGCCGTCTTCGGCCTCGACGTGATCTGGTTCGTCGCGCTCGGCGTGCTGGGCGCGCTGTTCGACGTCCCCGGCATGACCGCCCGCGAAACCCTGCTGGCCAATGTGTCCCAGACCTCCGGCGTGCCGCTGGACAAGGTCGCCTCGCTGCGCGGCATGTTGTTCGGCCTGTCCTTCCTGGCCGGGCCGGCGCTGGCCGGCTGGCTGCTCACCCTGCTGCCGTCGATCAGCGTGGTCTGGATCACCGCGGCCTGTTCCGGGATCGCCGCCCTGGCCATCGCCGTGATGCCGCTGGCGGCCTCCTCCGCCGTCCCCCACGAGGACAGCTCGCCACTGGCCGGCCTCACCTTCATCCGCCGCAGCCGTCCGCTGGTGTCACTGCTGGTGATCAGCCTGGTGACGGTGGCCCTGGTCGGGCCGCTGCTCAGCGTGGTGCTACCCGCGCACTTCAACCTGCTCGCCGAGCCGGGCCTGCTCGGCCTGACCCTGTCGGCGTACGCGCTGGGCACCATCCTGGGGTCGGGGATCTACGGCTGGGCGTTCGCCGGACGACGGTGGGCGGCCTGGGTCACCGCCAACCTGCTCTACGCGCTCTCGGGGATCCTGATCGCCACCCTGGACGGGTTCTGGCTGGTCGCGCTCGGCATGACCGCGGCCGGGCTTGGCTCGGGGCTGCTGCAGCCGATCAACACCGTGGTGATGACCGAGCAGGTTCCGGACGCGCTGCGCGGCCGGGTGTTCGGCACCTACTCCGCGCTCGCCATGGTGGCCACGCCGGTCGGGCTCGGCCTGATGGCCGCCGTGCTGGCCGGCGCCGATCTGCGGGCGGGTGCCTGGGCGCTCGCCGCCGGCTGGGTGCTGATCTCGGCCTATGCCGTGGTCGCACCGGGGCTGCGGGAGTACATCACCGCCCCCAGCCCGGCCGAGCCGGCCCCGGCAGCCGACCGGTGAGCACGCCCGGCGCAACGCGCGGAGGATACTGGTCGCCATGCTGAGCATCGGCCGGCTGGCCGCGTACGTCGGGGTCACCCCGCGGGCGATCCGGCACTATCACGCGCTGGGCCTGCTTCCCGAGCCGGAGCGGACCGCGTCCGGCTACCGCAGCTACCGCGCCGAGGACGTGATCGACCTCCACCGGATCAAGGTGCTCACCGACGCCGGCGTCCCGTTGGCGCGGGTGCGCGTACTGATGGACGCCGATCCGTCCGTCCTGCGCGCGGCGGTCGCCGAACTGGACGCCGACCTCACCACCCGGATCGAGGAGCTGCACCGGACCCGGCGCTCGCTGGCCGGCCTGGTCAGGGACGAACCGTTCCTGCCTCCGGAGGTCGCGGCCATGCACGCCAGGATGCGCGACCTCGGGGTGGCGGATCGGACCCTCGACCTGGAGCGGGACGCCTGGATCCTGGTCCACACCCTCTACCCGGATCAACTGCTCCCCTGGGTCCGCTCCCAGGACGCGATGCTGGACGACCCGGAGTACCTCGACCTCTACCTGCTCACCGAGAAGGCCTACGACTGGGCCCCCGACGACCCCCGGATCGAGGAGGCCGCCCGGCGCACCGTCGCCTGGGCGCTGCAGATCGTCCAGGCACAGACCGCCAACCCGGTGAACTGGGGGCACGACCACACCGCGCAACGGCTGATCACCGACTTCCGCCGGCACACCTCCCCCGGCTGGCGCCGGCTGATGGACCGCGTCGAGCAACTGGCCGGCGAGGCCGGGCTCGACGGCACCCCGGACACTCCGGGCACCGAGTCGGGCTCGCCGCGAAACCCACTTGGGATGGAAGACGGCCCGTGAGCCTGCCGAAGGGCAGTCCCTGAGCCTGTCTAAGGGTCCCCGTCCCGGACCTGGCCCGCCACGCTGCGCGGCGGGAAGGGGGCGTCTTGACGAGGACCGCGCCAACGGGCCAAGGAATGCCTTGTCAGATGACGTTTCCGGGTCAGTCGCTGACCGGCGAGCTACGATCGGATCCTGACTCAGCCACCAACCAAGGACGGCTCATGACCACTCTCGGCGACTTCGAAGCCACCACCATCGCCGGCCAGCCCCAGGCGCTGAGCGAGTATCTGGGCAAGGTGGTGCTGGTGGTGAACACCGCCTCCAAGTGCGGGTTCACCCCCCAGTACGACGGGCTGGAGAAGCTCTATCACGACCTGAAGGACGAAGGCCTGGTGGTGCTCGGCTTCCCCTGCGCGCAGTTCGGCCATCAGGAGTTCGACGACAACGCCGAGATCGCCGAGTTCTGCTCGCTCAACTACGGCGTGAGCTTCCCGATGTTCGCCAGGATCGACGTCAACGGCGGCACCGCCCACCCGCTGTACACCTGGCTGCGCACCGAGAAGGGCGGCATCCTGGGCGACGCGATCAAGTGGAACTTCACCAAGTTCCTGCTGAACCGGCAGGGTGAGGTGGTCCGGCGCTACGCACCCACGGTCCCGCCAGCCGAGATCGAGGCGGACATCCGCGCCCTGTTGTGACGCACCCGCGACTGCCAGTCGCACATCCGCGCCGCATATGACAGGGCGTTACGGGCCGGACATTCTCGTCAGCGCACTGACGCCCGGTATGCGCACTATCCCGCGCTCGGTATGCGGCGCGAATGCGCGGATCGCGTGGCAGGCACACTGACAGGCCACCGTATGCGGTGGGAATGCGCAACCGGGGAGTCAGTGCAGGGATGAATCCGGTTCGGTGAGTTCCCACCGGCGGATTCGGACCACCAACCCGGCGCGGGTCGGTGCGCACAGGTAGGGACCGGCCTCCAACACAACCTCCGGGTCGAGTGGGAACAACCTGACCAGCCGCAGCGGTTCGTCGTCGACCCCGGCCCGGACGGTGACCGCGTCCCCGGTTCGGCTGGCGCGGACGGTGGCCCGCCGTCCCGCCCAGTGCGGCATCGGCGCGGACGACCAGTCGGACTTCGGATCGGTGACCACCGCGCCAAGGTTCACAACGCCGTCGGCGTACTCGATGCCAGCCTTGGCCCAGCGGGTCTCGGACGCGCGCAGGAACAGCCCAGCCTGATCGAACTGCTCGGACATGGTGACATCGAACTCCACCTCGACCGCGGTGTCCGGTGGCAGCGGCGCCAGCAGGGCGTGCTCGTTGTCGTGGATGAACCCGTAGGAGGTGATCCGCCAGGCGTCCGACCCTTCGGCCACGGTGACGAGCAGGGCATCGCCGTCAACCCTGGCCTCCACTGGAGGGGTGGTCCACCGGCCCTGTTCCCAGCTCACGCGTCGTGCCATGGCGCCACCCTAGTGCCCGGTCTCCGAGCGGTACCCGCCAGAACCCCTTCGACCAGTTCAGGGAGCGCCTCCGTTCGTCCGGGGCCGCCGTCCCGGTTGGGGTCACTCGACAAATCGGCCTGCAGATCGCTGTTGCCCGCCCGAAAGGCGGCCCTGAACGCAATCCGGAGGCCGTTTGTCATCTGGTCAGTTCCCGGCGAACCAGGCGTCCAGGGTCTCGACGATCGCCGGACGCAGCTCGGCCGGGGTGATCACCCGGTCGACCGAGCCGACCCGGACGGCGCGGTGGATGTCGTGCACCCCGTCGAACTCCGCCGCCACCTCGCTGATCTTCTCGGCGCGCACCACCGCCCGGACGTCCGCCAACTCCAACTGCAACGCCGCCTTGGCCTCGGCGCGGGCCACCCGCAACCGGGCCTCCAGGGCTGCGACCCGCGGGTCAGCGGCCGTCCGCTTGGCGACGTCCCCGGCGAACACCACCGCGGCGGCGGGAGCACCGCCGATCACCGAGGCGAAGGAGCCCTCGATGGCCAACACGGTCATGTTCGGGTTGAGCCGCTTGCTGAACACCACGAAGGCGCCACCGTGGTACCGGCTGATCACCACGAACACGATCGGGCCACGGAAGTTCACGATCGCCCGGCCGATCTCGGCGCCGTACTCCAGCTGCAGCTTGCGCATCGATTCGGGGGAGCCGTCGAACCCCGAGAGGTTGGCCAGTACGACCAGGGGACGGTTCCCCGAGGCGGCATTGATCGCCCGGGCGGCCTTCTTGCTCGACTTCGGGAACAACGTGCCGGCGGTGTAGGTGTCCGGCCCGTCGGTGGGTGGGAAGCCGACCCGCGGCACCGGGTGCGACTCCACGCCCAGCACGGCCACCGAGCGTCCGCCGATCCGGGCGTCGATCACCACCGCGGTGTCGGCGTCCGCCATCCCGGCCCAGCGTTCGGTGCGCGGGTGGTCGGCGTCGCAGACCGCGGCGATCACGGTGCGGATGTCGAACGGCTTCTTGCGATCCGGGTTGTGATCGGCGGAGAAGATCTGGCCCACGGTGGCGAACTCGCCCTCGTGCGGGTAGTCGGAGACGTCCCGGTCGAACGGGTCGGAGGTCGCGGCCCGCCTGGGCCCGGCCTCACCCGGAGCCACCCAGGTGCTCTCGTAGTGCCCCATCAGGACGCGGAAGGCGCCGGCCAGGTCGGGCGCCCAGTACTGCGCCTGCCCGTTGGGGCCCATCACCCGGTCGTAGCCGCCGATCCCGAAGTTGTCCTCGGCCGAGACGCCGCCGGAGAAGTCCAGCGACTGCTTGCCGGTCAGCACCATGGCCGAATCCGGGGTCATCACCAGGATGCCGCGGGTGTGCATCAGCATGGTCGCCTCGGCGTTCCAGTACGGCTGGGCGCCGACATTGATCCCGGCCACCACGATGTTGATCTCGCCGCCGGCCTGGGTGAACTCCACGATTCGGCGCAGCGCGGCACCCACCCAGTCCATGTTCTCGGTGCCGGAATCCATCGAGATCCGGGCCCCCGAACTGAGCGTGTACCACTCCACCGGGACGCCGAGTTCCTCGGCCAGGTCGAGGGCGGCGATGATCCGCCGGCACTCCGGCTCGGCCACCGCCCCGAGGCCGCGGGTCGGGTCGCCGGAGAGCACGATGCGGGTGATCCCGTCCGGGTGCAGCGGGGTCGGGGTGGTCACCCGGGCGCAGATGATCCCGGCCCGGTTCCGACCCGGCGGACGCTCCACCGCGACCAGCCGGTCGGGTTCGCCGGGCCCGACCTCGGCGAGGTCGAGCTCGGTCAGCGTCCCGCCCGGTCCGGCCAGGGTCTCGGAGAGTTCGTAGGGGTAGACCAGCCCGCGCCGCCGGGCGCGCAGCACCTTGGCGGCGTAGTCGTCCAGCGGCTGCAGCGGTTCGGTGGGCGGCGGCTCCACGGACGCGGTGACCCCCTTGCCCGGCTTGGTGTGGAACCGGATCGACAGCCGGGTGGGCGGCTGTCCGTCGTGGATGAAGGTGCCCTCGGCCAGCACCTCCTCAATGCCGGTGCCGTCCGACAGCGGGGTGAGCTTGTGCTGCAGCGCCATCACGTCCCGCAGGTCGATGTCGATCTCCGGCCAGACGTAGATCCAGACGTGGTTCATGTCCAGCCGGCCACCCTCGGCACCGCGGGCTGCCCGGGTGCGCCGGATCGCCTCCAGGCCGTTCTCGACGGCGCGCTCGGCGTGCGGCAGGCCGATCAGCCGGCCGCGTTCGTCCCGCACCGCGGCGAGCTGGTTGACCTCGGCCATCGCCACCAGCCGCCGGTCAGCCGGGTTCGCCTTGGCCACGCACTCGAACAGCAGGACGCCGCGGGGCGCCGGCAGCCGGGTGGCGTCGAACTCCTTCAACCGCCACAGGTTGAGCCGCCGGAAGATCATCGGATGGACGCCTCGGATCCGCTCGTCCTCGACCAGCTCGCCGGAGGGGTCGGGCCGGAAGGTGACGTAGTCGACCTCCCCCTCGGCCGAGGTGGCGGCGATCACGATCCGCCGCACGCCGTCGCGCGGCCACCCGGCCAACTGCGGCTGCAGCTCGGCGGCCAGCTGAGCCCGGTCGGGGGCTGTCGGCCAGGCCACGTAGACCTCTATGACAGCTTCTGCGGTGTAGGTGCCTGATCGGTGGCTGAGGTCGTCCGCTTCAGCGGAGGAGTCTCGAAGCCCGGCTTCCCGGGCCGGGGGGGGGGGGGTCGGGGGCCGGCCGGCCCCGGGCCCCCCCGCCCCG
>JAEXCA010000032.1 GCA_023393755.1 Actinomycetes bacterium | reverse complement strand
TGACAGAGTTCGGCCAGCGCCCACGACCCGATCTGGGTCATCCCGGAGAGCCCCTCGCCGCGGCGCAGCCGCCCGACCCCGACCAGCAGTTTGACCAGGAACAGGCGGATCGCGTTGGCGGCGTCGGGCTCCCCGGGCGGCGGGAGCCGGGTCAGGTCACCACCGTCGATGATCACCTCGCAGCTGGGGTCGACGATCGGCCACGGACGCCCGGCGCCGAACTCAAGCATGCTGCCGTCGGCGTAGAGGACGGCGCCGCCGGTGTCGTACTCGCGGGCGGTCAGCACCACCTGGTCACGACGTGGCAGAAAGCTCCACGACGCGCTGATCCGATCGGCGCTCGCCGGCTCGCAGAACACGGCGAAATCCACATCCGACCATTCGTCGCGCCGGGAGGCCGCGGCGGAGGTCGCCGAGCCGAACACCGCCAGGGTGGTCACCCCGTCCGTGGCCCGGCAGCCCGCCGCCAGTTCGGCGATGAAATCGTCTACGTCCATGGTCAACCGCCTTCTTCGCTCGGCTCAAGCTAGGGGCTGTGCCCACGCCGGTCAAGCGGTCCGGCAGCCTCTTGGTACGCGCTCGATCACCGGGTGATGCAAGCGTGTCTGCGCGGTGATCCGTGGCCGTGTCGCCATGATGGACCCATGAGCGGCCTGCTCGAGGTGATCGCCCTGCATCCGGCCGACGCCGAGCGCGCGGAGGCGGGCGGGGCCGACCGCATCGAACTGTGCGGCACGCTCGACGAGGGCGGGCTGTCACCCAGCCCGCAGCTGGTGGCGAAGGTGCGCGCGGCCACGTCCATTCGACTGCGCGTGATGGTGCGGCTGCGCGGCGGCTTCTCCACCGACGGCGGCGAGGCGATCCGGCTGCGCGGCCTGATCGCCAGCTATCTCAGTGCCGGGGCGGACGGGATGGTGCTCGGCTTCCTGAACGGGCTCGGCGAGGTGGACGCCGCGGTGGTCACCGAACTGATCCAGGACGGCTCCTGGCCGTGGACCTTCCACCGCGCGATCGACTCCTGCCTCTACCTCGACGACGGCTGGGAGGCGCTGGAGACCCTGCCGCGGCTGGACCAGGTACTGACCGCCGGCTCGGCCCGCGGGGTGCCCCACGGGCTTGACGAACTGGTCGCCCGCGCGCGCCGCAACCCCTGGGCGGCGCGGGTGATGATGGCCGGTGGCGGGCTCCGGCCCGAGGACGTCCCGTGGCTGGCCAGAGCCGGGGTGCGGGCCTTCCACATCGGCTCGCCCGCCCGGCCGGGCGGCTCCTACAAGGCCTACGTCGACGAGGGCCTGGTGGGTTCCTGGCGCAACCTGATCGACGCCGAGATCCGCCACGCCCACTGACGGGTCCGGGCGGGCCTGGGTAGCCGGGCCGGGGGAGCTCGCGAAGCGGGGGCCTCAGGAAGCCTGACCGCTGTGCCGGTCGTCGTTGGGCTCGATGTGGACGAAGGTGGTCGCCCCGGGCAGGGCGGCGTCCACCGCGTCCTCCACCGCGTCCGCCAGGTCGTGGCTGCGGGTCACCGTCCACTCGCCGGGGACGGTGACGGTGGCGTAGACGAAGCGCTGGCGGCCGGACTCCCGGGTGCGCAGTTGGGCGATGTGGACGCGGGAGTCGTGCGCCACCTCGTCCAGCACCTCGGAGACCTTCTGCACCTCGTGCTCGGGCAGGGTGCCGTCCAGCAGGCCGACCACCGAGCGCCGGACCAGCTTGTAGCCGGTGAACAGGATGTTGCCGCCGACCAGCAGGGCGATCACCGGGTCGAGCCACTGCAGGTGGGTGACGGCCACGACGCCGATCGCCACCAGCACGCCGACCGAGGTCCAGACGTCGGTGAGCAGGTGCTGGCCGTCGGCCTCCAGGGTGATCGAACGGTGCCGTCGTCCGGTCCGGATGAGCACCAGGCCGACCGCGAGGTTGCCCGCGGTGGCCACCGCGAGCAGCACCAGGCCGAGGTCCAGGTTCTCCAGGGGTTGGGGCGAGAGCAGCCGCATCACCGCGCCGATGATGATCACCGCGGCCGCGACCAGGATCATCGACCCCTCGACCGCGGCCGAGAAGTACTCGGCCTTGCCGTGGCCGAAGTCGTGGTTGTGATCGGCCGGCTTGGCCGAGAGCCGCAGCGCCCACAGCGCCACCCCGGCGGCCGCAACGTTGACCGTGGACTCCAGTGCGTCCGACCACATGCCGATCGAGCCGGTCAGCGCGGCCGCGGCCAGTTTGATCCCGAGGATCACGACGGCGGCCCCCAGTGAGAGCCACAGGAACCGCTCCAGGCGGGGCGTGGTGGGTTCCGATTGAGGCTGGGTGGCCGGGGCGGTGGGCACCACTCCAGCCTATTCCACCAACGGCTGGAGCCGCTCTCGCCGAGACCGGGCGGTCTCGACGGGCCGACCCGCTACCGAGCCTCGCCCACCGGCACGGTCGACTCCTCGACCTCACCGAGTTCGAGCGGCCAGCTGTCGGAGGCCGCGCTCGCCTCGATCAATCCGATGATCCCCGCCGGCCAGACCGGTTCTGGCAGGAGGTCGAGCTCCCCGATCGGATGCCAGGCGTGCCCCGTCATGGTCACCTGCTCGCCCTCGGTCTGACCCGCGGTGTCGACCTCGAACCGTGGGGTGCGCAGGACGAAGAAGGACTCGTGCTGATGCAGCACCTGGTCGGAGTAGCCGTGGACGACGTCGCGGACCGCCACCGGCCCGAGCAGCTGGCCGGGTTCGACCCGCAGCCCGGTCTCCTCGGCGAGTTCCCGGACGGCGGCCTGCCGCGGGCTCTCGCCCCGGTCGACGCCGCCCCCGGGAGTGACCCACCAGCGGCTGCCCGGGATGCCGGGATCGGTGTCGGCCAGCAGCAGGACGTGGCTGCCGTCGGTCACGATGACCCGCGCTCCGCTGCGCGCGCGGTGCGGGCGCTCCGCGGTGGGAACCGGGTGATAGCGGCGGGTGCGGAAGGGCTCGGTCATGGTCCGGGGATGGCGACCGAGCCGAGCGTGGTGCCGTCCGGGGTCTGGAACTCCAGCGTCACCGGTCCGGCGGCCAGCTGGAAGCCCAGCTGGCCCTGGTTGGTCTCGCCCGGACGCAACGCGCGGCTGGTCAGCAGCGGATCGAGCACCGGACCGTAGCTGATCCCGTGGCGCTGGCCGTCGGCCGTGACCAGTACGGTGAACACGCCGCCGGTGGTGAGTTCGCCGGTGGTTCCCTCGAGTTGGACGTCGGCGACCAGGTAGCTGGCTCCGGGCTCCGGCTCCGCCTCGCCCTCGGAGGTCCAGCGCGCCCCGGTGACGGTGACCTTGCCCGAACCTGACGGCCCGCTGAGCTCGACCGCTCGGCCGATGTCCCCGCCGGTCACCTCGACGGTCGGTTGATCGGTCAGGGTCGGGGCCGGCTGGTTCTGCAGCAGCACGACGACGACGGTGCCGAGGACGGCCAGCAGGATGACGGCAACCAGGACGACCGGCAGCCAGCGCCGTGGCCGCTGCGGGGGCGGCGGATAGCTGAGCGGGGCGAGTCCCTGCGGTACGGCCGGGCCGGGCGCACCCGGGGGTGGCGGCCAGCCGGGCGACGTCCAGGCCGGTGGTACCGAGTCGGGCGGTGCCCACC
>JAEXCA010000231.1 GCA_023393755.1 Actinomycetes bacterium | reverse complement strand
GTACTACGGCGGCCGGGCCTGGCCCAATGAGCTGGCGCGCCGGGGCTTCACCGTCCTGGTGCACGACACCTTCTGCTGGGGCAGTCGTCGGTTCCCGCTGACCGCGATGCCGTCCGGGCTGGTGGACCTGGTCGACGCCGCGCGCGAACGGTGGGACGACGGCGAGGCGCCGTCCGAGATCGCCCGCTACAACGCCGCCGCCGGCCAGCACGAGCACGTGGTGGAGAAGTACTGCCGTCTGCTCGGCACCACGATGGCGGGCGTGGTCAGCTATGAGGACCGGGTGGCCACCAACTACCTGCTCTCCCGCCCGGACGTGATCAGCGGGGCGGTGGGCTGTGCCGGTCTCTCCGGCGGGGGTGCCAGGACGGCGCTGCTCCTGGCGACCCACGACGGGATCGCGGCGGCGGCGATCGTCGGGATGATGACCACCTACCAGGGCCTGCTGGAATCGCACGTGGCCGACCACACCTGGATGCTCTACCCCTCGGGCTGGAGCCGGTACGGTGACTGGCCGGACATCGCTGCCTGCCGCGCTCCGCTGCCGCTGCTGGTCCAGTACGACCGGCAGGACGAACTCTTCTCCGAGACGGGAATGCAGGACGCGCATCTCGCCCTGACGGCGCACTACACCGCCGCCGGCGCCGCGGACGCCTACCGGGGCGAGTTCTACGACGGTCCGCACCGCTTCACCGAGCCGATGCAGCAGGCGGCCTTCCTGTGGCTGGAGACCCAACTCGCCGGACGGTGAGCCGCACCCGATCCAGGACGGCGGTGCGTGAGCCGGGCCGGCTCAGACGATCGCGGCCGCCTCGTCGAAGTCCAGGCGGGGGTTGCGGGGGAAGAAGCCGTCGGGGGCACCGACCCCGAGGTTGACCACCAGGAAGCTGCGCAGCCCGGTGCCGGGGAAGAACTCGGCATCGACCGCCGCGGCGTTGAAGCCACCCATCGGGCCGGCGTCCAGACCCGCCGCGCGGACCGCCAGGATGAACCCACCGGCCTGCAGCCAGGCATTGTTCAGCGCCATCCGGGCACGGGCGTCCTCGTCCTGGGCAAGGTGCTCGCGGGCGCCCTGGTTCTGCGGCGCGATCCGCGGCAGGTGTTCGTGGAAGTCGGTGTCGGCGGCGAGGATCGCCACCACCGGCGCGGAGTCGGACTTGGCCCGGTTGCCCGGGTTCAGCAGTGGCAGCAGCCGCTGCTTGGCCCGCTCGCTGCGGACGAAGGTGACCCGCAGCGGCTGGCTGTTCATCGCCGTCGGGGTGAGCTTGGCCAGATCGTAGATGGTCTGGAGTTGGTCGTCGGTGACCGGCTCGGCGGTGAACCGGTAGGCGGTGTGGGCGTCGGTGAAGAGGCGGGCCGCCTGGTTGAGCGGGGTCTGAGTCAGGGCCATCGTTTGCTCCAGATCTAATTATTGAGAGTTCAACTAGTGGAAGCCGGCGCGGCGTCGATCTATTCCCGGCCGGTAGCGTGGGGGCATGGGCAGACGACTCTTTCTGGCGGTGCGGCCGACCAGGTCGGTGTGCGACGAGTTGGAGAGCTATGTCGGGCCGCGACGGGAGGCGGAGCCCGGCCTGCGCTGGGTGCAGCCGGAGCACTGGCACCTGACCCTGGCCTTTCTCGGCGACGTGCCGGACGGAGCCGCCGACGCGCTGGTCGACCTGCTGCCTCCGATCGCCGAGCGGACCGCCCCGTTCGAGCTCGGAGTGGGTGGGGCTGGTTGCTTCCCGCACCCCGACGCGGCGAAGGCGCTGTGGTTGGGGGTGCCAGTGGGTGCCGAGGAACTGGAGGGGCTGGCGCGTCGTTGCCGGTCGGCGGCCACCCGGTCCGGGCTCCGGGTGGACGGCGGACGTTTCCAGCCGCACCTGACCGTTGCCCGGAGCAATCGCGGCATCGTGGCCCGCCGCTGGCTGGCCCTGCTGGACACCTTCGGCAGCTTCCGCTGGCAGGCCACCGAGTTCGTCCTGATCGACTCCGAACTGACCCGCGGCGGCCCGCGCCACCGGGTGGCGGAACGCCTCGAGCTCGCCGGGAGTGAGAGGATGCCGCGGTGAGCATCCCCGTCCCGCAGCCCCGCGCCGCCGTCGCCGGCCTGCCCAGCTACGTCGCCGGCCGCCGCTCCAGTTCTCCGCTGACCGCCGCGCTGGCCTCCAACGAGAGCCACGAGCCGCCGCTGCCCGGCGTGGTGGAGGCGATCGCCGCGCAGGCGCAGCGCGCCAACCGCTACCCGGACATGGGCGCGGTCGCGCTGCGCGAGGCGCTGGCGGCGCACGTCGGCGTCCAGCCGGAGCAGATCGCGGTGGGGGCGGGCAGCGTCTCGGTGCTGCAGCAGATCATCACGGCGTACTGCGACGCCGGCGACGAGGTGATCTTCGCCTGGCGCTCCTTCGAGGCCTATCCGATCCTCGCCGCGATCGCCGGTGCCGTGGCGGTGAAGGTGCCGTTGCGTCCGGACGAGAGCCACGACCTGGCCGCCATGGCCAAGGCGGTCACCGACCGGACCAAGGTGATTCTGCTCTGCTCGCCGAACAATCCCACCGGGGTCCCGCTGAGCATCGAGGAGGTTGTCGGCTTCCTCGGCCAGGTCCCGCCGGACGTCCTGGTGGTGCTGGACGAGGCCTACCTGGAATACAACGACGCAGGCCGAGCGGAGGCCAAAGCTCGCTTTGAGTCTCCCGAGGCCAAGGAAGGTGTTGACGAGCGCAGCGAGGAACACACCGAGGATCCGGACGGCGCCCGCTCCCTGGCGCTGCTCACTCAACTCCCCAACCTCTGTCTGCTGCGGACCCTGTCGAAGGCCTGGGGGCTGGCCGGCCTGCGGGTCGGCTACGCGGTCGCCGCCCCCGAGATCGCCGAGGCGCTGAGGCGAACGGCGATCCCGTTCGGGGTGAGCGCGGTCGCCCAGGCTGCCGGGATTGCTGCCTTGGCTGCCGCCAGCGAAGTCAAGTTCCGGGCTGCTCGGGTGGTGGCGGAGCGCCAGCGGGTGATTGCCGCCCTGCGGACGTCAGGCTGGCAGACCCCGGACAGTACGGCCAACTTCGTCTGGCTTCGCGCCGGCGAGGAACTGCTCGGCCAGTTGATGGACGCCTTCGACGCAGCCGACATCCTGGTCCGGGGTTACGCCGGCGACGGCGTCCGGATCAGCCTGGCCGACCCGGCCACCAATGACCGGGTGTTAGAAGTCCTGGCCGATCGGACCCGATTCGCCACTAAGTGAGTGGCCGGGCCCGGCTGTTTTCGGCAACCGCGCGCATTGCCGCCGCATACCGGCTGGCATTCGGCAGCCGTGGCCCGTCGCTGCGCATGGGCACCGCTTATCCGCAGGTTCTGCGGCCTCGTATGCGGTGTGGCTGCGCGTCGGCCTCTCACCCGGTGCGAACCTGTGATCGTATGCGGCACCAATGTGCTGCGAGGGTCGTCGGTGTACCTAAGGGAAGCAGGGCGCGGTCAGCGAGGGTGTTCGGCAGACCTGCGCCCGTGGCGGCATCGTCCACGGCGACGACCGGGGTGCGTCCGCCGGTCTGATGGCCGAGACCACCTCGTCCAGCGGGACGTGCCTGCGCGGCCAGGAAATCAACGGCCGGACGGTGAGGCCGGTGTGGTCGACCAATTCTGAAGAGCCAGGGGATCTGCTGTCGCGCAAATTCGGTATCCCTCGGTTTTGGCCGAAAACGCGCGACAGTAGATAGGCGGACGGGACGTGGTTGAACCTCGAACGGTGCCTCGGGTGGGGGAGCGGGACGAGGGTGGGGCAGAATGGTCACCGGCCCTACTGGAGGGCCGGTACTGAAAGGAATCCCTGTGTCTGTCAACCTCACCGTGGTGCGTTCTGAGTCGCGCGAGCCCCAGGTGGTCGAGACGGGCACTACCGGGCTGGACCTGTTCGGCACCGACAAGACCATCGTCGCGGTGCGGGTCAACGGCGAACTCCGCGACCTGGCCCGAGAGCTCAACGACGGCGACGAGGTCGAGCCGGTCTCGATCGACTCCGAGGACGGCCTGAACATCCTGCGCCACTCCACCGGGCACGTCACCGCCCAGGCCGTCCAGGCGCTCTACCCGGCCACCAAGCTGGGCATCGGACCGTTCATCGCCGACGGCTACTACTACGACTTCGACACCGAGCGGCCGTTCACCCCGGACGACCTGAAGGCGATCGAGAAGCAGATGAGCCAGATCGTCCGCGAGCGGCAGCAGTTCGTCCGCCGGGTGGTGAGCGAGGACGAGGCCCGCGCCGAGCTGGCCGACGAGCCCTACAAGCTGGAACTGATCGGTATCAAGGGCAGCGCCGAAGGCACCGAGGGCGCGAGCGTCGAGGTGGGCGGCGGCGAGCTGACCATCTACGACAACGTCCGTCGCGACGGGAGTGTCGCCTGGAAGGACCTGTGCCGTGGCCCGCACGTGCCGCATACCGGCTACCTGAACGCCTACTCGCTGATGCGCACCTCCGCGGCGTACTGGCGCGGGGATCAGCGCAATGCCCAGCTGCAGCGGGTCTACGGCACCTCCTGGCCGACCCGGGACGACCTGAAGGACTACAGGTTCCGGCTCGAGGAGGCCGCCAAGCGCGACCACCGCAAGCTCGGCACCGAGCTGGACCTGTTCAGCTTCCCGGACGAGATCGGCTCCGGCCTGCCGGTGTTCCACCCCAAGGGCGCGATGATCCGGATGGAGATGGAGGACTACTCCCGCCGCCGGCACGTCGAGGCGGGCTACTCCTTCGTCAACACCCCGCACATCACCAAGGGGCACCTGTTCGAGACCTCCAAGCACCTGGAGTGGTACGCCGACGGCATGTACCCCCCGATGCGGGTGGACGAGGAACGGGACGAGGCGGGCCACGTCACCCGGCAGGGCGCTGACTACTACCTCAAGCCGATGAACTGCCCGATGCACAACCTGATCTTCCAGAGCCGGGGACGGTCCTACCGCGAGCTGCCGTTGCGGCTGTTCGAGTTCGGGCACGTCTACCGCTACGAGAAGTCGGGCGTGGTGCACGGCCTCACCCGGGCCCGCGGCTTCACCCAGGACGACGCGCACATCTACTGTGCCCGGGAGCAGATGAAGGACGAGCTGGCCAGCCTGCTCACCTTCGTCCTCGACCTGCTGCGCGACTACGGCCTGGACGACTTCTACCTCGAGCTCTCCACCCGCAACCCGGAGAAGTCGGTGGGTGATGAGCAGACCTGGGAGGACGCCACCCGCGTCCTCGCGGAAGTGGCCGAGGCCTCGGGCCTCACCCTGGTGCCCGACCCGGGCGGCGCCGCCTTCTACGGCCCGAAGATCTCCGTCCAGGCCAAGGACGCGATCGGCCGCACCTGGCAGCTCTCCACCATCCAGCTGGACTTCTTCGAGCCCGAGCTGTTCGAGCTGGAGTACACCGCCCCGGACGGCAGCCGGCAGCGTCCGGTGATGATCCACCGCGCCCTGTTCGGCTCGATCGAGCGGTTCTTCGGGGTGCTGCTGGAGCACTACGCCGGTGCCTTCCCGGCCTGGCTCGCGCCGGTGCAGGTGACCTGCATCCCGGTCTCCGCCGACCAGAACGACTACCTCGCCGAGGTGGCCGCGCAGCTGAAGGCCGCCGGCATCCGGGTGGACGTGGACGCCAGCGACGACCGGTTCGGCAAGAAGATCCGCAACGCGCAGACCCAGAAGGTGCCGTTCATGCTGATCGCCGGCGACACCGACGCCAGCGCCGGAGCGGTCTCGTTCCGGTACCGCGACGGCAGCCAGAACAACGGCGTGGCGATCGCGGAAGCGATCGAGGAGATCGTGGCCTCCTGTCGTCCGCCCAAGCGATGACCGACCCGACCGCATCGCGGGACGATTCCGTGCCCGGTGACCGGGGCCACCAGGAACCGTCCCCGGTGGCCCCGGAACCGTCCCCGGTGGTCCCGGAGGCGGCGGACACGCTGGCCGGTGACCCGGACGGCTTCCAGCGGCTGTGGACGCCGCACCGGATGGTCTACATCGGTGGGGAGAACAAGCCGGCGACCACCGGTGTCTGCCCGTTCTGCGCCGCGCCCGCGCGCTCGGATGAGGACGGTCTGGTCGTCCATCGCGGCGAGCTGGCCTACGTGGTGATGAACCTCTACCCGTACTCGCCCGGCCACCTGCTGGTCTGCCCCTACCGGCACGTCTCCGACTACACCGAGGCGACCGGGGACGAGCGGGCGGAGATCGGTGAGCTGACCGCCACCGCCATGACGGTGATCCGGGCGGTCTCCGCTCCTGCCGGCTTCAACCTGGGGATCAACCAGGGGGAGGTCGCCGGCGCCGGGATCGCCGGACACCTGCATCAGCACATCGTCCCGCGCTGGCCGGGGGACTCGAACTTCCTGCCGATCATCGCCCAGACCAGGGCGCTGCCACAGCTGCTGGAGCAGACCCGTGGGCTACTGCAGTCGGCCTGGCCCTGACGGCTAGGCTGTGCGCGTGGCTGGAGAACCCTATGACACGACGCGGGTACTGACCCTGCCCAACGTCCTGAGCTTTCTCCGGCTGCTCGGCGTTCCGCTCTTCCTGTGGCTGCTGCTGGTCCGCGAGAACGACATCTGGGCAGTCGTGGTGCTGGCGGTCGGCGGTGCCTCGGACTGGTTCGACGGCTACCTCGCCCGGAAGTGGAAGCAGCGCTCGAGGCTGGGGCAGATCCTCGACCCGGCCGCCGACCGGCTCTACATCCTGGCCACCCTGATCGGGTTCGTCGCCCGCGACATCGTGCCGCTCTGGCTGCTGATCGTGCTGGTCACCAGGGACGTGCTGCTGGCGCTGATGCTGCCGGCGCTGCGCAGCCGCGGCTTCATCAGCCTGCCGGTGCACTTCCTCGGCAAGGCGGCCACCTTCCTGTTGCTCTACGCCTTCCCGCTGGTGCTGCTGGGCGCCGGTGACGCTCCCTGGCAGCTGGCCTTCCGGATCATCGGCTGGGCGCTGGTGATCTGGGGCGCCATCCTGTACTGGTCGGCCGGCGGCCTCTACCTGCGCCAGTGCGTCGAAGTGGTGCGCAACTTCCCACCCACGCGACGAATCCCGGCCGGCACCGCGTCATGAACACGCCGCGCCGGGTCGACGAGAGCATGGACCTGCTCAACGACATCGTGCGACAACCGATCGACCCCGACTACCCGGAGGCCGGGTCCGGCACGTCGCCGCGGCGCTCCTGGCTGGTGGTGGCGGTGCTGCTGGTGTTCGGGCTGCTGGCCGGTGTCTCCCTGGCCACCACGCTGCGGGCGGCACCGCAGATCCAGCAGGAGCGCGCCGAACTGCAGGCCAGGGTGGAGGCGGCGGCGACCCGGATCGACGAGCTGCGCCAGCAGGCGACCGAGCTCTCCCGGCAGAACCGGGAGCTCACCGAGGCGGGGGCGGGCCTCGACCCCGGTGCCCAGGCGGAACTGCGGCGGCTGGAGGCTACCACCGGCGTGAGCGCCGTGACCGGACCCGGCGTGGTGGCCCGGGTGGACGACGGCGAGGAGGGCGGTCCGGCCCAGGTCGTCGACGCCGATCTGCGGCAGCTGGTCAACCAGTTCTGGCGCAGCGGAGCCGAAGCCGTCGCGATCAACGGCCACCGGCTGAGCTCCCGCACCGCGATCCGCGGCGCCGGGGACGCGATCACCGTCGACTACCGCTCGCTGACCCGTCCCTACGTGGTGGAGGCGATCGGCGACCCGGACCGGCTGATCGCCGAGTTCCCGCGCTCGCCGGGCGGACAGTGGTGGGCCTACCTGCAACAGAACTACCAGGTCGCGTTCGAGCTGAGCCGGGCCGACGAACTCACCCTGGCCGCCGACCCCGAGCTCCGGGTGGAACGGGCGACAGCACGATGAGAAGGGGGAATGCGCGGTGTACGCGATCCTTGGCCTGATCGCGGGCGTGGCATTGGGCGTCTTCCTGCAGCCCAGCCTGCCGCCCGGCCTGGAGCCCTACCTCCCGATCGCGATCGTGGCGGCGCTGGACGCCATCTTCGGCGGGCTGCGGGCCTTCCTGGAGCACAAGTTCAGCGACCGGGTGTTCGCCGTCTCCTTCGTCTCCAACGTCCTGATCGCCGCGCTGATCGTCTGGCTGGGCGACCAGATCGGCGTCGGGGCGCAGCTCTCCACCGCCGTCGTGGTGGTGCTGGGGATCCGGATCTTCACCAACGCCGCCGCGATCCGGCGGACCCTGTTCCATGCCTGAGCCCGCTGGACGGGTGGCCGGCTGGTGGCGGCCCGGCCGCGGCCAGGTGCTGGTCGGGGTGATCCTGCTGGTCTTCGGGCTGGTGATCACCCTGCAGATCCGCTCCCGCGCCGGACAGCAGGACTACTCCGCCCTGCGGCGGACCGAACTGGTGGCCATCCTGGACGACCTGACGGCCGAGTCGCGCCGGCTGGAGGCGGAGATCGCCGAACTGCGCAGCACCCAGCAGCAGCTGCTCAGCGGTGCCGACCGCCAGCGGGTCGCCCGCGAGGAGGCGGAACGCCGGCACCGGGAGCTCTCCATCCTCAGCGGTGCCGCCCCGGCGGTCGGCGAAGGCATCCGGGTGGTGATCACCGACCCGAACCAGGCGGTGGGGGAGACCGTCCTGCTGAACGCGCTGGAGGAGTTGCGGGACGCCGGTGCCGAGGTGATCGAGGTCAACGACCGCGTCCGCGTGGTCGCCGCCAGCTGGATCGGCGGCGACGGCGGCCAGCTGACCATGGACGGCGTGGCGCTGCAGCGTCCGGTGGTGATCGACGCGATCGGCGAGCCGCACGCGCTCACCGAGGCGCTGCGCTACCGCGGTGGCCTGGTCAGCGAGATCCAGGACGAGAAGATCGGCGGCACCGTCTCGATCTCGGCCTCCGAACGGATCGAGATCGGCTCCACCCGCGAGCCCAGCCCGCCCCGGTTCGCCAAACCAGCCTGACCCGGGCCGCCGGCGCGGTGGACGCCACCGGCCCGAACCGGCGCGGTGCTGCGGGGGACTCGCTAAGGTATTGCCGTACCCCGTCCCACGCAGAAGGAGCCGAAGGTGTTCCCAGACGATCTCCGCTACAGCGCCAAGCACGAGTGGGTGCGGGTCGGCTCCGGCCCGACCGCGCGGGTCGGCATCACCGACTACGCCGCCGAGCAGCTGGGCGACGTGGTCTACGTCTCGCTGCCCCAGGTCGGGGAGGAGGTCGCGCTGGACGACTCCTGCGCCGAGGTCGAATCCACCAAGAGCGTGTCCGACGTGTTCGCACCGGTCTCCGGCGTGGTCAGCGCGGTCAACGAACTGCTGCTGGAGACCCCGGAGACCATCAACGCCGATCCGTACGGCGACGGCTGGATCTTCGAGGTGGAGCTGGCCGATCCGGAGGAACTGGACGATCTGATGGACGCCGACGAGTACGGCGCCAGCATTTCCGGCTAGGAGAACACTAAGCTGAGAGTCAGCCGATAGATTCTCAGCAAGGGACGGCTGAGAGAGGGGGCAGGACGATGCTCAGGTGTCCGGCATGTGGCCATCAGGTGACCGAGAACAGCAACTTCTGCCCGCATTGCGGTGCCAGCCTGGCGAAGGTGTCGGGTGACACCACCCGGGTGATCCCGGCGATCGTCGACGACGTCACCTTCGACGACCTCACCGCCGACGACCGGGCGGCGGTGGAGGCGCTGCCGGAGGGGTCGGCGCTGCTGCTCGTCCCCTACGGCACCAACGCCGGCGCGCGGTACCTGATCGATGCCGACGTCACCACCGCGGGACGCCATCCGCGCTGCGACATCTTCCTCGACGACATCACCGTCTCCCGCCACCACGCCCGGTTCGTCCGCAGCGACGGCCAGGTCTGGGTGAGCGACGAGAACAGCCTCAACGGCACCTACGTGAACCGGACGCTGATCGAGGACGCGGTGGCGCTGCGCCGCGGCGACGAGGTGCAGATCGGCAAGTTCCGGATGGTCTTCTTCACCAGCGGGTCCGGGCAGGGCTGATGGCCATTGGCCTACGGAGCATCGGGCAGGTGCTGTCGGTGCTCAAACCCGAATTCCCGGACGTGTCGATCTCGAAGATCCGCTTCCTGGAATCCGAGGGCCTGATCTCGCCCGAACGCGCGCCGTCGGGCTACCGGCGCTACGCCGAGTCCGACATCGATCGGCTGCGCTACATCCTGGACGTCCAGAAGAACCACTACCTGCCGCTGAAGGTCATTCGCGAGCACCTGGACATGATCGACCGCGGCGAGCAGCCGCCCACCCCGACCGCGCCGCCACCGCCCGGCGATGCCGCCGAGCCGCCGGCGGTGGTGACCCCGCAGCCGCACGCACCCAAGCGTCCGATCCGGGTGACCCGGCGCGAACTGCTCAAGCTCAGCGGCCTGAGCGAGGCGGCGCTGACCGAGCTGGAGCGGCACGGCCTGGTGGTGCCGCGCCGCGGGACCGTCTACTACGGGCGGGACGCGCTCACCGTCGCCGTGATCGCCCGCAAGCTGGGCGCCTACGGCATCGACGCCCGCCACCTGCGGGTGATCAAGCAGGCGGCCGAGCGCGAGGTCGGGCTGATCGAGCAGGCCATCGCGCCGCACCTGCGCCGCAACCCGGCATCCCGCCAGCTGCCCGCCGAGGTCATGCAGCTGGTACTGCACGCCCACGCCGCCATCATGCGATCCCAGCTACCCCAGTGATCATGCGTGAGCTCACCGTCGCCGAGGTCAGGGTCAGCACCACCGGAACCGCGCCGGTGGTGGTGCTCCAGGAGGTCGGCGGCGATCGGCTGCTGCCGATCTGGATGAGCGCGGGCGGCGCGGCCGCGATCGTCTCGGCCACCGAGGAACCCGAACTGGAGCGCCCCGGCATCCACGACCTGGTGGCGGAGTTGATGACCACGCTCGGCGGGGAGCTGGACGAGGTGAGGATCCTCGACCACCAGGAGGGTCAGTTCTTCGCCGCGCTGGTGGTGAACGGGACCGAGCTCTCCTGCCGTCCGTCGGACGCCATCGCGCTGGCGTTGCGCGCCGGCCGTCCGATCCGGTGCACCGAGGAGGTGCTGGCGGAGGCCGGCGTCACTCCCACCCCGGACGCCCCGGAGGAGGAGGTCGAGAAGTTCCGCGAGTTCCTCGACACCGTGAACCCGGACGATTTCTGACCCTGTTGGGCTCGGCACAAGGGGATTCGGACCCTCATCCGGCGATTGAGAGTTCAGACTGCCCGGCCCGACCTGCGGCGTGTCGTTGACCGTCGCGAAGCTGGGCGATTACCGTCATGACACCGGCATCGGACCGAGCGGATCGAGGTAAGCGTGACCACACAGCAGGAAACCCTGTTCGAGGGCGACTTCGCTCCGCTGCCCGAGGATCTCGGCTTCCGCGGGCCGGTCGCCTGCCGCGCCGCCGACATCACCTACCGTCAGCTCGACTACTGGGCGCGCACCGGACTCGTGGTGCCGGAGATCCGTCCCGCCGGTGGGTCGGGGACCCAGCGGCTCTACAGCTTCCGCGACATCCTGCTGCTGAAGGTGATCAAGCGGCTGATCGACGCCGGCGTCTCGTTGCAGCAGATCCGTACCGCTATCGACCACCTGCGGGCCCGCGGCGTCCAGGATCTGACCGAGGTCACCCTGATGAGCGACGGCGTCTCGGTGTACGAGTGCACCTCCGACGACGAGGTGATCGACCTGCTGCGCGGCGGCCAGGGCATGTTCGGGATCGCGCTGGGCGGGGTGTGGCGCGACATCGAGGGCACCCTGTTCGAGCTGCCGACCGAGCGGGCCGAGGAGCCGGTGCTCAACGACGAACTCTCCCAGCGCCGCCAGCAGCGCGCCACGGGCTAGATGTCCGCCATCGGCGAGGTCGATCCTGACGATCTCGCTCAGTGGTGCCTGACCTACCTGGGAAGCCCACCGGCGGCGGAACTCTCCAGGTCGGGGAATCTGTCCGCCGTGATCGCGTTGCGGCTGGTCGACGGCCGCGAGGCCGTGGTGAAGATTCGTCCCGACTCGCCCCGGGTCGCCGCTTGCGTCGAGGTTCAGCGTCGGCTGTTCCAGGCCGGGTATCCCTGTCCGCGCCCGATGACTGATCCAGCGCCGTTCGGTAGTGGCCTGGCCACGGCTGAGGCCTACCTGCCGGGGGGTGACCCGCTACCGACGTCCGATGCTGCCACCGCCTTCGCCGAAGCGTTCGCCTGGCTGATCCGGCTGGCCCCGCACCCGGCCGAGGTGCCGGCTCTCGACCCGCCACCCTCCTGGGCGGACTGGACCCGACCCGGGGACGCGCTGTGGCCGCGGCCTGAGGGGGACGCGGTCGACCTCAACCAGATCGAGGGCCCGCAGTGGATCGACGATGCCGGCCGGCTCGCTCGGGACCGGCTCAGGACCGGTGGCGCCGAGCCGGTGATCGGCCACTGCGACTGGCTGGCCGGCAATCTACGGTGGAAGGGCGACACCCTGCTGGTGGTACACGACTGGGACAGCGTGATCAGCGACAGCGAGGACGTCCTGGTCGGCTTTGCCGCCGCGCTGCACCCGGGCCGGGGCGCGGGCCAACTCGCCACCACCGACGACAGCGAGCGTTTCCGCGTCGCCTACTCGCGAGCGCGGGACAGGGAGTTCAGCACCGACGAGGTCCAGCGTTTCTGGGCTGCCGGCGTCTGGACCAGGGCCATCGATGCGAAGTACCAGTACGCCGCCGGCGTGCCGATCACTTCGCTGTCGGAGCAGGAAGCCCGAGAACGGCTGGGTCGCGCGGGGATCGGCTGATCGGCCGGTCGTGGATCGGTCGGAGGTCCGGTTTGCAGTAGGTTGGTGGAACGACTCGAGCACGAGATAAAGGCCACCATGACGGACTTTGCGGCGCGCCACCTTGGCCCCTCAGCGGACGATACCGAGCAGATGCTGGCGCAGTTGGGTTACCGCAGTCTGGACGAACTCACCGACGCCGCCATTCCGGCCGAGATCCGCGATCGCTCGCCGCTCGCGCTGCCGCCGGCGCTGACCGAGGCGCAGGTGCAGTCCCGGCTCGCCGAGCTGGCCGCCCGCAACAACCCGGGCCGGGCGATGATCGGCCTGGGCTACCACGGCACCATCACCCCGCCGGCCATCCGCCGGCTGGTCTTGGAGAACCCGGCCGGGTACACCGCCTACACGCCCTACCAGCCGGAGATCAGCCAGGGGCGGCTGGAGGTGCTGGCGATCTTCCAGACCCTGATCTGTGACCTGACCGGGCTGCCGACCGCCGGTGCCTCCCTGCTGGACGAGGCGACCGCCGTGGCCGAGGGGGTGGCGCTGGCCAAGCGGTCGTTGCGGCGTGGTTCGACCGTGGTGGTCGACCCCGACCTGTTGCCGCAGACCCTCGGGGTGCTGCGGACCCGCGCGCGGGCGATCGGTGTCGAGGTGGTGCAGCAGCCGCTGGCCGCCGAGTTGCCGGAGGATCTGCTGGCCGTGGTGGTGC
>JAEXCA010000228.1 GCA_023393755.1 Actinomycetes bacterium | reverse complement strand
CTCCTGGTTCGCGCATCCGTGCCGCATACGGCGAGTCGAGCGGCAGCGGCAGCGTCAGGTGGCACATCGACGCCGCTTATCGGCACGTTCCAAGGCTCGAAAAGCGGTGTGGATGTGCGCCGATCGGCAGCCGCCGTCTGTTCGGTGGCGGTATGCGGCGCCAATGTGCGGTGGCCGGGGAAGCGCGTGGAGTCGGTGGTGTCGTGCTTGGGGTGGGGCTCGTCGTGAGTGCGCTTGGGCCGGGCTGAGCCACGCGGGTAGGCTCGGGCAGACACCCGGGGAGAACTGATGCGTGAGTTGCCGTTCGTGAAGGGCCATGGCGCCCGTAACGACTTCGTGCTGTTCACCGACCCCGAAAGCCAGGTGAATCTCAGCGATGCGGAGGTCGCCGCGATCTGTGACCGGCGGGCCGGGATCGGCGCCGACGGGGTGCTGCGCGCGGTCCGGGACGCCGACGGCCAATGGTTCATGGACTACCGCAATGCCGACGGCTCGCTGGCAGAGATGTGTGGCAACGGGCTGCGGGTCTTCCTGCGCTACCTGGCGTCCGAGGGCCTGGTTCACGGCGACAAGGTGACAGTGGGTACCCGGGCCGGCGAACGGACCGGCAGCTTCCTGCCCGATGGACGGATCGCGGTCACCACGGGCGCGGTCCGGATCGACGCCGACCGTGCCGAGGTGAGGATCGGCGACCGGCGCTGGACGGGCATCCCGGCGAATGTCGGCAATCCGCACGTGGTGTCGGTGGTGGCGGACGAGGCGGAGCTCGACTCGCTCGACCTGTCGGCGGCCCCCGGCGTCCCGGACGGACGCTTCCCGCAGGGCGTGAACGCCGAGTTCGTTGCCCGGCTCGAGCCCGGCCACGTCCGGATGCGGGTGCACGAGCGGGGCTCGGGGGAGACCTGGGCCTGCGGCACCGGGGTGGTGGCGGTGGCGGTGAGCGTGGGCGGGGCAGTACCCGGTGGCTACCCGGTGCGAGTCAGCACCCCGGGCGGCGACCTGGCGGTGCACGTCGAGCCCGATGGAGAGGCGGTGCTGACCGGACCGGCGGTCCTGGTCGCCCGCGGCGTGATTGACCTGGAGGTGATCGGCTGATGACCCAGCCAACAGACATCGAACTGGAGTTCGACGGCGAACAGCTGGACCTGGAGGAGCGGAACTCGCTGCGCCGGGTGGCCGGCATGTCCACCCAGCTGGCCGACATCACCGAGGTCGAGTACCGCGAGCTGCAGCTGGAGCGGGTGGTCCTGGTGAGCGTCTGGACCACCGGCAGCCAGGTGGACGCCGAGAACTCGCTCGCCGAGCTGAAGCTGCTGGCCGAGACCGCTGGCTCCGAAGTGCTGGACGGGCTGGTGCAGCGCCGTCATCATGCCGACCCGGCGACCTTCATCGGACGCGGCAAGGTGGAGGAGCTCAAGCAGGTGGTGGCCGGCACGGGCGCCGACACGGTGATCTGCGACGGCGAACTCGAACCGGCCCAACTGCGCAACCTGGAGGACCGGGTCGGGGTGAAGGTGGTCGACCGGACCGCGCTGATCCTTGACATCTTCGCCCAGCACGCCAAGAGCGCCGAGGGCAAGGCCCAGGTCGAGCTGGCCCAGTTGCAGTACCTGCGGCAGCGGCTACGTGGCTGGGGTGGCAATCTCTCCCGCCAGGCTGGCGGCCGGGCGGCGGCGGGCGCCGGAATCGGTGGCCGTGGCCCCGGTGAGACCAAGATCGAGATCGACCGGCGCCGGATCAAGACCCGGATCGCGGTGCTGCGCCGCAAGCTGCGTGAGCTGGACGCCGTCCGCGACACCACCCGGCTGCAGCGCCGCCGTAACCAGGTGCCCTCGGTGGCGATCGTCGGCTACACCAATGCCGGCAAGTCGTCGCTGCTGAACCGGCTGACCGGCGCCGGCGTGCTGGTCGAGGACGCGCTGTTCGCCACCCTCGACCCGACCACCCGGCGGACCGCCACCCCGGACGGCCGGGAGTACACCCTGACCGACACCGGCGGCTTCATCCGGCACCTGCCGCACGACCTGGTCGAGGCGTTCCGCTCCACCCTGGAGGAATCCACCCAGGCCGATCTGCTGTTGCACGTGGTGGACGGCTCGGACGCCGACCCGTTCGGCCAGATCCAGGCGGTCCGCGAGGTGCTCTCGGGGATCGGCGCGGCGTCGCTTCCCGAGCAGCTGGTGATCAACAAGATCGACCAGGCCGAGCCCGACATGGTGCTGGCGATCCGAGGCTCCCATCCTGACGCGCTCTTCGTCTCCGCCCGCACCGGCGAGGGGATCGACGAGCTGCGGGAACGGCTGGAAGCCCGGCTGCCCCGGCCGGAGGTCGAAGTGACTGCGCTGGTGCCGTACGACCGGGGCGACCTGATCAACCGGATCCACCAGGCGGGGGAGTTCCTGCGCACCGAGCACACTGCGGACGGGACGCTGGTGACGGCCCGGGTGAACGCCGATCTGGCCGGTGAGCTGGCCCGCTACGCCACCGGGGAGCCCTCCTGACCGAGCAGCCGGGCCAGGCGGTGCTGACCGCCGCGGTGGCGGCGATCGGCGGCACACCGCGTCCCGGGCAGCAGCAGATGGCCGCCGAGGTCGCCCGGACCATCGAGACCGGCGAGCACCTGCTGGTGCAGGCCGGTACCGGCACCGGCAAGTCGCTGGGCTATCTGGCGCCCGCGCTGGCGCACCTCGCGGAGCACCACGACCAGCGGATCGTGATCGCCACCGCCACCCTCGCCCTGCAGACCCAGCTGGCCACCAAGGACATCCCAGCGGCGGTCGAGGCCTGCCGCGAGGTGACCGGCCGGACGGTCAGCCACGCCGTCCTCAAGGGACGCAGCAACTACGCCTGCCTGCACCGGGTGCGCGACGGCGTGGGCGCCACCGGTCAGGACACCCTGCTGGGCGGGGCCGAGCTGGTCGAGACCGTGGTGGCCTCCGGCGCGGACGCCACCAGCGTCCTGGGTGCCGAGGTGGTGGCGCTACGGGAGTGGGCCGAGGAGCAGGCCGCCAGCGGCGGGCTGGCCGACCGGGACGACGCCCCGAGCCATTCCCCGGCCGTGTGGACGCAGGTCTCCGTCCCGGTGCGGGAGTGCCTGGGAGCCACCAAGTGCCCGTTCGGCGCCGAATGCCTGGTGGAGAAATCCCGGGAACGCGCCCGTGGCAGCCAGCTGGTGGTGACCAACCATGCCCTGCTGGCGATCGACGCCATGCACGGCCACACCGCGCTGCCCGACCACGACCTGGTGATCGTGGACGAGGCGCACGAACTGGTCGCCCGGGTGACCGGCGCGGCTTCCCACGAACTCAGCCCGCAGAGCGTCGAACGGACAGCCAAACGCTGCCTGCCGTGGCTGTCGGACGATGTCGGCGCCGCCTTCCTCGACGCCGCCGACACTCTGCAGCAGGCGCTGGACGAGACCGAACCCGGCCGGGTGGAGGACCCCGATTCGGCGATCGTGGCCGCCTTCGCCGTGGTGCGGGACGCCGCTCGTGCCGCGGTCTCGGGTATGGCGGGCAAGGACGATCCGGACGCCACCCAGGCCGCGGCCGCCGCCAAGGAGATCTTCGACATCGCCGGCCAACTGGCCGCGCTGGAGCAGCACGACGTGGTCTGGGTGGGGGAGCGGGAGCGGTTCGGCCGGCAGGCCTACTCCGCCCCACTCAGCGTGGCCGGGCTGATCCGGGAACAGATCTTGGGCGAGACGCCGGGCGTGCTCACGTCCGCCACCTTGAAGCTGGGCGGCGACTTCGCCCCGGTGGCCCGCAGCCTCGGCCTGGGCGACGACGGTTGGCAGGGGATCGACGTCGGATCGCCCTTCGACTACGGCCGGCAGGGCATCCTCTATGTCGCCCGCCACCTGCCCCCACCGCACCGCGACGGGATCAGCCCCGAGATCCTCACCGAGGTGGCCGAACTGGTCTGGGCCGCCGGTGGCCGGACGCTGGGGCTGTTCGCATCGCAGCGCTCCGCCGAGGCGGCGGCCCGCTACTGCCGCGCCGAACTGCCCGACGCGACCATCCTCTGCCAGGGCGACCGCGCCCTTCCTGAGCTGACCCGCTCGTTCATCGATGATCCGGCCGCCTCGCTGTTCGGCACCCTCTCGCTGTGGCAGGGGATCGACGTCCCGGGTGACACCTGCGAACTGGTGATCATCGACAAGATCCCCTTCCCCCGGCCGGACGATCCGCTGATGCAGGCCCGGCAGCGGGTGGTCAGCGAGGCCGGCGGCAATGGCTTCATGGCGGTCGCAGCGACGCACGCCGGCCTGTTGCTCGCCCAGGGGTCGGGCCGGCTGATCCGCACCATGACCGATCGGGGCGTGGTGGCCGTCCTCGACCCGCGGCTGGTCACCGCCCGCTACGGCAGCTTCCTGCGGGCGTCCATGCCCGACTTCTGGACCACCACCGACCGGGAGACCGCGATCGGCGCCCTGCGTCGGCTGCGGGAGTCCGCGGGCTGAGCGACCCGGTCGACCGTGGACAGGCGGCGAAGCCTCAGTCGCTATTAGGATAGGCTTACCTATCTAAAATCGACCCCGGGCTTCCCGCCCGTCCCTCTGGAGTCCCCCTTGGCCGTCACCACGCAGCCTGCGCCGGCTGTCGTCGCGGTCGGAACTGGCACCTGGCTACGGGTGGTGGTGGCGGCAGCGGCTGCCGGAGTGCTGTTGCTCCTGCTGGTGGCGAGCGTGTTCATCGGCTCCGGCGACATCACCGCGGCCGAGGTCTGGCAGGCGCTGTGGCACGACTCGGGGAGTTCCACCGACCTGATCGTCCGGCAGTACCGGGTGCCGCGGACGCTGCTGGCGGTGGTGGTCGGTGCCGCGCTCGGGCTCGCCGGGGCGGTGATCCAGGCGATCACCCGCAACCCGCTGGCCGACCCGGGCATCCTCGGGGTCAACGCCGGGGCCTACACCGCGGTGGTGCTGGCGGCCGCCGGGCTCGGCCCGGCGCTGTCCACCTCCCACGTGGCCGCCGCGCTGGTCGGTGCCCTGGTCGCGTCCCTGGTGGTCTACGGGATCGGGACGGTGGGCCCGGCCGGCGGAATGCCGACCAAGCTGGTGCTCACCGGGGTGGCGCTGGGCGCGGTGCTCACCGGGGTCAGCTTCGCGGTCACGCTGGTGCGTCCCGAGGTGTTCGACCGGATCCGTCACTGGAGCGCGGGATCGCTGCAGGGTCGCCAGTTCGACAGCCTCTGGGCGGTGCTGCCGTTCATCGTGGCCGGCGCCGTGATCGCCCTGCTGCTGCCGCGGGCGCTGAACGCGCTCGCCCTGGGCGACGACGCCGCCACCGCGCTGGGCTCGCGTCCGGTGTTGACCAAGCTGGCCGGCGTCGCCGCCGTCACCCTGCTCTGCGGCGCGGCCACCGCGGCCGCCGGGCCGATCGCCTTCGTCGGCCTGATGGTGCCCCACGCGCTGCGCATGCTGGTCGGCCCGGACCAGCGCTGGATCGTCCCGCTCAGCCTGCTCGCCGCGCCGATCCTCATGCTCGTCGCCGACATCGTCGGACGGGTGGCGGTCTCCTCCGAGCTGCCGGCCGGCGTGGTCACCGCCTTCGTCGGTGCGCCGGTGCTGATCCTGCTCACCCGGCGGGTGCCCGGGAGGTCGCTGTGAGCGCCACCTCCGTCGACCGCGCCGGCCTGGGCTGGCCGGCCAACCTCCGTCCGGTCCGGCTGCGCACGCTCAGCGGCCTGGTGGATCTGCGGGCCGCCGGCTGGACGGTGGCGATCGCCCTGCTCGCGGTGGCGGTCGGCTTCTTCTCCCTGACGGTCGGCACCGCGGGGATCGGGTTCGACCAGGTACTCGCCGCCCTCGCCGGCACCGCGGACGCCGCGACCGCCAGGATCGTCCTGGAATGGCGGGCCTCGCGGGTGGCCTTCGCCCTGCTCGGAGGCGCGGCCCTGGCGGTGGGCGGCGCCGTCTTCCAGTCGATCACCCGCAACCCGCTGGGCAGCCCGGACATCGTCGGGTTCAGCACCGGCGCCTACACCGGCGCCCTGCTGGTGGCGCTGTTCGGCGTCACCGGGTCGTTCGCCACATCGCTGGGAGCGCTGGGCGGCGGGCTGGCCACCGGGCTGGCGGTCTACGCCCTGGCCTATCGACGCGGCGTCACCGGCTCCCGCGTGATCGTGGTCGGGATCGGAGCCAGTCTCTTCCTCGGCGCGTTCAACACCTGGGTGCTCACCACGATGAAGCTGGAGCAGGCGATCTCGGCGGCCAGCTGGGGCGCGGGTTCGCTCAACGACATCGGCTGGATCCACGTCCTGCCGCTGGCCGCAGGCCTGGTGCTGGCGCTGCCGGTGGTGCTCATCCTGAGCGCCGACCTGCGTGCCCTGGAGCTGGGGGACGACGCCGGGCGTGGCCTGGGGGTCCGCGCCGAGCTGGTCAGGGCCGTCCTGCTGCTGCTCGGCATCGCCCTGGTCGCGCTGGTCACCGCGTCCGCCGGGCCGATCGCCTTCGTCGCCCTGGCCGCCCCCCAGCTGGCGCTGCGGGTGACCAGGACGCCCGGGGTCCGGATCCTGCCCGCGGCGGCCTTCGGCTCCCTGCTGCTGGTGGTGAGCGACCTGATCGCCCGCACCGTGATCGCTCCGGTCCAGCTACCGGTGGGGGTGGTCACGCTCTGCCTGGGCGGGGCCTACCTGGTCTGGCTGCTGGCCGGCTTCGGAAGGAGGACGCGGCTGTGACCGCTCAGACATCCCGGCTCCGCGCCGCCACCCTGAGTACCGGGTACGGCGAACGGAAGATCATCGAGGGGCTCGACCTGGCGATCCCGGACGGCTCGTTCACCGTGATCATCGGGCCGAACGGCTGCGGCAAGTCCACCCTGTTGCGCTCCCTGGCCAGGCTGATCAGGCCGACCTCCGGCGCGGTGCTGCTGGACGGCGCCGACATCGCCGCCAGCAAGACCAAGGAACTGGCCCGCACCATCGGCCTGCTGCCGCAGAGTTCGATCGCGCCCGAGGGGATCACGGTGGTGGATCTGGTCTCCCGCGGACGCCACCCCCACCAGTCCGTGCTGCGTCGCTGGGGTGACGCCGACGAGGCCGCGGTGCGCGACGCCCTGGCCCGCACCCGGCTCTCCGACCTCTCCACCCGGGTGGTGGACGAGCTCTCCGGTGGCCAGCGGCAGCGGGTCTGGATCGCCATGGCGCTGGCCCAGCAGACCCCGCTGCTGCTGCTCGACGAACCCACCACCAACCTCGACATCGCCCACCAGATCGACGTGCTCGACCTGTGCACCGAACTGCACCGCGAGGGACGCACCCTGGTGGCGGTGCTGCACGACCTCAACCAGGCGGCGCGATACGCCAGCCACCTGATCGCGATGAAGTCCGGACGGATCGTCGCGCAGGGCGCGCCCTCGGCGGTGGTCACGGCCGAGTTCGTCCACGAGGTCTTCGGCGTGTCCGCCCGGATCGTGCCCGATCCGGAGACCGGCAGCCCCCTGATCGTGCCGCGGGCGCCGTCCGCGGCCTCAACCCCACACCCATCAACCATCGGAGGACTTTGATGAAACGCACCACCGCGGCCCTGGCCGCAACCCTGCTGGGCGGCCTGCTGCTCAGCAGTTGCTCGGCCGCGCCGGCCGCCACCACGCCGGCGCCGTCCACGCCGGCCAGCCCGGCGACCTCAGCCCCGGTCAACGACGGGCCGCTGGCCACCGTCGAGACCCTGTTCGGCTCGGTCGAGGTTCCGCAGCCGGCCGACGGTGACCTGACCGTGGTCGCGCTGGGTTGGTCGGACGCCGAGGTCGCGCTCGCGCTGGGGGTGAAGCCGGTGGCGGTCTACGACTGGCAGGGCTTCGGCGAGGAGACCAAGGGGGTCGGCCCGTGGGCGGCCCCGTTGTTCGGCGACGTGACCCCCACCGTGCTGGCGAACGCCGGTGACGAGCTCGACTACGAGACCATCCAGACGCTGTCGCCGGATCTCATCCTGAGCACCCGGTCGGCCGGCGACGAGGCCCAGTTCACCCGGTTGTCGACCATCGCACCGACCGTCTTCGCCCCGCCCGGGACCGGAGCCTTCGCCACCAAGTGGGCCGATCAGACCCGCCAGGTGGCCGCCGCGCTGGGCAAGGCTGCCGAGGGCGACGCCCTGGTCGCGTCCGTCGAGGAGCAGATCGCCGCGGCCGAACAGGCCAACCCGCAGTTCGCCGGCAGGACCGCGGTCACCGGGACGAAGTTCGGCGACGCCTTCGGCGCCTACATCGCCGGTGACGCCCGTTGGGACCTGATCGAGGCGCTCGGCTTCGTGCAGAACCCGCCGGTGCTGGACCTGGAGACCTCGGGCTTCTTCGCCCCGGTCTCGGCCGAGCAGATCGGCGTGCTGGACGCCGACGTGGCCATCCTGTTCCCGATCGGCTTCACCCTGGAGGAGCTGAAGGCCGATCCGCTGGTCGCCTCGCTGAAGGTGGTCCAGGAGAACCGGGCGGTCTACCTGGAGGCCACCGACGAGCTGACCCAGGCGTTCAGCGCGGCCAGCCCGCTGAGCATCCCGATCGCGGTGGCGGGGATCGTCCCGCAGCTGAGCGCGATCGTCAGCTGAACCGGAAAGAGAGACGTGCGGCCCGCCCGCGGGGGGGCGCGGGGCGGGCGGGGGGGGG
>JAEXCA010000212.1 GCA_023393755.1 Actinomycetes bacterium | reverse complement strand
GGACTCCCGGGGAAGAAGGAGTGATTCGACACCAACCCGTCTATCCCGGGAGCCCTCCCACATCCATCACCGACACGCCGTCAGACCACCCCCAACCGATCTACGACTTTCGCAACAGGCTCTAGCCGAGGCGGGCGAGGATCGTCCGGGCGGCGTGGTGGCCGCCCATGCCGTGGACGCCACCGCCGGGCAGGGTGGAGGAGGAGCACAGGAACAGCCCTGGGTCGGGGGTGGCCCATGGGGTCAGGCTGAAGGAGGGACGGGCGGCCAGCTGCCGCCAGGTGGACGAGCCGCCGTCCACCGAGCCGCCGACATTGTTGGGGTTGTGAGCCTCCATCGCGGCGGTGCCCATCACATGCCGGGCCAGGATCCGGTCGCGGAAGCCGGGGGCGAACTTCTCCACCTGAGCCTCGATCGCGGCGGTCAGGTCGGCGTCGCTGCCGTTGGGGACGTGGCAGTAGGCCCAGGCGGTGTGCTTGCCCTCGGGCGCCCGGGAGGGGTCGGCCACGCAGGGCTGGGAGAACAGTACGAACGGCTCGGCAGGGATGCCGCCGCGGGCCACCGTCCGCTCCGAGTCGATCACCTTCGCCGCCGGCCCGGCGAGGTGGACGGTGCCCGCCCCCGCCAGCTCGGCGTCCAGCCAGGGCGCCGGGCCGTCCAGCGCCCAGTCGACCTTGAACACCCCGGGGCCGTACTTCCAGCGGGCCAGCCGGTCGGCGTACTTGCCCGGCAGCCGGCGCCCGGCGACGGCGAGCACCTGGCGAGGGGTGAGATCCAGCACGACGGCCCGAGCGGCGGGCAAGGAATCCACGGAGTCCACCCGGTGGCCAAGCACCACCTCACCACCGAGCGAGGTCAGCCGCCGCACCAGGGCGTCGGCGATCGACTGCGAGCCGCCCACCGCCACCGGCCAGCCGACGGCGTGGCCCAGCACCCCCAGCAGCATGCCCATCCCGGTGGTCATCGGCTCGCCAAGATCGAGGAAGGTGTGCCCGGCCAGCCCGGCCAGCAGCGCCTTGGCCGGCTCGTCCCGCAACGCCCGGGTGACCAGCGTGGTCGGCCACACCCCGGCGGCCCCGAAGCCGAGGGTGGCCAGCGGCGCCCGCGGTGGCAGCGCGGTCGGGTCGAGCACCCCGGCCACCATGGCCTCCCAGTGGGATGCCAGCCCGCCAACGACAGTGGCCCAGTACCGCCGGTCGCGTCCCAGTCCGGCGGCGGTGGCGGCCACCTCCCGGCGCAGGTAGGCCGAGAACCCCGGCGCCAACGGATGCGCCAACGGAATGGGAGGCTGCGCGAGCGACAGGCCCTCGCGTTCCAGCCCCAACTCGCGGAAGGCCGGGGACGCCAGCACCATCGGGTGCACCGCCGAGCAGACGTCGTGCCGGAAGCCGGGCAGGGTGAACTCCTCGGTGCGGGTGCCGCCACCGTACTGCTCGGCCGCCTCGAAGACGACCACCTTCCAGCCGGCCTGCGCCAGCGTCACCGCGGCCACCAGCCCGTTCGGGCCGGAGCCGACGACGACCGCGTCCACGTCGTTGCCTCGTGCCCCGGACGTCATCGGGCCGCCACCGACGGCGGCCGCCAGCCCAGCAGCGGTCTCGCCTGTCGAATCGCGGCCCTCGGGCCGAGCCGGTCGACGGCCGACAGCACGGTGTCGCGCACCGCGGCGACGGCGCGGTTCGGAGCGGTCGAGAGCCGGGTCATGGTGAGAGCGATCGTAGCGACCTGCCTGGTTCGCGGCCGTCGCACCGCGGTGTAGGCAGCGAGCGCGGCGGCCACGCTCGGACGGACGCCGAGCTCGTGGGCGAGCGTGACCGCGTCCTCGATCGCCTGGCAGGCGCCCTGGCCGATGTTCGGCGACATGGCGTGGGCGGCGTCCCCGAGCAGCACGGCCCGGCCACGGTGGAAGGCAGGCAGCGCGCGCCGTTGCAGCTGCAGCGACTCTCGATAGACGTCCTGCGGCAGCGCTGCGGCGATCAGTTCGGGGACCGGTGCCGGGAAGTCCGCGTAGACCCGCGCCACCTCGTCGCGCACCGCCGGTCCGGAGCTGACCTCGGTGGCGCGGTCGTCGATCGCCTCGCCGAAGCCGTAGATGCTTCCGTCGGCCATGGGGTACATGCCGAACATCCGCCGCACTCCCCAGATCTCGCCCGGTGTGGCCTCGAGGCCGTCACCGGCCGCGATCAGCAGCCAGCAGCGCACCCGCGCGAACTCCGGACCGGCGTGACCGGGGGCGACGATCGCCCGGCTGGCAGAGCCGATGCCGTCAGCGGCGATGAGGACGTCGGCAGTGAGCGCCTCCCCGGTGGTCAGGGTGACGGACGCGGCGTCCGGGTCGAGGCCTGCGACCTCAGCGCCGACCCGGAGCACCCCGTCCGGCAGCCTGCGGGCGAGCAGCCCGATCAGGTCGGGTCGCCGGATCGGCACCAGCCCGGCACCGAAGCTCTGCTCGATGAGGGCGAGGTTCTGGCGCATCAGCCAGCGACCGGCCTGGTTGCGCATTCCGCCGACGGCGGGCGTGACCTGGTGCCCGCGCAACTCTTCGGCGATGCCCCCGGGCAGCGTCGCCAGCGCGTTCACCGCATTCGGCGCGAGGATGATGCAAGAACCGACCGGGCCGAGCGCCGGAGCTCGCTCCAGCACGCTCACATCCCAGCCCTTGGCGGCGAGGGCGAGGGCCGCGGTCAACCCGCCGATGCCCGCCCCGATGACGATGGCTGTGCTCATCGCGATCCTCCTGCTATCCAGACCCCCACCGCGGACGGTTGCAGCGTCCGCTCGACCGCGGCCACCAGATCGGCGTCGGTGCGGTCTGGATCGACGGACGTGCGCAGCTTCTCCCCGAACGCGTCCACCACCTGCGCGGCGTCGTACCGCTGGCGGTCGAACCGGCGGTCCACCGTCCGCTGGACGCGGCGCAGCACCGGCAGGAAGAGGGTTGCCGCGGCCAGCGTGGCGGCCGCCACAGCCAGCGAGGACTGGCCCGGGAGCAGCTGCGAGACCGCGGTGACGGTGACCGCGTAGACGCCGAGCACCACCCCGGTCACCAGCAGGTAGGAGACCGTCCGGGAGATCACCCGGTCGATCTGGTAGAGCCGGAACCGCAGCACCGCAGCGCCGATCGCGGCCGGAATCAGCCCGTAGGCGGTGGCAGCCAGGCTCTGCAGGGCGGGGACGTCGGGCACCACCACCAAGGCAACGAAGTAGAGCGCGAACACCAGGCAGGCTGCCCAGACCACCCAGCGGATCTGGGTCCGCTGCAGCCCGTCGGCGTGACGATAGCGCTGCACCAGCGACCCCGTGGCGACCAGCGCGGACGCGAACAGCAGCCCGACCAGCGGCATCAGCGCGTCGAGATGCTCGATCACCCAGGCCGAGTGCATCGGATTGGGCAGCCCGGGGTGGACCTCGACGGAGAGTGTCGAGAACACCCCGACCACCACCACGGTCAGCGCGATCACCGCCCAGTGGAACCAGCGCCACCGCGGCGAGGGCAGCTTGCCATCGGGGAAGCGCAGCGGCAGATGGATGAACAGCAGGGTCAGCGGCGGCAGCCAGATCCAGGAGTCCTCCCGATCGCCGCCGTACCACAGCAGCCAACTCGCCACGGCCGGCGCGGAACCCACCAGCGCGATGCCGGCCACCTGCAGCGGCATCGCGATGGCGAACCCGCCGGCGAAGCCGAGCAGGATCCAGCCCAGCGGGTTGCGCGGCAGCCGGGACGCCAGCAGCCACCCCACGCCGACCACGACGAGCATCATCAGCAGGAACGACCAGTCCGCCCAACCCGCATTGCCACCCCAACCCCCGACCTGCGCCCCCCTGTGGACGGCGTGGACCGCCAGGCACCCGACCTCGACAGCCGCCACCAGATGCGCCAACCACCTCATCGCTGCCCTCCCCATCCGCAGTGCGGTGCGGCACTGCGCTGTTTCGCGGTGTTGCTCAGTCTCGACGCCGTCATCGCGCACCCCCGATCGTCCAGACTCCGACCGCGGACGGCTGCAGCGTGCGCTCCACGGCAGCCACCAGATCAGCGGCAGTCCGGTCCGGATCGACGGACGTCCGCAGTTTCTCCCCGAAGGCGCCCACCACCTGCGCGGCGTCGTAGCGCTCGCGGTCGAACCGGCGGTCGACCAGCCGCTGCACCCAGCGCAGCGCCGGCAGCAACACCGCCGCGGCGACCAAGGTCGCCACCGCCACCGCGAAGGACGACTGGCCGCCCGCCAACTGCGAGATCGCGGTCACCACCACCGCATAGGCCGCCAGGGCGCCGGCCGTGACCACCGCGTAGGCGACGGTGCGGGAGATCACCCGTCCGATCTCGTACAGGCCGTGGCGGGTGATCGCGATCGCGATCGACACCGGAATCAGATTGGTCCCGGTCGCACCGAGCACGGTCGCCGCCCAGGCCAGCGGGGTCTCAGGCAGGTAGGCGTTGACCGCGCCGGCGACGGCGACGAAGGCGATCGCTGTGGCCAGACCGAAGAACAGCCAGCGGTACTGCAGCCGACGAGCGCTGGAACTGGCCTTCAGCCGCAGCAGCAGGTCGACCAGCACGCCCACGATGACCGCCAGGAAGGGCAGGAAGAAGACCGGGCCGGCCAGCAGTTCGCCGGCGGTCTTCGCGGCCGACAGTCCGAACGGGTTGGCCCGTCCCGAAGGCAGCGGATGCGGGTCGACCAGCGCGATCACCGTGCACAACGCCGCCAACGGCACCAGCCCGCGGACCAGCGTCCGGCCCAGCCGGGTCTCGATCCGCCCGGTCGGAAACAGCAGGCCGATCAACGGCAGCGCCATCCAGCCCGGCCAAGCCAGCGTCAGGCTGAGCGCCTCCACCCAGGTGGGCAGCCGCGCCAGATCTGGGTTCACCCAGCCGGTCAGCGTCCAGTACAGGCCGACCACCACCAGGAAGCGTCCCACCCCGTGCCCGGGCCGGGAGGTGAGGATGATCGCCCCCACCACCGGGAAGGCGGCGAAGCTCACCCAGTCGGCGCCGCCCCGGCTCAGCGAGAAGACACCGGCCACGACGAATCCCAGCACGCTCGCCCAGATCAACCCACGGCGCACCGCCTCCCGTCCGTTCATCGCGACTCCCCTGCCGTCCATATCCCCACCGCGGACGGCTGCAGGGTGCGCTCCACGGCCGCCACCAGATCGGCGCTGGTCGCCTCCGAGTCGACGGACGCGCGCAGCCTCTCGCCGAAGGCGTCCACCACCTGTTCGGCGTCGTACCGCTCCCGGTCGAACCGGCGGTCGACGATCCGGCGCAGCCAGCGCAGCGCCGGCAGGCAGACCGCCGCCGCGATCAGGGTGGCGGCGGCCACCGCCAGCGAGGACTGGTCGGGGACGAGTTGGGAGACAACGGTGACCACGGACGCGTAGACCGCGATCGCCAGCACGGTCACCGTCGCGTAGGAGACCGTCCGGGAGACCACTCGCCCGATCGCGTACAGCCCGTGGCGGGTGATGGCCACCCCGATGCTGATCGGCACCAGGTTGAACAGCACCATCAGGGCCGGCGCCACCCCCAGCTCGTTGAGTCCGTTCAGGACCGGGACGAGTTCGCTGAGCAGTGCCGTCGAGATGAACAGCACCACCGGGCTCAGCCCGAAGAAGAACCAGGAGAACTGGGCGCGGGCAGCCGGCGGGGCTACTCGCCAGCGCAGTGCGACATCGGCCGCGATCCCCACGAAGCAGGCGACCGTCAGCGGGAACACCGCCGCGAAGAGCGCGTCCAGCAGGTCGGAGCGAGGCAGCGCCCAGGGGCTGAGGCGTCCGGATGGCAGCGGCTGGTAGTCGAACAGGCCGCCCGCGATGAAGACCGCCACGAGGGCGAGCAGGACGGTCAGAAGGACCCGGCCGCGCCGGTTCTCCGGCCGTCCGGTGGGGAACAGCAGCCCGATCCCGGGCAGCAGAATCCAGAACGGCGCGCCGAGCGCCACCGTGGCCGCCTCGATCCAGACCGGAGCCTGCTCGGTCGGGCCGCCGGGATAGCCCCAGCCGGTGACCGCATAGGCCAGCCCGATGCCCCACAGCCACCAGCCGACGCCGTTGCGCGGCCGGGACATCAGGATGATCGCGCCCACCACCGGGAAGGCGGCGAAGCCGAGCAGCCCCGTCCAGCTGCCGTGGGCGGCCTGCCAGCCGGCGGCGACGAAGTAGCCGACGACGACCGTCCAGATCAGCAGGCGACGGACGACCTCCCGCGGGCTCATCGCGCGACCCCGTCGGTCCGCAGCCCAGCCGTCCACAGCCCGACCGCGGCCGGCTGCAGCGTGTGCTCCACCGCCGCGACCAGGTCGGTGCTGGTCAGTTCCGGATCCACCGCGGCCTGCAGCCGCGCGCCGAAGGCGTCCACCACCTGCGCGGCGTCGTACCGCTCCCGGTCGAACCGGCGGTCGACGATGCGGCGCAGCCAGCGCAGCGCTGGCAGGAAGACGCCCGCCGCGGCCAAGGTCGCCGCCGCCACCGCGAGCGTCGACTGGTCGGGCAACAGCCGGGACGCCAGCGTCACCACCAGTGCGTACACCGCCACCACCAAGGCGGTGACGATCGCGTAGGAGACGGTGCGGGAGACCACCCGCCCGATCTCATAGAGGCCGTGCCGGGTGACGGCGATGCCGATGCAGACCGGGATCGCGTTGAGGGTGACGATGAAGCCCTCCAGCGGGCCGGCGTCGGGAGCCGACTCGCTGATGGCCAACATGAGGATCGTGACGATCACCCCGTAGGCGAACCAGCGGAACTGCAGCCGCTCCACCCCCACCGAGCGACGCCACCGCAGCACCAGGTCGACCAGCGCTGCCACCATCAGGGCCGGCACCACGATGAAGCCGGTGTCCACCACGAAGCGCGTCACCGGCAGCAGCTCCGGCGCCCCCCACGGACTGACCGGATAGCCGGCCTCCAGCGGCTCGGCATGGAGCAAGGAGGCGGTGAGGAACAGCGCTGCCACGACGCCCATCACCCACCCCAGCACGCGTCCCAGCCGGGTGTAGACCCTCCCGGAGGGGAAGACCAGCACCAACAGCGGCAGCAGCAGGAAGACCGCATTGGTGAGGCCGGAGAGGATGGTGAAGGCCCAACTCGGCACCCGGTCGGCGCCTTGCAGGCCCAACCCGAACAACACCCACCACAGGCCGATCAGCAGCAGCACCCGTCCCACCGCATTGCCGGGCCGCGAGCTGAGGATCAGCGCCCCCACCACCGGGAACGCCGTCCAGCCGAGCACCATCCACCAGAACCCGCCGGCCAGCTCCGCTGGGCCCAGCAGGGCGAATCCCAGGCCGACGGCCAGGAACAGCCCGACCACCGACCAGACTCCGACGCGGTGCGCCAGCGGCCCCCATCGGGCCGGGGCCGCCACGGCCTTCGCGGTCATCGCGACTCCCCCGCCGTCCAGATCCCGGCCGCGGACGGCTGCAGCGTCCGTTCCACAGCCCGCAACAGGTCGGCCGCGGTGGCATCGGGGCTCACCGAGCTCCGCAACCGCTCGCCGAAGGCGTCCACCACCTGCGCGGCGTCGTACCGCTCCCGGTCGAACCGGCGGTCGATCACCCGCTGGACGCCGCGCAGCACCGGCAGGAACAGGCCCGCCGCCGCCAGCGTCGCCGCCGCCACCGCCAAGGTGGACTGGTCCGGCATCAGCCGGGACGCCAACGTCACCACCAAGGCGTACACCGCCACCGTCAGGGCCGTGACGATCGCGTAGCTGACGGTGCGGGAGACCACCCGTCCGATCTCGTAGAGACCGTGGCGAGTGACCGCGATCCCGATGCACACCGGGATCGCGTTCAGGATCAGCGGGCCGAGCGCGACCAAGCCGGCCAGTTCGCTGTCGTCGGGCCAGATCAGGGATTGCAGCAGGAACCCCATGGTGACCGCCACGCCGTAGCCCAGCCAGCGGAAGGGCAGCCGCGCGGCGCCGTGCTGCCGCCGGGCGCGAAGCACCAGGTCGAGCAGGGCCGCCGCCATCAGCAGCGGGACCGCCAGGAAGCCCGGGCCAAGGAACCACTGTGTGACCGGGCCCGCGGCCGGCACCGCCCAGGGCGACGTCCGGCCGCTGAGCTGGAGCGGACGGGGGTCGATCGCCACCACGATCGTCATCAGGACGGACACGACCGCCACCGCCAGCGCGACCCACCGTCCCAGCCGGGTCTCAATGCGTCCGTTCGGGAACAGCAGCACGATCAGCATCAGGGCGATCCAGACCACGGCGCTCGCCGCGAACACCATGGCCTCCAGGCCGGCCGGAATCCGCTCGACGATCCCCGGCGCCAGCAGGATGCTGGTGGCCACCCAGACGATGCCGACCCACAGCAGCAGCCGGCCGATCCAGTTGCCCGGCCGGGAGGAGAGGATCACCGCCCCGACGATCGGGAACCCGCTCCAGCCGGTCAGCACCCAGGACGAGCCCGGCACCGCCACGGCCAGCCAGACCGCACCGGCCAGGACGGCGGCCAGCATGCTCCAGAACAGGATCCGGCGCGCCAGCTGTCGTCCCATCGGAGGTGTCCCCTCGCTCAGCCAACGGCCCGGGGGCGGAAGGGCGAGGTGACGATGTGCCAGGCCGAGCGGATGCCGGAGTTGTGCCGGACGTTGCGCCAGTTCTGCCACAGCCGGCCCGGGTCGAGGCATTCGGTGACCTCCTCGACGACCGCGCCGGCGATGCCGTGGCTGGCGGCCAGGTTGGCCAGGGTGCCTCGCCAGAACTCGCCCTCCATCGCCTTGATCATCGGCCAGCCCAGTTCGAACAGCGGGTCGGAGGTGCGCACCAGCATCCGGATCTGGGCCCGGGTGCCGCCGTCCACCACCTCGGCGGAGAAGGTGATCATGGCCGCGAAGACGTGGCCCTCGGGGGTCATGAAGGTGAACGAGGTGTCGTCGGCGTAGAGCACCAGCACCCCGGTCGCCATCGCCGGCCCGCCGCCGGTCGGCAGTCCGACCTCCAGCGCGGCGACGTCGCCGGGGGCGATGCCGGTGACCGCGCCGTGGAACCGTCCGGTGCGCGGCCAGAAGTCGCCGAAGTGCGCCCGCCAGTCGGCGATCAGCGCCTGCGGGGTGACCGCCGGGCCGAGGTCGGTCCAGAAGGTGCGCTGCCATAGCCTGCCGAAGCCCTGCTGCGGGCCGGCCACGCGCATCCCGTGGACGTTGTAGCCGTAGTGACGGACGGCTTCGCTCACCTCCAGGCGCTCCCGGTTGGACGCCCAGTAGGCGGCGTCGCGCGGGCTGTCGGGCCGCTCGGTCATGATGCCTCCCCAGGCTCGCAACGGCTCAGGACATCGACGCGAGGGCCGCGTCGGTGTCGGAGTGGAGTCCGATCGCCTCGTCCAGCCGGGTGAGCTGGAAGATCTGGCGATAGTGGTCGGAGAGGCCGACGGCCAGCAGCCGTTGCTGGCGGCGCTGGGAGCGCACCAGCAGGGTGACCAGCATCCCGATCCCGCCGGAGTTCATGTACTCCAGGGCGGCGAAGTCCAGCACGACCAGCCGGGCGCCGTCGTCGGTGGCCTGTTCGTGGGCGGTCATCAGCTGCTGTTCGCTGGCCGCGGTCAGGTCGCCGGTGATGGCGATCCGGAGCACGCCGGCCGCGAGCCGGCTGACGGTCATGGTGGCGGTCATGGTTCCCCCCTCGGTGGTTGCTACACCGGCGCGACGACTTCGATGAAGTCGCTCAGCCGGGTGATCTCGAAGATGTGCTGGTAGTGCGCGGTCAGGCCCCTGGCCCGGACCGCCCGGCCGTGGGAGCGCGCCTTGCCGAGCAGTCCGACGATCAGCGCGATCCCGGTGGAGTTGATGTACTCCACCGCGGTGAAGTCCAGGTCGACCACGGTGGCGCCGGCCGCCGCCGCGGCGGCGTAGGCCTCGTCCAGCGCCCCCACCGCGTCCCGATCGATCTGGCCGCTCAGCAGCAGGACCGCCGTCCGGTCGTGCTGGGCGAGTTCGTAGCGCAGGCTCATGGCCGTTCTCCTTCCATCGTCGACACTGACTCCGGCGCCGGTTCGGCGCCGGGCGCGCTGGTGTGCATGGTGAGCCGGACGATGTGCCGGTCGCCGTCGGTGAGGTCGTCCACCCGGTCGACCAGGCGCTCCACCAGGAACAGCCCCCAGCCGCGGGCGGTCTGCAGCCCGGCCAGCTTGAGGTCCAGATCGGGCGGCGCGGCCTCCCCCTGCACGCCCAGGCCGTAGTCGCTGATCTCGACCGTGATCGCCTCGGCGGTGCGGCGCAGTTCGACTTTCACCGGCAGCTCGGCCCGGCCCCGGTTGCCGTGCTCGATGGCGTTCATCACGGCCTCGGCGACCGCGGTCTTCAGCGCCTCCAGCCGGTCGGGCGGCAGGTCGTCGCCGACCAGCGCGGCCACCCGCTCCATCACCTCGCGCTCCCGGCCGGTGACGCTGGGCACCTCGAAGCCGACGGCGTCCGCCGACGCGCCGCGGCCGCGATGCAGGGTGACCAGGGTGATGTCGTCCTCCTGCTCGACGCCGCTGGAGAAGGCGGCCAGGCCGGCCATGCAGCGGTCGACCAGGTCGTCGCCGCTGGTGGCCGCGGCGACCAGCGCCTCGGTGCGGCCGAAGCCGAACATCTCCCCGCCGGCGTCGTGCTGCTCGGTGATGCCGTCGGAGTACAGCAGCACGATGTCGCCGGGCTCGATCACGGTCTGATGCTCCTCGTAGCCGCTGCCCGGCATCAGACCTAACGGCATGCCGCGGGCGGCGAGCTGCCGGACCTCGCTGCCGTGCCGGACGTAGGGCAGGTTGTGGCCGGCGTTGGCGAACTGGGTCCGGCCGGTGGCCGGATCGATCACCATCACCAGGCAGGTGACGAACATGTGCATCGGAATCTGCGGCACCAGCAGGTCGTTCACCCGCCGCAGCACCTCGCCGGGGGCGGTCACGGTCAGCGCGGCGGAGCGCAGCAGGGCGTGGGTGCTGGCCATCACCAGCGCCGCTGGGACGCCCTTGTCGGTGACATCCCCGGCCACCACCATCACCCGTCCGTCCGGCAGCTCGATCAGATCGTAGAAGTCGCCGCCGACGGTGCGGGCCGGACGGTAGCAGGCCGCGACGTGCCAGCCGCCGAGCTCGGGCAGTTGGCTGGGCAGGAACTGCTGCTGGATCAGCTGGGCGACCTGGAGCTCCTGCTCGATCCGCTCCCGCTCCCGGGCCTGCTTGGCCTGCTGCCGCATCAACTGGCCCAGCCGCAGCGCCGGGGCGGCGTACCGGGCGAGGTTGTCCAGCAGCCGGCGGTCGTCGCGGGAGTAGCCGCGCTCGCTCAGCCGCGGGCCGAGGGCGAGCAGCCCGACCAGTTCGCCGGAGGCGACCAGCGGGACGACGATCGCCACCTCCTGCTCCTTCATCCGGCGCACCGCCGGGGAGTAGGCCGGCAGCGCGCCGACCTCGACCGGGCCGGGCGCGGTCTGCAGGAAGGCCAGCAGCGGATCGCCGGGGTCTACCTGGACATCGATCACCGCGGCCCGGGCGGCCTCCGGCTCGGGGGCGGCCCGGCGTCCCCGGAACCGGCGGCGGCCGACCGGCTGCGGGGCCGGGTCGGGCGGCGTCGCCGGCTGCGGCGCGGGGTCCGCGGCCGCCGGTTCGACCCGGGCCCGGTCCACCAGGACGGGTTCCGAGCCCAGGCCCACTGTTCCGGTCACGTCGCCTCCCTGTCCGGCGTACCCGCTGCTGGGTCGCTCCCTGCTGGCGTCTGACCTCAGCTTCCTCCCGCACCCATTCCGGAAGCGTTACGAAGAATTGCCCCAGTACGAGTTCGGAACGGCTGATCTCACGCAACTACGTTACGGTCGACTCCGGGACCGGCGATCTACGTTGTTGTACGCCTCGGAGGGACGATGGAGCAGCTGCAACTCACGCTCTTCGGTTCGCCGCGGGTGCTGCGGGACGGCCGTCCGGTCGGCTTCGACACCCGCAAGGCGACCGCCTTGCTGGCGCTGCTCGCGGTCACCGGACGGGAGCACAGCCGGGACGCGCTGGCCGGCCTGCTGTGGCCCGGGCTGGAGCGCAGCCGCGCCCGGGCCACGCTGCGCCGCACCCTGTCGGTGGCGGCCGCCGCTGGACCGGCGCTGCGGATCGCCCGGGACGGCGTCGGGCTCGACCCGGAGCTGGTGGCGTGCGACGTCCGGCAATTCCAGCAGCTGGCCGGCAGCGGCGAGCCCGGCGACTGGGCCCGCGCGGTGGAGTTGGCCGGCGACGGCTTTCTGGCCGGCTTCGCGGTGCGGGACAGCCCGGCCT
>JAEXCA010000199.1 GCA_023393755.1 Actinomycetes bacterium | reverse complement strand
ACCCGGCGCCACTGGTAGGCGTGCACCCGTGGCGCCGCGCGGCGGTAGAGGGCCTCGAAGCCGGCCGGAGTGATCATCGACCGGCTCGGAACTCGGCCGGGATCGCCGATGGCAGGTCGGTCATGAGCAGGGGGCTGCAGGCCACGTGACCGAGCAGGGCGTCGCCCATCGCCTGCGGATCGTCACCCCCGGCGGCCTGCTGCACCAGTTCGAGATAGGCGAACCGGGTGCTGTCGTCGACCTCCATCCCGCCGCGCTCGATCAGGTCGCCGAACATCCTCTTCTCGTCCTCGGTGTACTCGCGGGGGATGAACGTGATCGTCCGGGTGCGGATCGCGAACTCGGTGTCCAGGGCGGTCACCGCCGGCCAGGAGGTCGCCTCCTGCAGCGCCGAGGCCGCCGCGGCCCTGGCGGCCGGGTCACCGTCCGCGACCGCCGCCGCCCAACTGTTCGCCCAGGAGCAGATCGCGTCGTTGGCGACGAACCCGCGCAACGCTCCCACCGAGACCGAGGTGGGCACTCCCTCGTCCCGGGTGGCCTCCTCGAGCTGCAGCCGGGTGGAGACGTCCCGGGCCAGTTCGGTGGGGAACGGGATGTCGCGGGTCTCCTCGGCGAGCACGATCGCGAAGTCCTCCCCGGCCGGGTTGAGCCGTTCTCCCGGTCCGCCGAGCACCAGCTCCTCGTGATCGCTCGGCCCGTGGCCGGTGCGGGAGAGGAGGCCGGAGGCGGCCGCCGTCCCACCGATTCCGACCACCAGGGCCGCGGAGGCGGCCAGGATCGCCACCCGGCGGCTGCGTCCGGCCGCCACCCGGCGGTGGGCGGCGACCCCGTGCCACACCCGATCGAGGTCGGCGTCGGTGAACGGCGGTACCGCGGGTGCGGCCTCGGCAACCAGTTCGCGATGCCGCTCGGTCCAGCCCTGCTCGTTCATCGGCGTCCTTCCGTTGCCGGTCTCCACCCGGAATTGCGGACGTGTTACACCCGGCGTGTGCAGTTTCCGCCAGATAGCGGCCTCCGCCGACATAGGTGACAGCCAGAGTGCCTATTCGGCAGAAAGCGGGAGATCAGACCCAGCTCCGTAGCCACATCCGGGCGAGGTACTCGGTCTGGTGGATCAGCAGGCCGTCGGTGAGCACCGGGTAGATCCAGGCGAAGTTCATCGCCACCAGCGCCACCGCGACGCCGACCACGATCGCGCCCCGTCGCCGGTAGCGCCCGTTCGCCGGGCCGAGGATCAGGCCCAGGACGAGGGCCAGCGCGATCGCGGTGAACGGGATGATCGTGATCCCGTAGAAGAAGAAGATCGGCCGGGTGCCGGCGAAGAACCACGGAACGTAGGTGGCCAGCGCGGCCAGCACCGGGACGCCGAACCGCCAGTCCCGGCCGCCGACCCACCAGATGATCGCGACCACCAGGGCGATCGCCGCCAGCCACCACAGCACCGGGGTGCCCATCGCCGAGATCACCCGGATGCAGGTCTGGTCGCCGACCGCGTGACAGCCCTCCACGCCGGGCTTGATCCCCGCCACCGAGTCGATGCCGAGCGGACGGACCATGAACAGCCAGCCGAGCGGGTGCGCCGCGTACGGGTGTTCGGCGCCGTTGATGTAGTCGCCGGTGTGGAAGTTGAGGATGTCCTGCTGGTAGTGCAGGAAGGACGCCCACATCTCGCCCAGATGCACGGTCAACGGATCGTCGGGGTGGTTCAGCCCCCAATCCCGTCCCCAGCCGTCACTGGTGGTGAGCCAGCCCGTCCAGCTGGCGACGTACACCAGGGCGGCCACCACCACCATCCGGAGGAAGGCGGGAACCCCGTCGGTCACCACCGCCAGCCAGCCCTTCCAGCTCGCGCCGGCCAGCTGTCGCGCCCGGACGTCCCACCAGACGCAGAGCAGGCCGAAGACGGCCAGCACGTAGATCGAGTTCCACTTGGTGCCGATCGCCAGCCCGAACAGGACGCCGGCCGCCAGCCGCCAGGGCCGCAGCCAGACCACCGGCCCGAACTCGCCGCCGAAGTCACGCAGCCCGCGGGAGTCCAGCAGGTCGGCCAGCCGGTGGCGGTACCAGTCCCGGTCGGCCACGCAGCAGGCCACCGCCGCGACCAGGAAGAAGGCCTGGAAGACGTCCAGCAGCGCGATCCGCGACATCACGAACGCCAGCCCGTCCAGGGTGAGCAGGATGCCGGCGATCGCGCCGATCAGGGTCGAGCGGGAGAGCCGCCGGGCCAGCCGGATGGTGATGAACACCAGCAGGGTGCCGAAGACCAGCGGCACGAACCGCCAGCCGAAGGAGTTCATCCCGAACAGCTGCTCGCCGAACCCGATCAGCCACTTGCCCACCGGCGGGTGGACGATGAAGGAGGGCTTGTCGAGGAAGATGTCCACGTCACCGGCGACCACCGAGGCATTGGTCTCGGTGCCGTCCGGCCAGGCCTTCTCGAAGCCGAACTTCCACAGCGTCCAGGCGTCCTTGGCGTAGTAGGTCTCGTCGAAGATCAGCTTGCTGGGGTAGCCCAGGCCGACGAACCTGATCACGAACGCCAGCGCGGTGATCCCCAGGGTGACCAGCCAGCCGGCCAGCCGGTCGGTCATGATCCCGTCGCGCAGCCGCTGGACGGTGGTCAGCACCGGAGCCGCGGCGGTCGGTGGCGGTGGCCACTCGGTGGGAGGACGGTCGGCCGCCGGGGCCGGATGATCGGTGTCGTCGGGCCCCCACTCGGCCGGGGTGGCGTCGTCGGAGACGGCGGTGCTGTCGTCCGGGATCGTCGTCACGCGGCCATGGTAGCCGGCTCCCCGCCGACCGGGCCGCTGACTCCGCCCGGATGGCTGACAGAAACCGGGCAGGAGCGGGCAGTCGCGTGCACTATCTCCGCGAACGGCCTCCGCTGCCCGGTTTGTGTCGGGCCGGACCGGCGCGGACGCCGGATGCGCCGCGCGGGCCGGTCGGGAATACTGCGGGGGTGAGTTCAACCCGCGGCCTGGTGCTGGCCGGAACGCCGATCGGCAATCTGGCCGACGCCTCGCCGGCGCTGCGCGAGGCCCTGGCCGGGGCGGACGTGATCGCAGCGGAGGACACCCGGCGGCTGCGCACCCTGCTGGCCGGCCTCGGCCTGACCACGGCGGCGCGGGTGGTGTCCTACTTCGACGGCAACGAGGCCTCCCGGGTCGACGAGCTGCTGGCCGAGCTGGCGGCGGGCAGGACGGTGGTGGTCGTGACGGACGCCGGGATGCCGACCGTCTCCGACCCCGGCTACCGGCTGGTGGCCGCCGCGATCGAGCAGGGGATCCCGATCGCGGTCGTGCCCGGGCCCTCCGCCGTGCTGGTCGCGCTGGCGCTCGCCGGCCTGCCCACCGATCGGTTCTGCTTCGAGGGCTTCCTGCCCCGCAAACCGGGGGAGCGCCGCCGCCGGCTGGCCGGGCTGGCCGGCGAGGAGCGCACCATGGTGTTCTTCGAGGCGCCGCACCGGGTGGCCGACTTCCTGGCGGACGCCTCCGCCGCCTTCGGAGCGGAGCGCCGGGCGGCGGTCAGCCGTGAGCTGACCAAGACCTTCGAGGAGACCCGCCGCGGCAGCCTGGCCGAGCTGGCCGAGTGGGCGAACGCGGGGGTGCGGGGTGAGATCACCGTCGTGGTGGCGGGCGCCCGGCCGGCGGTCGCCGACCTGCCCTCGGCGGTGACGGACGTGCTCGGCCGGATCGCCGGCGGCGAGCCGCTGTCGTCCGCCGTCTCCGGTGTGGCCGAGCTGGCCGGAGTTCCCCGCAAGGCGCTCTACCAGGCCACCCTGGACGCCCGGAAGGAAGCCCGATGACCCGCCAGCCCCTGCCGCCGGCGCCGGAGCCGCTGCCGGCGCCCACCACGGACGCCCATACCCACCTGGTCAGCACCCGGGAGTACTCCGGGCTGGCGGTCGCCGACAACCTGGCCGCCGCCCGCTCCGTCGGGGTGACCCGGGTGGTGGAGGTGGGCACGGACGTGTCGTCCTCGGCGGAGTCCGTGGCGCTCGCCGAGCGGTACCCGGAGGTGGTGGCCTGCGTGGCGATCCACCCCAACGACGCCGCCCGGCTGGGCGACGCCCTCGACGCCAACCTGGCCGAGCTGGCAGCGCTGGCCGGAACCTCGCCCCGGATCCGAGGGATCGGTGAGACCGGCCTGGACTACTTCCGCACCCGCGAGCCCGACGGCATCGCCCGCCAGAAGCACTCCTTCGCCGCGCACATCGCGCTGGCCAGACAACTGGGCCTGGCGCTGGTGATCCACGACCGGGACGCCCACGACGACATCCTCGACGTGCTGGACGCCGAGGGCGCCCCCGAGCGGGTGATGATGCACTGCTTCTCCGGCGATGCGGCGTTCGCCCGCCGCTGCCTCGATCGGGGGTTCTGGCTGTCGTTCCCCGGCACGGTCACCTTCAAGGCGAACGAGTCGCTGCGGGAGGCGCTCGACCTCACCCCGTCCGATCGGGTGCTGGTCGAGACCGACGCCCCCTACCTGACGCCGATGCCGCTGCGCGGCAAGCCCAACGCGCCCTACCTGCTACCGCACACCGCCCGCTTCCTGGCCGAGCGGCGCGGGGTGGACGTGGCCGGGCTGTGCGCCCGGTTGGCCGCCAACGCCACGGCCGTGTTCGGGGAGTGGGGATCTCCGGACGACCTGTCCGCGCACCCGGACGACGCGGCCGCCGGTGGCAGCGGGCAGGGAGGGGTTGTGCCCGCGTCGGTGGCCCGAGGAACCGGGCCTGCCGAAGGGGAGCTGGCGGGTGGCTCCGATGGCTGACGGCCTGCTCGACCCGCGTACCGTCCGGGAACTCGCCGCCGAACTCGACCTGCGGCCCACCAAGCAGCGCGGCCAGAACTTCGTCCACGACGCCAACACCGTCCGCCGGATCGTCGCGGCCGCCGGGGTGGGGGCGGGCGACGTGGTGCTGGAGATCGGGCCGGGGCTGGGCTCGCTCACCCTGGGACTGCTGGAGGCCGGCTGCCGGGTGGTCGCGGTGGAGATCGAGCACGCGCTGGCCGTCCGGCTGCCGCGGACGGTCGCCGACCGCCTGCCCGAGCGGGCCGGGTCGCTGCGCATCGTCGAGGCCGACGCACTCGACGTCGACCTGCTGGACGATCCGCAGCCCACCGCGGTGGTGGCGAACCTGCCCTACAACGTCTCGGTCCCGGTCCTGCTGCACGTGCTGGCAAGCTTCCCGAGCCTGCGCGGCGGGCTGGTGATGGTGCAGTCGGAGGTGGCCGACCGGCTGGTCGCGCCGCCCGGCTCGAAGGTCTACGGGGTGCCCTCGGCCAAGCTCGCCTGGTACGCCGAAGCCCGCCGGGTCGGCTCGGTGCCGCCGACCGTGTTCTGGCCGGTGCCGAACGTGGATTCCGGTCTGGTGTCGTTCGTCCGTCGCGAGCCGCCGGCCACCACCGCCGGCCGCGAGCGGGTGTTCGCGGTGATCGACGCCGCCTTCGCCCAGCGCCGCAAGATGCTGCGGGGCGCGCTGGCCGGGCTGTTCGGCTCGTCCCAGGCGGCTTCGGAGGCACTGAGCCGGGTGGACGTGGATCCGCAGGCCCGCGGCGAGGTGCTCGGCATCGACGCCTTCGTCCGGATCGCGGAGGCGCTCCCCACCGTGGGGTAGGTTCGCACCCATGGCATCCCCGGTGACAGAAGACGAGGTGGTCCGGGTCCGGGCGTCGGGCAAGGTGAACCTCGCGCTGCGCAGCGGGCGACGCCGGCCGGACGGCTACCACGAGCTGGCCACCGTCTTCCAGGCGGTGTCGGTCTACGACGACCTGGACGCCCGGTGGGCCGAGCCGGGGCAGTTCGACCTGCGGGTGCGCGGGGCGCAGGCCGAACTGGTGCCGTCCGACGACTCCAACCTGGCGATCAGGGCCGCCCGGCTCCTGGCGCGGGCCAGCGGTCACCCCGGGCTGGGCTGCTCGCTGGAGCTGCGCAAGACCATCCCGGTGACCGGCGGCATGGCCGGCGGCTCGGCGGACGCGGCAGCCGCGCTGCTGGCCTGCTCGGTGCTGTGGGACCTCGATACCGACCCCGACGACCTGTTGGAGCTGGGCGCCGAACTGGGCGCCGACGTGCCGTTCTGCCTCACCGGAGGAACCGCGCTGGGCACCGGCCGCGGTGATCGGATCGCGCCGGTGCTGAGCCGGGGCAGCTACCACTGGGTGCTGGTGCTCAGCGCGGGCGAGCTCTCCACCCCGGAGGTGTTCGGCCGGTTCGACGAACTCGGCGCGGCGCGCGGTGACCTGGCTACTCCGCCGGAGCTGCTCAGCGCGCTGATCGCCGGGGATGCGGTCGCGCTCGGCCAGGCGCTGGTCAACGACCTTCAGCCGGCCGCGGTCAGCCTGCGTCCGGAGCTCTCCCGGGTACTGGCGGTCGGACGCGAACTGGGAGCGCTGGGCGGGATCGTCTCCGGCTCCGGGCCCACGGTGGCCTTCCTCGCCGCCGACGAACGAGCCGCGATGGAGCTCTCCAGCGGTCTCACCGCCGAGGGCATCGGCCGGGAGATCCGCCGGGTCCACGGTCCCGTCCCCGGAGCCCGGCTGGTCGGCTGACCCGGCCCGTCGCGGCCGCCGCGCCGCCACCCCCGTCGAACCGCTGATCTTGTTGTTGTCCGGGCGTTCGTCGTGCGCCGGCTGGGCCGGACCGCCGATCTGGTGGTTCTCAGCCCCGATTCCTGGCTGACAGCGACAAGATCAGCGGTTGCGTGGGCCGCAGCCGCGAACACCCGCGTGAGAACCACCAGATCGGCGGTCGGACGGCCTACTCGGGGCGGGTCTGGTGCCGTTGGGTGAACAGCCGCGGCTCGGCCCGCAGGTTCCGCAGCCCGTACCAGGACAGGTTCACCAGGTGGGCGGCGACGGTCGGCTTGTCGAGGTCGAACTCCTCGCGGGTGTCGAGCCACCACTGCCCGGCCAGCGCCACCAGCCCGACCAGCATCTGCGCGTAGAGCGGCGCGGTCGCCGGGTCGAGCGAGCGCTTGGTGAACTCGTCGGCCAGCTGGTCCTCCACCCGGGAGGCGATGTCGGAGAGGATGGTCGCGAACGATGTGGTCTCCGAGGGCGCGGACGAGTCGCGGGAGATGATCCGGAAGCCGTCCGGGTTGTCGTCGATGTAGTCCAGCAGGGCGAGCGTGCCCTGCTCGATCAGCGCCCGGGGATTGGCCCGCGGATTGGCCAGCGCGCGCTTGATGGCACCGTGCAGGGTCTGCACCTCGCGGTCGACCACGACAGCGTAGAGACCCTCCTTGCCGCCGAAGTGTTCGTACACCACCGGCTTGCTGACCCCGGCGTGGGCGGCGATCTCCTCGACCGACGTGCCCTCCAGCCCGCGGTCGGCGAACAGGCCGCGGGCGACCTCGATCAACTGCTCGCGCCGTTGGGCGCGAGTCATCCGGACGCGGCCACGCCTGGCACGCGCGGTTCCGGCTGCCTGGCTCACGGCCCTAAGTCTGGCTTGCCGGGCACCGGTTGGGAAATCCTGCGGTGGGGAACGGCCGCCGGCCGGTCCCGACGGGACGACGAATCGCACCAGGCTCGATCGGCACAGGTCATCGTGCCGCGGCCCGGCCCGGGTTGCTCGCCGCCCGCCCGCGCCCCGTAGAGTGGGGGAGCCGATCCCCGGTTGGTCTGCCGGCAGGGCCCGCCTGACTTTGAATCAGGACTAGCGACGTAGGTTCGACTCCTACCCGGGGAGCCGATGGGTGGTCCGAGGAGCCATGAACCCGGCGCCTTCCACGGACGCCGGGTTGCCGAACAGAGCGCACAATGCTCGGTTACGCCGAGGGAGTGGGCTGGCCGACGGTGGAGTCAGCTGGGCCCTTCTTGGTGCCAAGTACGGCGAGGATGCCGCCCACCAGTGCCAGCACCATGAAGACGGCCACCAGGGTGCCGCCCAGGATGGCACCCAGCAGTGCGCATGCGATCAGCAGGATGCCGGGTAGGCGACTCCTGGCGCCAAGCGCGACCGGCCCCAAGGACGATGGTCGCGAACGAGAAGAACACACCTCCCCAACCCAGCCCGACCACGGTGCCTGATCCTTCCGCCTCGAGCGCGGCGCCCATGCCGCCCAGAAACAGCGTCATGCCTGCTGCCAGGACCCCGAAGACCCCTGCGATGATGGCGATGATTCCGCCAGCCTTCTTCATCTTCCGACCTTCCTGCTACTTCAGCTTCAGTGTCTTGGTGGCCAGCGGCGTGTCGTCGAAGCTGATCAGTTCGGTGACCTCGACTTCCACGTCGGCCTTCTTGTTGTCCAGTACGTAGGCCGCCTGGACCTTGAGCGACTTGCCGGGCTTGATGTCCTTCATCGCCGCGCCGCTGTCGTACTTCTTGTCGTCGCCGATGATGGCGGACTCCAACTCGATGCCGTCCTGGAAGGCCTTGGCGTTGGCGGTGAACATGAAGCTGGCCGCTTCGTCGGAGTTGTTGGTGAAGGTGAAGTCCACGATCAGGGCCGGCTTGCCGTCGTAGGTCTTGGAGACCCGGGAGTCGTCGATGGTCACGACGTACTGACGCTCGGCCGCCGGCTCCTCCGCCGGTTCCTCGGAGGGATTCTCGGAGACGTCAGCTTTGGGCTCATCAGGAGCGGCCGATGCTGGTCCGGATGCTGTCGGGTCGTCGTTCCCAGGTGTGCTGGCCGGTGCTGCACACCCGGCGAGCAGCAGGAGGCCGACAAGTGCTCCCAGCAACTTCTTCATTTCTGGTCCTTTGTCTCAGTGGCGGTACGCCAATCTGAGGTCACCATATATGCAAGGCCGGATATATAGGGTGTTCTTTGTAAGGTCCGCTCAATGAGCATGGCTGGATGTCGTGGAACAGGGCGGGTGCCAAGCAGTTGGGCGCCACTCTGCGACGGCTACGGGAGGCCAGAGGGTTGTCCCAGGAAGCGCTGGCATTTCGTGCCGGTGTCACCAAGAACCAGGTTCAGCTCATCGAAGCGGGACGTTCCTCCGGCCGCAAGGACGCTGACGGGCCGTCCAATCCTCGGCTGTCAACGCTGGTGGGCCTCGCCGAGGTCCTGGGGTTGCCGGTGTCGGCGTTGTTGGCCGAAGCCGAACTCTGAGCCAGGTCAGGCGAAGTCCGGCGCGCGGGTCAACGGCCGGTGATCAGCCCGGCAGCCAGGGAGACGACCATGGCGATCACGAAGGCGTTGAACACGAAGGCGAGCGCGGTGTGGCTGCGGACCGCGTTCAGGCCGGCGCGGGTGCGGGGCGTGGTGCCGGCGATCGTCACGATCAGGGCGATGCCGGCGGCTCCGAGCGCCCAGTCGAGGGTCCCCCGCAGGACTGGATAGAGTGAGAGGACACTGCCCAGGTGGGCTGGTCGGAACCGGCAGCGGTTCGAGCCGGCGGACCTGGGGAGCGGGATAGCCGCCAACGCTGGGAGTGCCTGTGCCTGAGAACGCAGCCGTCGAGTCTCCCCGGGTCGCCGCCGTGGTCATCATGGCCGCCGGTGCCGGGACGCGGATGAAGTCCGCCATACCCAAGGTGCTGCACCGGCTGGCCGGACGGTCGATGATCTCCTTCGCCGTGGACGCCGCCAGCGCGCTCGAGCCCGAGCACCTCGTGGTGGTGGTCGGACACGGTCGCGAGCAGGTCGAGGCCCACCTGAAGGACGTGGCGCCGCAGGTCAGGACCGCTGTCCAGGAACGTCCGCTCGGGACGGGGGACGCGGTCCGCTCCGGCCTCGCCGTGCTGGAGGGCATCGCCGGCGAGGTGGTGGTGACCAGCGGGGACGTCCCACTGCTCACCGGGCAGACGCTGGCCGAACTGGTCGCCGCCCATCGCGGCCAGGGCAATGACGTCACCCTGCTGACCGCGGTCGTCCCGGACCCCACCGGCTACGGACGGATCGTCCGCGACGGCCGGAACGTCACCAGGATCGTCGAGCAGCGCGACGCCACCGCCGACGAGGCGGCGATCACCGAGATCAACGCCGGCATCTACGTCTTCGACGCCCAGCTGCTGGCCGAGGGCCTGGCCGGTCTGCAGGCCAAGAACGCCCAGGGCGAGCTGTACCTCACCGACGTGATCGCCCACGCGGTGACCTCCGGCCGCAGGGTCGGCGCCCAGGTGCTGGACGACCACCTGCAGACCGAGGGGGTCAACGACCGGATCCAGCTGGCGGCGATGGGCGCCGAGCTGAACCGTCGGATCCTGCGCCGGGCGATGGCCGCCGGGGTGACGGTGATCGATCCGGCCACCACCTGGATCCACGACGGGGTCGACCTCGAACCCGATGTCACCCTGCTGCCCAACACCTCCCTGGAGGGCGCCACCTCGGTCGCCCGCGGCGCCACGATCGGCCCGGACACCACCCTGATCGACGTCGAGGTGGGCGAGGACGCCACCGTGATCCGCACCCACGCCGAACTGGCGGTGATCGGGGACGGCGCCACCGTCGGCCCGTTCTCCTACCTGCGGCCGGGCACCGAGCTGGGCGTGAAGGCCAAGGTCGGCGCCTTCGTCGAGACCAAGAAGGCGATCATCGGCGACGGCACCAAGGTGCCCCACCTCACCTACTGCGGCGACGCCGTGCTGGGCGAGGGGGTGAACATCGGCGCGGGCACGATCTTCGCCAACTACGACGGGGTGACCAAGAGCACCACCACGGTCGGCGACCACAGCTTCGTCGGCAGCGACTCGGTGCTGGTGGCCCCCGTCCACATCGCCGACGGAGCGTACGTGGCGGCCGGCTCGACGATCACCGGCGACGTCGGCCCCGGCGAGCTCGCGGTGGCCCGTGGCCAGCAGCGCAATGTCCCGGGCTGGGTGGCCCGACGCCGCGCCGGCACCGCCACCGACCGGGCCGCCCAGGCCGCATTGAAAGACGAACCGGCTCCGGATGGGCCAGGCGCTACGCTGACCGCAGCCCAGCGCCAGGAGGAGGCCGAGTGAGCGGGATCAAGCGGCCCACCGAGAAGCACTTGATGGTATGCACCGGGCGGGCCTTCCCTGAGCTTGCCCACGAAGTGGCCGAACTGCTCGGCGTGGACCTGGTCCCCACCCGATCGCTCACCTACGCCAACTCCGAGATCTACGTCAGGTTCGAGGAGTCGGTCCGGGGTGCCGACGCCTTCGTGATCCAGAGCCACCCGGCACCGGTGAACGAGTGGCTGATGGAGCAGCTGATCATGGTGGACGCCCTGAAGCGCGCCTCCGCCAAGCGGATCACCGTGGTCTCGCCGTTCTATCCCTACGGACGCCAGGACAAGAAGCACGCCGGCCGCGAGCCGGTCTCGGCCCGGCTGGTCGCCGACCTGTACAAGGCGGCCGGCGCCAACCGGCTGATGTCGATCGACCTGCACGCCGCCCAGATCCAGGGCTTCTTCGACGGCCCGGTCGACCACCTGCTGGCGCTGCCGGTGCTGCACGAGTACGTCGCCTCGCACTACGACGTCTCGGAGATGACCGTGGTCTCGCCGGACGCCGGACGGGTGCGGCTGGCCGACATGTGGTCGGACCGGCTGGGCAGCCCGCTGGCGATCATCCACAAGCGTCGCGACCCCAACCGCGCCAACGAGGTGGCGGTCGGCGAGGTGGTCGGCGATGTCGAGGGCCGGATGTGCCTGCTGGTGGACGACATGATCGACACCGCCGGCACCATCTGCCAGGCCGCCGAGGCGCTGGTGGCGCACGGCGCCAAGGGCGTGATCGCCGCCGCGACCCATCCGGTGCTCTCCGGGCCCGCCGCCCAGCGACTGAACGAGGCACCGTTCTCCGAGGTGATCGTGACCAACACCCTGCCGATCCCGGATTCGGTCGCCATCCCCAAGCTGACCGTGCTCTCCATGGCCCCGCTGATCGCCCAGGCGATCCGCGCCGTGTTCGAGGACGGCTCGGTCACCTCGCTGTTCAACGGCAACAGCTGAGAAAATTTCCCAGCGAGGGCACGCGGGCGATAGCCTTCGGTGCAACTCTGCCAATCGACTGTCAGTACTCCGGACGCGGGCTGTCCCGGGTGGGTAAGGGTCGGCTGGAACCTGGAGAGTACTCGTCCGACGAATCCGGAGTGGTCGTATGCCGACTCGGCCTGTGGGCGCACCGTCGCGCCGCGCCTTTCATCGCTCGCTTCGCGCGTTCCTCTCGACGCTGCTGGCCGGTCTGATGATGGTCGGGAGCCTGGTGCTCCCGGGGGCGTTGACCGCCGCCACCGCCGCGCCGCCGGCGACCGACCCGGATCCGCTGCCCACGCAGCTCAGCGTGGCCGCCGAGGGCGGGAGCGTCCTGGCCGGTGAGCCCGGCCGGATCCGGGTGACCGCGACGAACCAGACAGGTCCCGATCAGTACAACGCCAGCGCCGTGGTCGTGCTGCCGCTCGGCGTGACCTACGTCACCGGCAGCTCCGAACCCGGCCCGCCGAGGGCGGTCGGCGAACCCACCATCACGACCTTCGTCCCCGATCCGGAGCGGCCGACGGAGACCCAGCAGGTGCTGGTCTGGCCGAACGTGGCCGACCTGCCGCAGGGCGCCGACCTGGAGGTCTCCTTCCAGGTTCGGGTCGATGACGATCTGCATCCGGTGGGCTCCACCGTCACCGTGGACGCCGGTGTCTACGCCAACGCCGACGAGCGGGTGCTGCCCGACGTCACGGTGGGCCCCGCCGGACCGTCGGTGACCGATGCCACCAGCGGCGGTGCCGACGAGGCGCAGGTGACCGTCGTCCCGATCCGGCTCGTCAAGACCGAGGCCGACCCCGAGGCCGAGGTGTACCGAGGCCCCGACAACGCCGCCACCTACCGGCTCACCGTCACCGCGGCCCCCGAGGCCGGCTCCGGCTCGGTGGTGGTCACCGACCTCGTCCCCGCCCAGTACCAGGTGACCGGCTGCAGCGCCGGTTGCACCCAGGAGATCGTCACCGTCGGCGGCCGGGTCCACACCCGGCTGACCTGGGACCTGGGGGCGCTGGCCGCCGGCGCCACCCGGACGCTGACCTACACCGCCTTCATCGGCCTGCGCGAGATCACCGCGCCGGACGGCACCCCGAACGGCGCCCCGACCCGTCCCACCGGCGAGGGCTACGACATCGAGAACACCGCGGTCGCCACCGGCAGCTACACCGGCGGGCTGGCGCCGGGTGCCCAGCCGGCCTTCACCGTCGAGGACAGCTTCACCGTCCGGGTGCTGGACGCGGGCATCGTCAAGAGTCACGCCGGTGGCGACTTCGAGGCCGGCGAGGCCCGGACGTTCAGCTTCGCGATCCGGACCAGCGAGTACATCGGGACCTCGACGCTGACCCTGACCGACACGATTCCGGACGGACTGTGCCCGGTCGTGCCGGACGGCACGCCGACCTCCGGGCCGTGGCCGGCCGAATGCGCCACCGGCGGCGGGACGGTGACCGGCGCGACCGTGGTGAGCGCGACCGCCAACCCGGACGGCACCTTCACCGTCGTCTTCGAGGTGGACGCCCTCGACGCCGACGAGGACACCACGGTGAGCTACAGCGTCTACATGCGCCGCTTCCACCACACCGGCGAACGGACCTCCGCGGGCGACTCGTTCTCGAACACCGTCGGGCTGCAGACCCAGACCACGCCGACCTCGGACAACACCGTCGACACCGGCTCGGCGGGAATGGCGAACGGCTCCTCGGCCGGCATCGACACCGACACCCTCAGCATCGCCAAGACGGTCTGGAGCAATCCCGACCGGCGGCGGATCACCGGGGCCGCGGGGGCCGGCGACACCTGCCAGAGCGCTCCCGCCGGCGAGTACGTCGCCGAGGACGGTCCGCTGCTGCAGCTGGGAGATCTGGTCTGCTTCCGGATCACCGTCACCTTCCCGCAGGGCGTCTCCACCCGGGACACGGTCCTGGGCGACTTCCTGCCGCCCGGCTTCCAGCTGGTGGTCAGGGAGGGCGTCCCGCAGTGGGCGACCAACCAGCCCGGCCTGGTGACCCAGCCCAACCCGGCGATCACCCGCTGGCTGCTGGGCGAGACCTCCGGCTCGGCCCGGTTCGTGCCGGGTGGCACCACCATCTCGGTCGACCTGCTGGCCCGCGTGCTCAGCGTCCCCGAGACCCAGCCCGAGGTGACCGGCAACCTGGCCAAGCTGCGCTACACCAGCGCCGGCGGCACCATCGTGGCGGTCCGCGACGATGTCGACCTGAGCCTGGCCCCGCCACCGCCGCTCTCCCTGGAGAAGCTGGTGGACGGTCAGGACGAGCTCCAGGTCGAGGAACAGGACGTCGTCCCGTTCAGCATCGGGGTTCGCCACCAGGGCACAACCGCCGATGGCAACACCTACCCGCTCGACACGGTCGAGGTCTGGGACGTCCTGCCACCGGGCTTCCCCTGTTCCGCGCTCAGCGCGGTCACCCCCGCCCTCGCCTCCTGTGAGCCGGTCGGCGGCAACTCGGTGGTGACCTGGCAGCTCACCGGGGCCGCGCTCGGCCCGGACAACCTGCTCACCATGGGCGAGACCGCCATCGTGCGCTACAACCTCACGGTTCCCCAGCCGCTCTCGATCAACACCCGCCACACCAACACCGCGGCGATCACCCGCTACACCGCGCCCAACACCGACGGGATCGTTCCGGGCGGGGCGGCGCTCTACCCGACCAACCCGGTCGGCGCCTACCCGGGCGCCACGAAGAACGCGCCGGAGGCGAGCGACGCCGCCACGATCCGGCTGGCCGGCGCGACCGTCGACAAGCGGGTGGTCTCCACCGGCGAGAACGTGGCCGGCAACAACCTCACCGGCCAGGCCACGATCGGCGAGCCCGCGGTCTACGAGTACTCGGTGACCATCCCGGCGCACACCAGCGTGTTCTCCGGGGTGCTGGACGACGCCCTGCCCACCTCGGGCGCGCTGGTCCAGACCGGCGATCCGACGATGTTCGCCACCCCCGCCGGGGCGACGGTGGGGACGGGCTGCGCGGTCGACGCCGGCGAGTTCCGGTTGTGCTCCGACGGCCGCCTGCTCTTCCCCGCGGTCTACACCAACGACAGCGACGCCGACGTGACCTTCGCGGTGCGGCTGCCCGTCCGGGTCGCTGGCGTCGCGGGCAACGTCCACGGCGTCAACGTGGACAACGTCGCGACCTTCGACAGCGCGCCGACCGCCGGGGGCACACCGGTCCGGCAGGACGACGACTCCGCCCGGCTCACCCTGGTCGAACCCTCGCCGGCCCTGGCCAAGACCTCGACGGTGACCCAGGCGGAGGCCGGCCAGCAGGTGACCTACACCCTGACCGCCACCAACGCCGCCGGACGGCCGCCGCTGTACGATGCGGTGGCGGTCGACTGCGTGCCGGGTGACCTGACGATCCAGCTCCCGCTGGCGGCCGGCCTCACCGGGCCGGTCGCCGGGGACGGAAGCAACGGCTGCCCGGCCGGGACCCAGTGGCTGCAGTGGACGCTGCCGGCACCGCTGGTGGCCGGCACCGCCCAGGTGGCGACCTACACGGTGACCATCCCCAGCTCGGCCGCCGCCGGCCGTCAGTACATCAACAACGCCGCGCTGACCGGCACCTCCCTGCCGGGAGCCCAGACCGGTGAGCGCACCAGCTACCGGGTCACCGCCAACCGCACGGTCACGGTGAACAACCCGACCCTGGTCAAGTCGGTCTCGCCGGCCGTGATCGTCCCCGGTCAGGAGGCGACCTGGACGATCACCGCCACCGTCCCGCAGAACGTCTGGCTCTACAACGCCACCTTCATCGACCGGATGCCCACCCAGTTCGGCAACGCCGCCGCGGTGACCGGCTGGGAGCTCAGTTGCGGCGGCGGCGACACGGCCTGGCAGAGCACCTGCGTCACCGGCGCCGTCATCACTGCGTCACCGGCCTCCGACTTCGGCGTGACGATCGATGAGATCCCGTCGAGCCCCCTGCCGCGGACGCTGACCCTGACCCTGAGGGCGACCCTGCCCACCACGGCCACGAGCGTCGCCAACAACACCAACGTCCCCAACACCGCCCGGCTGCGGTGGAACCACACCGCGAAGGCGCGCCCGGGCAACACCGCCGCCACGTTCGACTCGCCGGACACGCTGACCGCCACCGCGACCACCACCGTCCGGCACCCGCTGGTGACCGTGACCAAGGCGGTCAACGACGCCACCGTCGACCAGGGGCAGATCGTCACCTACACCGTGACCGCGACCGCCTCGGCCGCCGCCGACCGCAACCGGGTGGCGTACAACGTGCAGGTGGTCGACACCGTGCCCGCGGGCATCGTCGTCCTGGGCGCGGGCGACGTCCCGCTGACCGACGGCGCCAGCACGCCCAGCGGAGGCGTGTGGAACGCCACCGCCCGCACGCTCACCTGGACGATCCCCACGCTGAACCCCGGCGCGGCACCCAACGCGCAGACGTTCACCTACCGGGCCACCCTGGCGCCCGCGGCCAACCTCACCGGGGCCGCGCTGACCAACAGCGTGCGGCCGCAGACCTGGCAGTCGCTCCCCACCGGGGGCGGTAGCTACGGGCCGGGGACGGCAGCGACCAGGTCGGTGACCCCGCAGTTCCCGCGGATCAACACCACGAAGACCCAGGTGTCGCCGGCCAACCCGGTCTACATCGGGCAGGAGGTCACCTTCCGGTTCGTGCTGACCAATGCCGGCGGTGGCCCCGCGGCCTCCCTGGACGCGGTCGACACCCTGCCGGCCGGCTGGTCGTACGTGCCCGGTTCGGCTCAGGTCACCGTCCGCTCCGGCGCGGCGACCCCGACCGAGCCCAGTTCGATCACCGGTCAGGTGCTGCGCTGGAACGATCTCGGCGGCGCGGCGGTGAACCTGCTCAACGGTCAGCAGATCGCGGTCAGCTACCGCGCGGTCGCCGCGGCGTCGGTGAACGCCGGCCTGAGCGTCCCGCACGTCAACACCGCGGTGGCGGCCGACGTCACCGACCTCACCGGCGGGACGTCCTACAACGGCGGCTCCGGCTCGTACGTCGGCACCCCCGGCACCGCGGACGCCCGGATCGCGCTCTCCGACGTCGCGGTGGCCAAGGTGGCCAATGACGACTTCGTCGCCGGGCAGACCGGCACCTACACGATCACCGTCCGGAACAACGGGCCGGATCCGGCCACCGGGGTCCAGGTGGTCGACACCGTGACCGCGCCCGCCGGGGTGACCGTGCTGGGGGCCGCCGGGGCAGGCTGGACCTGCACCCCACCGGCGGCGGGCCAGTTCTCCTGCAGCCGGACCAACGCCTCCGACACCCTCGCCTCCGGCGCCAGCTGGACGCTGACGGTGAGCGCGGCGGTGGCGGCCAACGTCGCCGACGGCACCACCATCCCGAACACGGTGACCGTGTCGTCCACCACCGAGGATCGCACCACCGCCAACAACACCTCCGACGCCACCGCCACGGTGCGCGCCCGGGCGGATCTGTCGGTCACCAAGACCGGATCGCCGAGCCCGACGACCGCCGGCACGCCGATCAGCTGGACGGTGACGCTGGTCAACCACGGCCCGTCGGTCTCCCGCGGGAGCGCCGGCAGCCCGATCGTGTTGAGCGACCCGCTCCCGGTCTCGCAGGTGAGCGGGATCGCGATCGACTCGCAGACCACCGACGCCGGCTGCGCCATCGCGGCCGACACCCTGCGCTGCGCCATCGGCCATGACCTGGCGGTCGGCGACACCGTGGTGGTCACCCTGAGCGGCACGGTGAACGCCGACGTCGCGCCGGGTTCCTCGATCGCCAACACCGCCACCGTCACCCCGGTCACCACCGATCCGAACCCGGGCAACAACAGCGGTACCTCCACCACCCCGACCGCCGTCGAGGAGTCCCTGACCATCACGAAGGTGATCACCGACCCGGTACCGCCGGCCGAGCCGACCCCCGGCGAGACGATCACCTACCGGCTGCAGGTGCACAACGGCGGTCCGTCGATCGCCCGCGGCGTGTACGTGGTCGACACCCTCCCGGCCGGGCTCAGCTTCGACGGCATCGTGGCCGGTTCCGGCTGGACCGGCACGCCGGGGGCGGGCAACACCGTCCGGCTCGACCTGGCGGGCACCCTCGGGGTGGACGCGACCGCGACGGTCGACTTCCGCGCCCGGATCGCCTCCTCGGTCACCGGCGGCTTCACCAACACCGCCGTCGTCTCGTCCACCTGGCGGGCCAACCAGGACGATACCGCGGTGACCACGGGCTCGAACCCCAGCGCCGACCTGGCGATCGGGAAGTCGGTCTCACCGGCGACCATCGTGGCCGGTGAGAGCACCGGTGGCACCTACACCCTGGTCGTGACCAACCACGGTCCCTCGGACGCGGCGGCGCCGGTCACCGTGACCGACCTGCTGCCCGCGGGCATGTCGGTCCGCGGCACGCTGCCGACCGGCTGCACCGCCAGCGACGTGGACGACCGCGTCGAGGTCGTCTGCGTCCGGGGCGTGACCCTGGCCGCCGGGCCGACACCCTGGACGATCGCCATCCCCGTCCGGGTCGCCGCCGACGTGACCGCGACCAGCCTGGTCAACCTGGCCAGGGTGTCCAGCCCGACGCCGGATCCCGATCCGGACAACAACACCTCCACCGTGCCGGTGGGGATCGCGCAGCGGGCCTCGCTCACCGTCACCAAGACGGCCTCGCCCGACCCGGTCACCGCCGGTCAGCAGGTGACCTGGACCATCCGGGTGACCAACGACGGGCCGTCCGACGCCCAGAGCGTGCAGTTGGTGGACCCGCTCGACTCCCGCCTGGTGCTGCAGTCGGTGGCGCCGGCCAGCGCCAACTGCACCGGGACGACCACCATCAACTGCGCGCTGGGCACGCTGCGCCCGTCGCAGTCGGTGGAGCTGACGGTGGTCACCACCGTGCTGTCGTCGGTGCCCGCGGGCGAGACCATCCAGAACACCGCGACCGCCACCTCGACCACCGTCGATCCCGTCACCGGCGAACCGGCGACAGACTCTGGCACCGATCAGGTGACGGTTCAGGCGCTCGCCCAGCTCACCATCGACAAGCAGGCGGTCAGCGCCACGGTGGACGCCGGTGGCGTGGCCGGCTTCGACATCGTGGTCGGCAACACCGGTCCCTCGGACGCGGCGGCGGAGGTGGCGGTCACCGACACCCTGCCGGCCGGAATGACCTACCTCGCGGCCTCGACCATCGGCGGCCCCGCCGACTGGAGTTGCGCCGCGGCCGGCCAGGTGGTCACCTGCCGGCTGATGCTGGCGGGAACCCCCGTCACCCTGGCGGCCGGCGCGACGGCGCCGGTGCTGCGGATCTCGGCCACCGTCCGGGCATCCGAGGCCGCCGGGACGCTGACCAACACCGCGACCGCGACGTCCCCGAGCGATCCGACCCCGCCGACCGACGACGCGGGGGTGCAGGTGACCACGCACGCCGATCTCGGCATCGTGAAGGAGCACGCCGCCGGCGCCGTCGCGGTGGCCGGCGAGCCTTTCACCTGGACGCTCACGGTGACCAACCACGGCCCGTCCGATTCGGTGGCCACGGCCGCCGACCCGATCGTGGTCCGCGACGTCCTGCCGGACGGGGTCACCTTCACCAGCGGTGGCGGCGACGACACCTCGTGCGCGGTGGTCGGGGATCAGGCCGGCCGCGAGATCGTGGAGTGCGAGCGCACCACCACGCTGGAGCGGGACGGGAGCCTCCCGATCACCCTGGTGGTCGCGCTCGATCAGGCCCTGGCGGGCACGGTGACCAACACCGCGACGGTGTCGCCGGGGGTCACGCCGCAGCCGGACGTCGACCTCCACCCGGACAGCGACGACGATCAGGTCGCGCTCGTCGAGGCCGCCGATCTCACCATCGCCAAGCAGGTGCTGACCGACCCGGTGGTGGCCGGCCAGCCGGTCGAGTGGCAGGTGACGGTGACCAACCTCGGGCCCTCCGACTCCGACGCGAGCGCCGACGACCCGATCCGGGTGGTCGACACGCTGCCGCTCGGCGTCTCCTATCGCGGCGCCACCGGCCAGGACTGGGCCTGCGCACCGCTGCCCACCCTGCCGGACGGGCGTGAGCAGGTCGAGTGCCTCCGGGTGACCACGCTCCGGATCGGCGCGGCGCCGGCGATCACGATCACCGGCCAGGTCGGCTCGGGGGTGCGCGGCGACATCGTGAACACCGCGGAGGTCTTCGCCGGACTCACCCCGCAACCGTCCGGCGGGCAGCCGGACGAGGCCACGGCGACCGCGACGGTCACCGAGAGTGCCGATCTGGCGATCGTGAAGACCATCGGGGCGGACATCGTCGCCGGTGCCACCGGGGTCTACCGGCTGCAGGTCACCAACCTGGGGCCGTCGGACGCCCGGGCGGTGCGGGTGGTGGACCTGCTGCCCGCCGGCCTGAGATTCGCCCGGGTGCTGCCGCCCGCCGACGGCGAACCGGCCTGGAACTGCGAGCCGGACCAGACCGATCCGCAGCAGGTGGACTGCGCGCTGGTGGGAGACCTGGCCGCGACCAGGTCGGTCACCATCGAACTGGAGGTGGCCGTGGAGCGGGCGCTCCAGGGAGACGTCGAGAACCGGGCCGAGGTCTCCTCGGCCACCCCCGACCCCGATCCGGACAACAACGCCTCCTCGGTGACCGGGACGATCGCGGAACGGGCCAACCTGTCCGTGGTCAAGACGGCGCTGAACCAGCCCGTGGTGGGCGGTGAACTGACCTACCGGCTGCAGGTCGGCAACGCCGGGCCGTCCCTCGCCCGTGGCGTCCGGGTGACCGACCTGGTGCCCGGCCAGCTCAGCCTGGTCTCGGTCACCGCGCCGGCGGACTGGCAGTGCGCCGCGGGCCAGCCCGAGGTCGGCGGCACGCCCGTGACCTGCCTGCTGGCGGAGCTGGCGGTGGGTGCCGATCCCGGTGCGATCGAGCTGGTCGTCCGGGTGGGGCCGGACGCCTTCCCCGCGGTGAGCAACACCGCGGTGGTCGGCGCGGCGACCCCGGAGGGCCCGGAGACGCTGGCGGACAACACCTCGACGGTGACCAGCCAGGTGCCGGCGTCCGTCCGGTTGGGCATCGTGAAGGAGCTCACCTCGCGGCTGGTGGCCGGTCTGAACGGCAGCTACCGGATCGTGGTGACCAACCACGGCCCGACCCCCGATCCCGGACCGGTCACGGTGACCGACGAGTTGCCGGCCGGGCTGACCGTCCGGTCCTGGCAGTTGGCCGCGGAAGCCGGCAGCTGTGAGGGCTCGGGACGGCTGCTCACCTGCACCCTGACCGGACTCCAGGTGAACCAGTCGGTGGAGATCGGGCTGGCGGTGGCGGTCGCGTCCGACGCCTCGGGCACGCTGGTGAACACCGCCACGGTGAGCAGCCCCGCCTTCCCGCAGGCCGTCGAGGCCGGGGCCGAGGGTGAGGTCGACACCACGCAACTGCCCTTCACCGGTGCCTCCCTGCAGGCCCTGGGCTGGGCGTTCGGCCTGCTGCTGGCCGGCGCAGCGACGGTCCTGCGGGTGGGGGGCCCCCCCACCCGCAGGACCGTCGCTGCGCCGGCCAGCAGCAGGCCGAACGCCCAGCCCAGGGCCTGCAGGGAGGCACCGGTGAAGGGCAGTTGCGTGGTGTCGACCTCACCCTCGGCCCCGGCCT
>JAEXCA010000158.1 GCA_023393755.1 Actinomycetes bacterium | reverse complement strand
GTCCAGCTCAGGGACGAGCGGACCCGCCCCCGGCCACCAGCCGCAGCACAGCCTCGCCGAACTGGCCGGTCTTCAGCGCCCCCACCCCGGGGACGCGTTGCAGCGCGGCCAGGTCGGTGGGCCCGGTCTCGGCGATCGCCATCAGGGTGGCGTCGGTGAACACCACGAATGCCGGCACGCTCCGTTCGGCGGCCTGCTGGGCACGCCACTCCTTCAGCCGGGCGAGCAACTGCTCGTCGTAGGCCGGGGTGCACTCCAGGTGACGTCCCAGCTTGCGTTCCGCACCGGAGTTCAGCGGCCGCTGGCACACCCGGCAGTTGGCGGTCTGCGCGGTACCCGGACGGAGCCGTGGGCCGGTCCGGGGCGACGGCGCCGGCGCGGACATGCTGAGCCCGTCAAGGAACCGCGAGGGCTGCCGCGAGCCACCCGTCCGCCGGCCCCGCGACCAGGTCATCAGCAGGTAGGTCCTGGCCCGGGTGACCCCGACGTAGAACAGCCTGCCCTCCTCGGCCACCTGTTCGTCGGTGGCCGCCAGGGACAGCGGCAGGGTGCCCTCCTGGACGCCGACCACGGCGACCGCCTCCCATTCCAGGCCCTTGGCGGCATGCAGGGTGGAGAGGGCGACGCCGTCGCCCACCGGGGCGTGCGCGGCGCCGGCCCGCTGCTGCAGCGCGGCCGCCAGCCCACCCAGGTCGGCGGCCGGGTCGCCGGCCACCAGATCCTCCGCCAGCCCGAGCACCGCGGCCAGCGACTCCCAGCGTTCCCGCAGCCTGCCCTGCCCGGCCGGGGCGGAGGCCGTCCAGCCGAGCCGCTCCAGCACGGCGCGGCAGCCGTCCAGCGCCGGCACGGACGGATCGCGTCCGGCGGCATCGGTGAGCGCGCCGATCGCCTGGCGCACCTCCGGCCGATCGAAGAAGCCGTCCCCGCCCCGGATGCTGAAGCTGATCCCGGCCTCGGTCAGCGCGGTCTCGAAGGCCGGCGACTGGGCATGCACCCGGTACAGCACCGCCATGTCCCGCCAGGCCACGCCGCCGGCATGCCGTTGCCGCAGCCAGGCCACCACCGCGCGGGCCTCCTCGACCTCGGAGTCGCTGCCCAGCACGCTCGGCTGCGGGCCGGGCTCGCACTGCGACTCCAGCCGGACCGTGCCGGCGATCCGGGCGCGGAGCGCGACGGCGTTGGCCAGCGCGACGATCTGCGGGGTGGAGCGGTAGTCGCGGACCAGCCGGACGATCCGCGCCTCCGGGAAGCGGGCGGCGAAGCCGGTGAGGTACTCCGGGCTGGCCCCGGCGAAGGAGTGGATGGTCTGCGCCGGATCGCCGACCACGCACAGATCCTGCGAATCCCCCCGCCACAGTTCCAGCAGGGCCTGCTGCACCGGGCTGACGTCCTGGTACTCGTCCACCACCAGGTGGCGGTAGGTCGCGCGGACCTCCTGGGCAATGCCGGGATGGTCGCCGAGCAGGGCGCAGGCGCACAGCAGGATGTCGTCGAAGTCGATCACCCCGCGGTCCGACTTCACCTTCTCGTAGCGGCCGAGCACCCGGCCCACCGCCGCCGGTTCGAGGCCGGCGACCTCCCGTCCGCCGGCCGCGGCCAGCTCGGCGTAGTCGGCCGGGACGACGTTGCTCACCTTCGCCCAGGAGATCTCGGTGAGCAGATCCCGCAGCATCGCCGGATCGGGGCGCAGCCGCAGCCGCCGGGCCGCCTCGGCCACCAGAGGGAGCCGGGCCTCGCTGACCGGCGGGAGCTGGGAACGGTAGGCCCGCGGCCAGAAGTACTGCGCCTGCCGCAGGGCCGCGGAGTGGAAGGTGCGCGCCGCCACTCCCGGCACCCCCAGCGCCCGCAGCCGGGAGCGCAGTTCGCCGGCCGCCCGGGTGGTGAAGCTGACCGCCAGCACCGCCCGGGCGTCGTAGGCACCGGTGTGCACCCCGTAGGCGATCCGGTGGGTGATCGCGCGGGTCTTGCCGGTTCCCGCCCCGGCGATCACCCCGACCGGGACGCCGAAACTGGTCGCGACCTCGGCCTGCTCGGGGTCGAGGCCGGCCAGCAGCGCGGCGGGATCGGTCGGCACGCAGCAACTGTAGGAGCCCTCGCCGACAAATGTCGGAGGGCACCTCTAGGGTGGGACCACCATGACAGCCGCACCACCCGACACCGCGACCGCGGCCGGCCTCCGCGTCCACCACCCGGCCACCGCCGAGGCCCTGGTCGCCACCCTGCGGCGGTGCTGGTCCGGCCCGCGGGAGGACGTCTTCGCCTTCGCGCTGGCGGTGGTGCCGGGGCCCGGTTTCCAGCGCTGGCTCTCGCAGCGGTGGGCGGAGGCCGACGGCATCTGCGCCGGGATCATGCTCGACTCGCCCGCCGGTCTGCGCCGGCGACTGGACGCCGAGGATCCCTGGCGGCCCGACCGGCTGGTCTGGCCGCTGCAGCGCCTGGCCCTGGCCGGCGACGACCCGGCGCTGGCCACCCTGCAACGCCACCTGGCGGTCGCGCGGGAACCGTACTCGGCCTGTCTGCGGATCGCCCGCCAGTTCGCCGGCTACGCCAGCCACCGGCCGGCCATGCTGGCGGCCTGGGCGGAGGGAGCGGACGTCGACCCGGCCGGGCTTCCGCTGGCGGAGAACACCTGGCAGGCCCACCTGTGGCGGGAGCTCGCCGCCGAACTCGGCCAAGCGCCGGCCGACCGTCACGCCTGGCTGCTGACCGACCTGCACCAGGCCCCGGCACCCGGCGTGCCGGAGCAGTTGGCGATCGTCGCGCCCGACCTGCTCGACCAGCCGACGCTGCAGTTGCTCGACGCGCTGTCCCGGCATCACCAGGTGGAGCTGCTGGCCCTCACCCCGTCGCCGGGTCGCTGGCCCGCCCAGGCCGGACCGCTGTCCCGCCGGGACTTCCGGCGTCCGATCGGCCATCCGCTCAACGACGCCCTGGCCACGGTGGCCGACGAACGCGCCCTGCTATTGCCCCGACCGGAGGCCTCGGGGGACGCCCGCGAGTTCCCCGACACCCTGCTGGGCCGGCTGCAGGCCGACCTGGCCGCCGACTGTCTGCCGGCCACGCCCCACCGGCTGGCCGACGACGACCGCTCGGTACAGGTGCATCTCTCCCACGGGCTGCACCGCCAGGTGGAGGTGCTCCGCGAGGTGCTGGCGCAGGAGTTCGCCGCCGACCCCGGTCTGGAGCCGCGCGAGATCGTGGTGGTCACCCCCGACGTGGACGCGATCGCCGCGCTGGTCAGTGCCGCCTTCCAGCTGCCGGCCCGCGACGGTGACCACCCGGGGCACGGCTTCCGGGTGCAGCTGGCCGACCGCTCGGTGGCGCAGACCAATCCGCTGGTCGGCCTGCTGCTGCAGCTGCTGAACCTGCCGGACAGCCGGTTCGAGGCGTCCGGCATCCTGGATCTCTGCGCCCAGCCCGCGGTGGCGGCGCGGTTCGGCTTCACCGACGACCGGCACGACCGGCTGGTCGAACTCGTCGAGCGCTCCGGTATCCGCTGGGGCCTGTCCGCCCCGCAGCGCGGGAGCTTCGGCCTGGGTCAGTACCCGCAGAACACCTGGCTGGCCGGGGTGCAGCGGATGCTGCTCGGGGTGGCCCTGGACGAGACCGGGCTGGTCACCGCCAGGACCGTGCTGCCGCTGGATGACATCGGCTCCTCCGACATCGAGCTGGTCGGCGGCCTGGCCGAACTGCTCGGCCGGCTCGCCCGGCTGCTGGCCGGCTTCGAGGCACCGGCGACGATCGCCGACTGGGCGCTCCGTTGCCGAGCGGCGGTCGAGTCCGTGGCCACCCTGGCGCCCGACCAGCAGTGGCAGTTGGCCGACCTGTGGGCCGGGCTGGCGCAGGTCGCCGCCCGGGGCGACCAGGGCACGGTGAGCCGCCAGGGCGCACTGCGGGTGATCTCCGCCGAGTTCGGCGACCGCCCGGCCCGCGGCTCCTTCGGCACCGGCTCGCTGCTGGTCTGCGGGCCCACCTCGCTGCGCCACGTCCCGCACCGGACGGTCGTGCTGCTCGGCTGGGACGCCGAACGGTACCCGCGCCCCAGCGCTCGGCACGGCGACGACCTGCTCGGTGTCGACCCGGTCACCGGCGACCCGGCCGCCGGCCTGACCGATCGGCAACTCCTGCTGGACGCCGTCCACGCCGCCCGGGAGCGCCTGATCGTGATCGCGCGCAGCCGCAGCGACGCCAGCAACGAGGCGGTCCCGCTGGCCGCTCCCCTGCAGGAGCTGCTGGACGCCCTGGACGCCACCGCCGGCCCGGTTCGCGAGCGGATCACCGTGATCCATCCGCTGCAGCCCTTCGATCCGGGCTACTTCGACCCCCGCCGTCCCGAGCTGGCCAGCGTCGATCCGCTGGCCTACCGCGGGGCACGGGCGATGTCGAGGGCCGAGCCCGCCCACGACCGGTTCCGGCTGGGGGTGCTGCCGCCCGCCGAGCTGAGCGCCGGGGTCTCGCTGGACGACCTGACCGCCTTCTTCGGCCACCCGGTCCGGCAGCTGCTGAAGTACCGGGCCGGCTTCACCCTGGCCGAGGCGCGGGAGATCAGCGACTCGCTGCCGTTGGAACTGGGGCCGCTCTCCCGGTGGAAGATCGGGGATCGGATCCTGCGACAGCTGCTCGCCGGCGCCCGGGCCGAGGCGGTGGAACAGGCGGAATGGCTGCGCGGCGAGGTACCGCCGGCCGCCCTCGGCCGCCGGGAACTGGACGAGGTGTTAAGCCAGGCCCGCACCGCGCTTCGGCGGGTACCGGCCGACCCCGGCCCGGCCACCGTGCGCGACCTGAACCTGCCGATCGCCCTGCCCGGCGGTGAGGTGATCGGCCTGCGCGGCCGGGTGGCCACCAGCGGGGACGAACTGCTGCAGGTGGAGTTCTCCGGCCTCCAGCCCCGGCACCGGATCGACGCCTGGCTGCGGCTGCTCGCGCTGGCGGTCGCCGAGGACGCCCAGCCACGGGCGGTGGTGATCGGCAAGAGCCGGTCGGTGGCGCTCTCCGCCCCGCCCCGGGCGCAGGCCGCCGAGCTGCTCGGCCGCTACCTGGCGATCTACCGGCTGGGGCTCAGCCGGGCGCTGCCGGCCCCGCCGCGGACCTGCGAGCGGCTGGCGAAGCTTCGCCGCCGGGGGTTCACCACCCAGGATGTCGACGAGCTCGCCGGCGCGGTCAAGCAGGTCTGGGAATGGGACAACGACCCGCACTGGTCGGCCTTCTTCGGGTTCCCCGAGCTGTTGCGGATCCCGGCCGCCTCGGTGGAGCTGCCGGGCCCCGCCACCGGCGAGGCCGACCTGCTCCCGGCGCTGGCCCAGCTGATCTGGGGTCCCCTGCTGGAGGCGGAGGTGGCCCGATGATCCCGTTCGACCCGGCCGGCCCACTGCCCACCGGCACCGCGCTGCTGGAGGCCAGCGCGGGCACCGGCAAGACCCATGCGATCGCCGCCCTCGCCACCAGGTACCTGGCCGAAGGCGCGGTGACGGCCGATCGGCTGGCGGTGATCAGCTTCAGCCGGATCGCCTCCTCCGAACTGCGTTCGCGGGTGCGGGAGCGGCTGCTGGCCACCCGCGACCTGCTGGCCGCGGCACGGCTCGGCCGGCACCCCGGCGGCCTGGATCCGACCGACACCCTGCTGGTCACCGGCAGCGACGACGACCTGCTCGGCCGGCACGCCAGGCTGGTGCGCGCCCTCGCCGGCCTCGACGGCGCCGCGATCATGACCATCCACGAGTTCTGCCAGGCGATGACCGCCGAGCTGGGGGTGCTGGCCGGAGCCGATCCGCAGGCAACCCTGGTGGAGGACATCGCCCCGCTGCTCGATCAGCTGACCGAGGATCTGTACCTCAGGTTCTACGGCGCCCTGCCGGAGGGGCCGCCCTTCGACCTGACCACCGCCCGGCTGCTCGCCCGCGACGCGGTCGACCTGATCGAGGCCCGGCTGGTGCCGCCGGAGGCCACCGGCGTGGCGGCGGAGCGGCTGCGCTTCGCCCAGGCCGCGCGCGCCGAGCTGACCGAGCGCAAGCGGCGGCTCGGCGTCTACACCTTCGACGACCAGCTGCTCCGGCTCCGGGATTCGCTGCTGGAGGGTGGCCGGCCGGCGTTGGAGCGGCTGCGCCGACGCTGCCAGGTGGTGCTGGTGGACGAGTTCCAGGACACCGATCCGGTGCAGTGGTCGATCCTGCAGCAGGCTTTCCACGGGCACCGCCCGCTGGTCCTGATCGGCGACCCCAAGCAGGCGATCTACGGCTTCCGCGGGGCGGACGTCACCGCCTACCAGCAGGCCGTGGCTGCGGCGGGCGAGCGGTTCTCGCTGGCGGTGAACCATCGCGCCGACGGCCCGGTGGTGGCCGCGACCAACGCGCTGTTCAGCGGGGTCGCGCTGGGCGACGGCATCGACGTCCCCTCGGTCACGGCAGCCCACGCCGGCTCCCGGCTGCGCGGCCAGGCTCCGCCGGTCGCGCGGCTGCGCTGCATCGCCCCGGACGACCCACTGGACGCGGCCGGAGCCCGGGCCCTGGTCACCGCCGACCTGGTCGCCGAGGTGGTCCGGCTGCTCTCCGGCCGCACCGAACTGGCCACCGGCGACCGAAGCCGGGTGCTGCAACCTCAGGACATCGCCATCCTGGTGAGCACCAACTGGCGCGGCCGTGAACTGGCCGAGGCCCTCACCGGAGCGGGCGTGGCGGTCGCCTTCTCGGGCTCGGACTCGGTGTTCAACTCCCCCGCCGCCACCGACTGGCTCACCCTGCTGCGCGCCCTCACCGAACCCCGCCGGCAGCACACCAGGGCGGCCGTCCTGACCGACTTCCTCGGCGGCGACCTGGCCGAACTGGCCACCGCCGACGACAGCAGGCTGGCGGAGTGGGCAGCGGTGCTGCAGAACTGGTCGCGGCTGCTGGAACGCGAGGGCGTCTCCGCGTTGTTCGCAGCGGTCCAGCAGCAGAGCAACCTGGTCGCCCGGGTCCTCGCCCAGCCGTTCGGCGAACGCCGGGTGACCGACTACCGGCACCTGGCCGAGCTGCTGCATGCGCGGTACGCCGCCGGCCAGCGGGGGCAGGCCCTGGTCGGCTGGCTGGCCGAGACCATCGCCACCAGCGAGCAGGCCGCCGACCGGACCCGCCGGCTGGAGACCGACCGCCGGGCGGTGCAGATCATGACCGTGCACAAGGCCAAGGGGCTGCAGTTCCCGGTGGTGCTGGTACCCCAGGCCTACGACTTCCACCTTCGCGACGACGAGGGCGGCAGGCTGGTCTACCACGCCGAGGACGGCCAGCGGGTGCTCGACCTGGGCGGGCCGGCGACCCCGGGGAGGGTCGAGCGGTTGCGTGCCCACGACCGGGAGGAGGCGGCCGACCGGCTGCGCTCGCTCTACGTGGCGGTCACCCGCGCACAGAGCCAGGTGACCCTGTGGTGGGCGCGCACCAAGCGCAACACCGAAGCCTCCGCCCTGCACCGGTTGCTGTTCTGCAACCACGCCGCCGGCGGCGCCCCGGAGCCGTCCTACCCGACCGACCGCCACCCCCGGGAACTCCCCTGGCTGGCGCCGGCCGGGATCGTCGTGGAGGACTGCCCGCCGCCCTCCCCGGCGAAGCTCGCGCCGCAGGAACAGGCGCCCGCCGGCCTGGCGGCGCCCGGCTGGGAGCGGCAGCTCGACCACCTGTGGCGGCGGACCTCGTACTCCGGGCTGACCGCGGCGGTGCACGGCCGCGGGCCCCTGCTGCCGGCCGACGGCCCGCTCCTGGACGACGAGCCGGCCGAGGAGGCGGCCGGGGTGGTGGTCGCGGGCGGACCACCCTCCCCGATGGCGGCGCTGCCCGGCGGGACAGCCTTCGGCAGCCTGGTGCACCACATCCTGGAGAACCTCGACTGGTACGCCCCCGGGGCGGCCGACGAACCGGCCCTGCGGCAACGGCTGCGCCGCGAGGTGGACGCGGCCCTGGCCCGCTATCCGCTGGCCGGGGTCGAGGCGGACGCGCTGTGCGAGGCGCTGCTGCCCAGCCTGCTCACCCCGCTGGGCCGGCTCACCGGCGGGCGGGCGCTGGCGGAGCTTCCGGTCGCCGACCGGCTCAGCGAACTCGACTTCGAGTACCCGCTGGGCCGGCGGGAGTCGACCACCACCCTCGGTGACGTGGCCGGGCTGCTACGGCGCTGGCTGCCGCCGGAGGATCCACTGGCCGGGTACCCGGACGAACTCGGCCACCCCGGGCTGGCCGGCCAGGTGCTGCGCGGCTTCCTCACCGGCAGCATCGACTCCGTGCTGCGGGTTCCAGGGGACCAGGGCCCGCGCTTCCTGGTGGTCGACTACAAGACCAACCGGCTCGGCGGCCAGCCCGACCTGCTGCTGGAGCACTACCGGCCGCCGGCGATGGCCGAGGAGATGATCCGCAGCCACTATCCGCTGCAGGCCCTGGTGTACTGCGTGGCGCTGCACCGCTTCCTCGGCCGGCGGCTGCCGTCCTACCGTCCCGAGCACCACCTGGGCGGGGTGGGCTACCTGTTCGTCCGCGGCATGGCCGGCCGGCCCGCCGGCGACGGCACCGCCGAACCGGAGACCGGCGTGTTCAGCTGGTACCCGCCACCCGGGCTGGTGGTCGAGTTGTCCGAACTCATCGCGGACCGGAGGCAGCCATGACCGTCGACCTGGCCGTCAGCCTGCCGCCCGGCCTGCTGCGGGAGATGCATGCCACCGGGCTGCTGGGCTGGGGGGACGTGCACGTCGCCCAGAAGGTCTCCTACCTGTACGACGAGACCGACCAGCAGGCGCAGCTGGCGCTCGCCCTGGCGGTGCGGGCGCTGCGGGCCGGGCTGGTCTGCCTGGATCTGACCGAGGTCGCCGAACAGACCTTCACCGCCGACGAGGAGGCGGTCGCGGTGCCGGCCGAGCTGTGGCCCGCCCTTCCGGCCTGGCGCGCCGCGCTCCAGGCCAGCCCGCTGGTCTCGGTGGGCGAGCAGCCGCCCGGCGACCGTCCGCTCCGGCTGGTCGGCGACCTGCTCTACCTGGAGCGCTACTGGAGCGACGAGAGCACCGTCGCCCGGGAACTGCTCGCCCGCTGGCACCTGCCGGTCGACGGCGTCGAGCTCGACGCGGTGCGGGCGGCCCGCGCCGAGCTGTTCGGTCCGGGCGCCGACGCCCAACCCGATCCCGACCAGGAGGTTGCCGCGGTGGTCGGCGCGCTCTCGCCGGTGGTGGTGATCGCCGGCGGTCCGGGCACCGGCAAGACCACGACCCTGGCCAGGCTGCTGGGCATGGTGCTGCGCAGCACCGCCACTCCCCCGGTGATCGGGCTCGCCGCCCCCACCGGCAAGGCCGCGGTGCGGATGGACGAGGCGCTGGCCGACGCGCTGGAGCACATGCCGGCCGGCCTGGCCGAACCGTTGCGCTCGCTGCGCGCCAGCACCATCCATCGCCTGCTCGGCTGGGTGCCGGAGTCGCACAACCGGTTCGCCCACCACGCCGGCAATCCGTTGCCCCACGACCTGGTGGTGATCGACGAGGCGTCGATGGTGCCGGTCACCCTGCTCGCCCGCCTGCTGGAGAGCCTGCGTCCGCAGGCCCGGCTGATCCTGATCGGCGATCCCGACCAGCTCGCCCCGGTCGACGCCGGCCCGGTGCTGCGGGACATCGTGACCGCCGCACCACCGCCCTCCGCCGACCTCGTCCGGGCGCTCGACCAGGTCGGCGTCCGCCGCTCCGGCTCGGTGGTCCGGCTGCAGCACAACCACCGCTCGACGCCCGACCTGGCCGAGTTCGCCCGCCGGGTGCTGGTGGGCGATGTCGCCGCCGCCACCGACCTGGCGGTCGCCGGGAGGGCGGGGGTTCGGCTGGCCGAGTCGGTCGCCGGCACGTCGCTGCGGGAGGACGTGGTGACCGACGGCGAGCGGATGGTGGCGGCGGCCCGGCGGGGCGACGTCGAGACCGCCCTGCGCGCCCTGGAGCGACACCGGCTGCTGTGCGGGCACCGCCGTGGCCCCTACGGCGTAGCGCTGTGGTCGCGGCAGGTCGAGGAGTGGCTCACCGCCGCCATCCCCGGCTTCGACCCCGGCCAGGACTGGTACGCCGGCCGTCCGCTGCTGGTCACCCGGAACTCGCCCGACCTCGGGCTGTTCAACGGCGACACCGGGGTGGTGGTGGCCGAAGCCGGAGCGCTACGGGCCTACTTCGCCCGCGGACGGCAGCACTACTCCGTCTCGCCCTTCCTGCTGGACGCGGTCCAGACCGTCCACGCGATGACCGTCCACAAGGCGCAGGGCAGCCAGTTCGACCAGGTCACCATCGTCCTGCCGCCGCCGGATTCCCCCCTGCTCACCCGCGAACTGCTGTACACCGCGGTCACCCGGGCACGCACCCGGGTCACCCTGATCGGCGGCGTCGCGGCGCTGGCCAAGGCGATCACCAGCCGCTCGCTGGGTGCCACCGGCCTGCAACGCCGGCTGGCCGGACCCGGTGAGCTGTCGCCGCAGGACGCGTCCATCCCTCATTCGCAGTGACCCATGCCCCGTGAGGATGGCAGGGTGTGACCCAGCCGGAGACGACTCGCCGAGGAGACAGCCATGACGCAACCGCCGTGGGGATCGCCACAGCAGCCCTGGCAGCCCCCTGGACCTCCCGTCCCGCAGCCACCGCGGCCGGGTTGGCCGGCGCAGCAGGGCTGGGCCTCCCCACCTCAGCCGGCCTGGCAGGCGGCCCCGGCCTGGGGAACTCCCCCGGCCCCGCCACCGCGCCGCGGCGGCCTGAGCGCGGTGGTCCTCGGGGTGGTGGTCGCGGTCGGGCTGGGGTTCTTCGCCTTCGCCGCGGCGACCTTCTACCTCAGCCTCCGTCCGGCGGTGGCCCCGCCCGGCACGACCTCGCCGCCGGCGTCCTCGCCCGCGGCCACCACCGCGCCGCCGCCGAGCCCGGTCGAGCCGTCCCCCTCGGGCGAGCCGACCCCCCACCCCCCCCCCCCCCCCCC
>JAEXCA010000143.1 GCA_023393755.1 Actinomycetes bacterium | reverse complement strand
GACACCCAACGCCGCCACGTCGAACGGCTCGCCGTCGAGCAAGCCGAGCGCGCCTACGAGGTCCTCGTCGCCCACTGGCAACCGAAACGCCCCTCCCACACTTGACGATTTCATCCGTGGTGCAGATCACCCGGCGGATCTCGACGTCGTATTCGAGGAACGGCACGAACTCCGCCCAGGCGTTGCGCCAGAGCTGCACGATCGCCGGATACCGCTCACCCCATTCGGCCGCGAACTCCTCGAACCTGTCCTTCGCCGCCTGCTCGGACGGGGCCGTATAGACCGGCTTGAGAGACTTCACGATCGCATCGCGATGCTGCCGGCCGGCGTAACGGAACGAGTTGCGGATCAGGTGGACGATGCATTGCTGCACGACCGTCTGCTCCCAGGTGGTGTTGATCGCCTCCGGGAGGCCTTTGAGGCCGTCGCACACGGCGATCAGGACGTCCTGGACGCCGCGGTTCTTCAGCTCGGTGAACACCTGCAGCCAGAACCTCGCGCCCTCCGCGCCGTCGCCGGCCCAGATACCGAGGATGTCGCGCTCTCCGTTCGTCGTGACGCCCATCACGACGTAGAACGGGGTGTTGCGGACCTGCCCGTCGCGGACCTTCACCACGATCGCGTCGACGAAGATCACCGGGTAGAGCGGGCGGTTTCTATCGGTCGTCGTGAATCGGTGGTTGGAGCCATCGTCGCATGAGTTGGGCTGGGGTGCGGTCGTCGAGGACGAGGCGGGGCCGGTGGTTGAGTTCGTTGGCGACCTCGGCAAGGCGTTCGTCGCTGACCTGGTTCAGGTCGGCGCCCTTGGGGAAGTACTGGCGTAGCAGGCCGTTGGTGTTCTCGTTCGTGCCTCGCTGCCAGGGGCTGTGAGGGTCGGCGAAGTAGATCTTCAGGCCCGTGGCTTGCTCGATACGGGTGTGGTGGAACATCTCATTGCCCTGGTCCCAGGTGAGCGTTCGCCGCAACGGCATCGGCAACTGGGTGAACGCCGCGATGAGGGCGTCGCCGACGACCTGAGCGCTGCGCCCGCCGCGGACCGGGACCAGGATGGTGAGCCGGGCCTTGCGTTCAACGAGGGTCGCGATCGCGGAGCGCTGCCCGGCACCGATGATGAGGTCGCCCTCCCAGTGCCCGACCTGGCCGCGGGTCTCGACGATCGCGGGCCGGTCATGGATCGACTTCATCACCGTTGACTGTTTCAGCGCTCCATCGCGGCTCCGCCCCCTGCCGCGAGCGTGGCGGTAGGTCCGGCCGGTGCGAAGCAGGTCACCGGTGACTGGGCTGATCAGGCCGCGGTAGGCCGCTTCATAGATGGTCTCGGTACACAGCTGCCAGCCGGCCCGGTGGGGCCAGCGGCGCCGTAGCCAGCGGCTGACCTGGGCCGGCGACCAGTGCTCGCCGAGTTTGCTGGCGACCACCCCGCGCAAGATCGGGTCGGCGACAACACGTCTGGTCTTGGGTCGTCGCCGCCGCACGTGTGCCTGCCCGTGGGCGTACCAAGGCTGGTAGCGGCCATCCGGCTTCCGGTTCCTGGCGATCTCCCGGTACACGCTCTGATAGCTCTTCCCGATCCGGGCAGCGATCAGCTTCACCGGCTCCCCAGCAGCAAGCCCGTCAGCGATCTCGATCCGATCATCCTGTGACAGGTACCGGCTGCTGATCGGGGCGTCAATGAACGTCACCGAGCCAGCGTCGATGAACCACACCGACCCGCAACTCAACGACACCCCCACCTGGCTCGAAGCCTGCGCGCCGCTGGCACCCTGCCGGATCAGCGCAAAGTAGCGACGCTTCGTCTCAACTGGCGCTCTGTTGTGTCCTCCCCGTGGCATCGCGATCCCTTCAGTTCAGGATTCGCAACGATCACTGGAAACCGCCGCGCATCCAGCGGCCTACTGGCCCATTCGGCGAGCTCACCGATGACCTTCTCCGTGATCCGGCTGATCGTGTCCTTGGAGACCTTCGCCCCATAGACCTCGTCGAAGTGCGCCGCGATCTCCCCGGTCGTCAACCCGCGAGCGGTCAACGACAGCACGATCTGATCGATCCCGTCCAGGCGGCGCTTGCGCTTGGGCACGATCACTGGTTCGAACGACCCGTCCCGGTCCCTCGGGACCTCGATCTCGACCGGGCCGATCTCGGTCAGCACGGTCTTGATCCGGGTCCCGTTACGCATGTTCGACCCCAGCGGGGTCTCGCCGTGGTCGTGACCGAGGTGCTCGGTCAGCTCGGCGTTCAGCGCGGTCTCGAGGACGTTCTTCGTGAGTTGGTTCAGCAGCCCTCCTGGGCCCACCAGGCTCACACCCCGCTCCTTCGCCTGCGCCAGCAGCCGCTCGGCGAGGTCCTTCTGATCGATGATCTCTCCCGTCACAGGATCGATCATCTCGTCGTCCAACAGTTCGGTCGTGTCAGCCACGGCCGTCTCCTTTCGGATCAGGCCGGACCCTCACACACCGTTCTTCTGACAGTCCCACACATCGGCATAACCAGGACCTCGGCATAAAAGGGGTCCATCACGGCGGTGGCGTCGGGGACGGCTTCGGCGGCGGCGGTCTTGAAGCCGGTGAAGCCGTCCATCGCCACGATGGCGACCCGGGCCCGGAACTGGTCGGTCTGAGCCTCCAGCCAGGTCTTGAACGCCTTCTTCGAGCGACCCTCGACCAGGTCCAGCAGCCGGGCGGGGCCGGTGTCGTCCCGGATCGGGGTGAGGTCGATGATCACGGTCACGTACTTGTCGCCCTTGCGGGTGTGTCGCCAAGCGTGCTCGTCGACGCCGACGACCTCGACGCCGTCGAGCCGTCCCGGGTGGTCGATGAGGAGCTGGGTCCCGACGTCGGTCACGGCCATGTGGGCGGTGTCCCAGCTGACGCCCAGCACGGCGGCGACACCGCTGACCGGGGTGTGATCGAGCACGACTTGGCACAGGGCCCACCAGTCCGCGGCCCTGGTCAGCTTCGACCGCGGTCGGGCCACCGTCTTCAGCGAATGCCGCCACACCCGCCCACAACCCTCGCAGCGGAACCGGGGCACCCGGACCGACAACCACGTCGGCCGTCGCCCCACGGGCAGGTGGGTGAACCGGCGTAGCACCTGGTCGTGCACCCGGCCCCCAGCGCCGCAGCGGGGACATCGGTCATCGACGGTGACCGGCGAGCAGAACAGGATCGCCTTGTCCGGCCAGATCTGCTGGGCGTCGACCCGCAGCCCGAGGGCGTCAACCCGAGTGAAGGTGGTCAGATCCGGACTGGTGACCGGCGGGCAGGCGGGCGTCGTTGAGGTAGCGTCAGACATGGGCCTTGTTGTTGCTGGATGGGATTCGACACCCACATCCTCGCGGCGACAAGGCTCCTCAACGCTCAGCCCGCGCCGTCACCCACCCACCCTCGATTGGGAAGAGCCCCTAATGCTGCTCAGTAGGAGCGTCACTCGTCAGCGCGTTGGGCCGAGAACACCGTTGTGTGCACAGTCCATGCAGGTGGGAGGCGGTCTCTGACGAACTCGAAGTCGTCGATGCACATGGTCGTGCAGCCATCGCTCAGATGAGCTCCATGACCTGTCCTTGGTGGATCGCCGAGTAGATGCGATTGCGGAGGTCATTGGCCTGGTGCGAGGTCAGGGTCGACTCGATGGGCCGCAGGACGATCCGGATCAGTAGGTTGCTCTGTCCAGGGATCGTGGCCAATCGCTGCCGTGCGGCCTGTGGTAGTTGAGAATGGGCCGTGCGGCTCAGGATGTCGAGTGATTCAACCATGTCAGCGTCTCCGGCCAACCCTGTGCGAACCCGATCTCCGAGAGTTTCCTCGTCCTCATCGTCACCGACCACGACGGAGATGTCACGCCGGGCCGCCGGCAGAGCTGACACCGGTTTCCACCGTTCCAGGGTGAGCATCTGGGTGGCCATGCGTGTATCGGTGGCACGCAGGTAGCGAATGTCATCGACACCCTTGCGCAGCATGAGCGCCCGGTCCAGTCCCATGCCGAGCGCCAGACCCGACCACCGGTGTGGGTCCAGTCCCGAGCCGCGCAGCACATCAGGGTGAATGAGGCCGCATTCGGCGAGCTCCAGCCAGTCTCCGCCCAATTGGACATCAACCTGATGCCCACCCACGGTGTATGGATGTACCACGTCGGAGATTCTCCAATTGGTTCCCGGCAACACAGCCTCGGCGACTCGCCCGATCATGTCGCGCAGGTCATGATCACCGGTTTCCGCTGTGTCTCGGATCCGCCAGAGGTCCACCTGGTGCGGTTCCCCGACGTGGTGCCGATCGACGACGTCTCGTCGGTACACGAGTCCGGGGACGACGATCAGCTCGTCGATGTTGCTCCGATTGGCATAGTGTTCCAAAGCCGTGGGGATCTCCGCGCTCGTGTGGCTGCGCAGCATCACTGTGGGGCTGATGTAGCGGGTGTAGCGGCGGTCACGCGTGATGTCCCTGCCGTCGTAGCCAAGGCGATCATAGTTTTCTCGCACGGCGACGATGGGGGTGGCGCGGATATGGCGCACACTGCTTCCCCATTGTTTTGCCAGGGCGTTGACGACTGCCACAAGCAGGGCCTGGATGGCGTGCGGTCCCTGTAATGGGTCGGTCAGGTCTCGGAGGGTGAGGGCGCGTTGTAGTTGTTCCAGGGTCAGGTAGTCGGCGGATGCCATGGGATCAATCTCCTTCTGGTTGCAAGAACAGTGGAGGTGAGTACTTCCCCAGCCGTGCCTGCGGAGATTGGAGCAGGCTCAGCGCCGCCCGTGAAGCACCCCGCGGCCACCTAGCGGCCGGGGGTCCACAAATCGTTGCAGCCGTCCCATGCCAAGAATCGTAGAACGCACGGCACCACCTGTTCAAGACCCATAATGGGTGGCGCTCGTGTGTCGTACCGCCCCGGTCACAGTGGCTCAGCACCACTACGACAGCAGCCAGGGCGCCGCGCATGTCAGTGCTAGGCCTGATGTCGATCAACGGGGCCGGGTGAGTTGAGTCACGACAGCGTCATGCAGATACCGGCTGAGACTTGCGGCGCTGGTCGGGGCACGCTGCTAGCGGCTCCCATCGTCACCGGAAGTGAGTTTCGTCTTCAGTTGCCCGGATACCGGCGGGTTCTTCATGCTCCTCAACGC
>JAEXCA010000121.1 GCA_023393755.1 Actinomycetes bacterium | reverse complement strand
GCACCACCGGTACGATCGAACTCGCCGACCCGCCCCGCTCCGGTGGGGCCCAGGGCACGGCCGGGGAGGACGAGGCTGACGAACCGGAACTCACCGCGAAGGCGGCCGGTGACTACGCCACCCTCTATGCCGCCGTCAGCCGGGCCGCCGAGCGGTGGTACGGCGACCAGTCGTACGGGATCGAGTTCCCGGCTTCCGGCAGCGCGGAGGCCGGCAGGTTCCCAGCCCCGATGGCGGCGACGGCCGCGTACGACGGCGCCGGTGGCGATTCCTACCAGACCAACACCCAGGTGGCCGGGATCGACGAGGGCGACCTGGTCAAGAGCGACGGCAGGACGCTGTTCCTGGCCAGCGGCAGTCAGGTGGTGCTGGTCTCCGCGGCCGGTGCCGACACCCACGAGCTGGCCCGGATCGACACCGCCGCGGGTCCCGCCGGACCGGACCGCTCCACCGACGAGTACCTGGTCCAGGGGCCGGTGGTCGACCTGATGCTGCACGGCACCCTGCTGGTCGTCCTGGTGACCGAGTACCAGCCCGTGCTGGACCGGCTGCCCACCAGCGAGCCGACCGCCTACGTCCCGTACAACGCCCGGCAGACCAGGGCCCTGCTCTACGACGTCGCCGACCCGACCCGGCCGACGTTCCTCACCAGCCTGGGCCAGAGCGGCGCCTACCTGACCTCGCGACTGGCCGACGACGTGCTCTATCTCGTCACCGAGCACGTCATCCCCGAATCCGGCAAGCTCGATCCGGAGGATCCGCAGACCTTCGTCCCGCTGGTCAGCCGGGATCGCGCGATCTCGCCACTGGACGCCGCCGACTGCATCGTCCTGCCCAACCCGGACGGACCCCGGTTCGCGGTGGTGAGCAGCATCGATCTGGCCAAGCGCGAGCGGATCGACTCCGAGTCGGTGCTGGGCGGGTCGCAGACCGTCTACCTCAACGCCCAGAACCTCTACCTGGGAGCGCCCGACTACGAGAAGGCGCTTTCGAAGAAGCTGCGCAAGGCCGCCGGGATCCCCGACCTGCGTGAGGTCTGGGGCACCCGGCTCACCCGGATCGCGCTGCGCGACGGCGACCTGACCGTGGCCGGCCAGGGCGTGATCCCGGGCCAGCTGATCAACCAGTTCGCGCTCGACGAGTACGAGGGCCACCTGCGGGCGGCGGTCACCATCTCGGGCAGCACCGCCCGGGGCGACTGGTTCAGCCAGCCGGCGCTCTACGTGCTGGACTCGGAACTGAAGCTGGTCGGCTCGCTGCCCAGGCTGGCCAAGAACGAGTCGGTCCAGTCGGTCCGCTTCGAGGGCCCGATCGGCTACGTGGTGAGCTTCGAGCGGATCGACCCGCTGTTCGCCCTCGATCTCAGCCGCCCCGAGGATCCCCAGGTGATGAGCGCGCTGAAGATCCCCGGCTTCAGCACCTACCTCCACCCCTGGTCGGACGGGCGCCTGCTGGGCCTGGGGATCGACGCCGGCAACGACGGCGCCATGCAGGGGATCAAGCTGAGCATGTTCGACACCTCCGACCCGTTCGACGTCACCGAGCAGGTGACCATGAAGGTGCCCTTCGACGACGCCGAGGCGCTGTACAACCACAAGGCCGTGCTGGTGGACACCGAAGCCGGGCTGATCGGCTTCGCCGCGGCGTCGTGGCGCTCCGACCGTCCCTCCCAGCGCTACCTGATCTACCGCTACGCCGACGGCGCCTTCTCGCTGGCGGAGAAGCTGCAGCCCACGCTGCCGCAGGGCGGTTACGGCGTCCGTGGGCTCACCCTGAACGGCGATCTCTACGTGGCCTCCGCGGCCGGCGTCGAGGTGTACCGGCTGGGCAGCTTCGACCAGGTGGCGGCTCTCACGCTCGGCTGACCGTCGATTCCCTGAGGTCCGAGCGCGGCCCGGAGTCTCGAAGGGCCGAGCCGACCCCGTAGCATGGCGGCCGTGGACAACATCTTCTGGCTGGTCATGGCCGGCGTGGCGGCGGCGCTCATCGTCGCCGCCGTGGTCATCGTGCGGAGCAACCGGCAGGCCGCCCTCACCAGCACCCCCGAGGCGGCCGAGCTGGAGCCGGCTGCCGAGCCAGAGCCCGGGCCGGCCGAGGCGGAACCCGACCAGCCCACCGCGCCGTCACCCGCGGCGCTGGACGTGCCGGAGGCCGCCGGCTCCCGGATGGCCAGGTTGCGGCGACGGCTCTCGGCCAGCACCAACCCGTTCGCCCGCGGCCTGCTCGGCCTGCTCTCGGCCGACAGGCTGGACACCGAGGCCTGGGAGGACCTGGAGGCCACCCTGATCACCGCCGACCTCGGCGTCGGCCCGACCACCGAACTGATCGAGGCGCTGCGCCGGGAACTGTCGATCGACGGCGTCTCCGATCCGGTGAAGGCCAGGCAGGTGCTGCGCACCGAACTGGTCAAGCTGGTCGACCCCAGCCTGGATCGCACCCTGCGGGTGACCGGTGCCGATGGCCGGCCCGGGGTCGTCCTGGTGGTCGGGGTGAACGGCACCGGCAAGACCACCACCATCGGCAAGCTGGCCCGCGTCCTGGTCGCCGAGGGCAACAGCGTGGTGCTGGGCGCCGCGGACACCTTCCGCGCCGCCGCGGCCGACCAGCTGGAGACCTGGGGCGCCCGGGTCGGCGTCCCCACCGTCCGTGGGCCCGAGGGGGGCGACCCGGCCTCGGTGGCCTTCGACGCGGTGGCGAAGGGCATTGAGGACGAGTTGGACGTGGTGGTGATCGACACCGCCGGCCGGCTGCACACCAAGACCGGCCTGATGGACGAGCTGGGCAAGATCAAGCGGGTGGTGGAACGCAAGCTGCCGGTCACCGAGGTGCTGCTGGTGATCGACGCCACCACCGGCCAGAACGGCCTCACCCAGGCCCGGGTGTTCGGCGAGGTGGTCGACGTCACCGGCATCGTGCTCTCCAAGCTGGACGGCTCGGCGAAGGGCGGCATCGTCGTCCAGGTGCAGCGCGAGCTCGGCGTGCCGGTCAAGCTGATCGGCCTGGGGGAGGGCGCCGACGACCTGGCCCCGTTCGAGCCCGAAGCCTTCGTGGACGCGCTGCTGTCGGAGAACTGAGCCGGACGATGGCCGAGGTCCGCCGAAGGCGGCGTCTCGAAGCCTGGTCCGACCCTTCGAGGCTCGCTCCTGCGGAGCGACCTCAGGGATCGGCCGTGCCGGAACGGTAGGATTGCTCGGGTATCCCCGAGCGTGAGGACCTTCCGCTGTGTTCGACACTCTGCAAGACCGTCTCTCGGCTGCCTTCCGCAGCCTGCGGGGCAAGACCCGGCTGACCCCGGCCGACATCGAGGCCACCACCCGCGAGATCCGGCTGGCGCTGCTGGAGGCCGACGTCAACCTCGGCGTGGTCAAGGACTTCATCGCCGCGGTGCGGGAGCGGGCCGCCGGGGTGGAGATCCACCAGGCGCTGAACGCCGGCCAGCAGATCGTCAAGATCGTCAACGAGGAACTGATCGGGATCCTCGGTGGCCAGGCCCGGCCGCTGCGGTTCGCCAAGACCCCGCCGACGGTGATCATGCTGGCCGGCCTGCAGGGCTCCGGCAAGACCACCCTGGCCGGCAAGCTCGGCCGCTGGCTGCGCAGCCAGGGCCACGCGCCGCTGCTGGTGGCCGCCGCCCTGCAGCGTCCGAACGCTGTCAACCAGCTCCAGGTGGTCGGCGAGCGGGCCGGCGTCCACGTCTTCGCCCCCGAACCCGGCAACGGGGTCGGCGACCCGGTCGCCGTGGCGCGGGCGTCCATCGAACACGCCCGGACCAAGCTCTACGACGTGGTGATCGTCGACACCGCCGGCCGGCTGGGCGTCGACGCCGAGCTGATGCAGCAGGCCGCCGACATCCGGGACGCGGTCAACCCCACCGAGATCCTGTTCGTGGTCGACGCCATGATCGGCCAGGACGCGGTGAACACCGCCCGCGCCTTCGCCGAGGGCGTCGGCTTCGACGGGGTGGTGCTCTCCAAGCTGGACGGCGACGCCCGCGGCGGCGCGGCCCTGTCGATCGCCCGGGTCACCGGCCGGCCGATCATGTTCGCCTCCAACGGCGAGGGGCTGGACGACTTCGACGCCTTCCATCCCGACCGGATGGCCAGCCGGATCCTCGGCATGGGCGACGTGCTCACCCTGATCGAGCAGGCCGAGAAGACCTTCGACGCCGAGCAAACCGCCAAGGCCGCCGAGAAGCTGCTGAAGGGCAAGGGCGAGTTCGGCCTGGACGACTTCCTGCAGCAGATGCAGGCCGTCCGCCGGATGGGGCCGCTGTCGAAGATCCTCGGCATGATGCCCGGGATGGGCCAGGTCAAGGACCAGATCAACAACATCGACGAGAAGGAGATCGACCGGATCGAGGCGATCATCTACTCGATGACCCCGGCCGAGCGGGCCAACCCCAAGATGCTGGACGGCTCCCGCCGGGCCCGGATCGCGAAGGGCTCCGGCACCCAGGTCTCCGACGTGAACTCCCTGGTGAACCGCTTCTTCGAGGCGCGCAAGATGATGCAGAGCCTGGGCGGGGCGATGGCCGGCGGGATGCCCGGCATGGGCGGCGGCAAGCGTCCCGCCGCCCGTCCCTCGGCGAAGAAGCGCAAGGGCGGCAAGGGGATCTCCGGCAACCCGGCCAAGCGCAACCAGCCCGCGGTGACCGCCGCCCCGGAACCGACCGCTCCGGTCGGCTCGCCGTTCGGCCTGCCCACCGCCCAGCCCACCGCCCAGCCCAGCGAGGCCGAGATCGCCAAGGCGATGGGGGAGTTCCAGCTGCCGCCCGACCTGCAGAAGCTGCTCAACCAGGGCAAGTAGGGGCTGGGCTGAGCGGGCCAACAGAAAGTACTTGTAAGATTGGAAAGTACTTGCTACGGTATGAGTAGTTGTTCATCCCGTAGTAGAGGAGCTGGCCATGAGTGCGGAGAAGATTGAGCGGATCGACCGAAGCCTGCGGTGGCTCTGGGTCGGGCCGGTGTCCGGCTTCAGCTGCATGATCGCGTTGTTCTGCATGGGGGCGATCAGCGGCAGCGCGCTGTTGATGCTGGTCGCCTCGACCACCGCCGCGGTGCTGGGGGCGGTCTGGTCCGCCACCTATGCCGGCCTGCTGGCACAGCGCCGGAAGCTGGCCCAGTGATGAGCGGCCCGACCCCCGAGGAAGCCCGCGAGCTGCTCGAGCAGGCCGCCCGCACCTCGTCCACCACGCGGGCGGGGGCGAGTTGGCCGCAGCTCGCCGGCCTGCTCGGTCTGGGCGGTGCCTCCGCGCTGACCCTGGTGGCGCTGGCCCACGTCCCCGACGAACTGGTGGCGCTGCCGCTGCTGCTGTTCTTCGGCTGGACGGGCGCGGTCTTCGGCTTCGTCGGCTACTTCGCCCGCGCGGTGAAGCGTGGCTTCGGTCGCCGCTGGATCAGCACCATGGCCGGGTGGGCCGTCCTTTGGGTGGTCGGGGTGTGCGGGATCTACTGGTGGTTCCCCGGCCAGGTCTGGTTCGTCGCTGTGGTGAGTGGGCTGCTGATGCTGGTCACCCTGCTCGGCGCCTGGCTGGAGGCCCGGCAGTGACCGACGAGCATCCCCGCCATCAACTGCTGGACGCGCTGACCCATCCGGTGCGGTTCTCCCTGGTGGCGGCGCTGAACGCCACCGAGAGCGCCGACTTCGCCACGGTGCGCGACCAACTGCAGGTCAGCGACTCGGTGTTGAGCCGCCAGGCTGCCCAACTGGAGGAGCTCGGCATCGTGGCGATCAAGAAGGGTTATGTGGGCAAGCGGCCGCGCACCTGGCTGAGCCTCACCGCCGAGGGAAGGGCGCAGTGGGCCAGGCATCTGGCCGCCCTCCAGGCGATCGCCGAGCTGTGATCCGGCTCCGGTTCGCTTCCGGCCGGTCTGCTCTGGCACAATGATCGCTGCATCTGTGCTCGTCGGTGCCCTCTCAACGCAGGCGACGCGGATCCACCCGGACCAGCCGGACGCTGCCCCACAGCGACAAGGCCGGTCCACCCGTCCGGCCCGGTGACGTCACCGGGTCAAGTCCCACAGGAGAAACCACCCACGTGGCTGTCAAGATTCGTCTGAAGCGACTCGGCAAGATCCGGTCGCCGCACTACCGCATCGTCGTGATGGACGCCCGCGCCAAGCGGGACGGCCGGGCGATCGAGGAGATCGGGCTCTACCACCCGAAGAACGACCCCTCGGTGATCGAGGTCAAGTCCGAGCGTGCCCAGTACTGGCTCGGTGTCGGCGCCCAGCCGACCGAGGCCGTCGTGGCGCTGTTCAAGCGCACCGGCGACTGGCAGAAGTTCACCGGCGACAAGGCGCCCTCCGGCGTGACCCCGCAGCCGGAGAAGAAGGACAAGGTCGCGCTGTTCAACGCCGCCCTGGCCGAGGCGGACGACGAGCCGGCCTCCGCCGCGATCTCGGTGTCGCGCAAGAAGGCCGCTGCTGCCGAGGCCGAGGTCGAGGCAGCGGACGACGCCGCCGCCGAGGCCGACGAGGCCTGAGATGCTGGCCGACGCGCTGGAGCACCTGGTCCGCGGGCTCGTGCCGCACCCGGACGACGTCCGGGTGCGCGAATCCGAACGGGGCCGGATCCGCACCTTCGAGGTGCGGGTCAACCCCGAGGACATCGGCAAGGTGATCGGTCGGCAGGGGCGCACCGCCAGTGCGCTGCGCACCGTGATCGGTGCGCTCGCCGGGCGGGAGCAGGTCCGCATCGACTTCATCGATGTCGACCGCCGTCCGCAGCGGAGGCGCTGAGCGTCACCGTCCATGGCCACCACCGGAGTTCTGGTCGGCCGCATCGGCAGGGCCCACGGCCTGCGCGGTGAGGTCACCATCGCACCGACCACCGACTCCCCGGAGCAGCGATTCGCTCCGGGGAGTCGGTTGTCCTCACCCACCGCCGGGAGCCTGAC
>JAEXCA010000108.1 GCA_023393755.1 Actinomycetes bacterium | reverse complement strand
CCCCCCCGCCCCCCCCGCCCCCCCCCCCCCCCCCCCGGGGCCGGGGTGGACCCCAACGATCCCTGAGCCTGACGAAGGGTCGAGGAGGAGTGATGTTCGAAGCCGCGGAACCGCTGCTGGCGGAGTTCGCCGAGCTGGAACGGCAGCTGGCCGATCCGGCCACCCACTCCGACCTGGGCAAGGCCCGGCGGATCGGACGCCGCTACGCCGAGCTCACCCCGATCGTGAAGGCGATGGACGCCTACCGCCGGCTGAGCGGCGACCTGGAGGCCGCCGGCGAACTCGCCGAGGTCGACCCGGCCTTCGCCGCCGAGGCGGAGACGCTGACCGCCGAACTGGCTGAGGTGACCGAGCAGCTCACCCGGCTGCTCGCGCCGCGCGACCCCAACGATTCGGCCGACTGCCTGATTGAGATCAAGTCCGGCGAGGGGGGCGAGGAGTCGGCGCTGTTCGCCGGCGACCTGCTGCGGATGTACACCCGCTACGCCGAGACCCGCGGCTGGAAGGTCGAGGTGCTCGACGCCCAGGAGACCGACCTGGGCGGCTTCAAGAGCGTCACGGTGGCGGTCAAGGCCAGCTCCACCGCTGACCCGGACAACATGCCCTACGGGGTGCTGAAGTTCGAGGGCGGGGTGCACCGCGTCCAGCGGGTGCCGGTGACCGAATCCCAGGGACGGGTCCACACCTCCGCGGCCGGCGTGCTGGTGATGCCCGAGGTCGAGGCCGCCGAGGTCGAGATCAACGACGACGACCTGCGGATCGACGTCTACCGCAGCTCCGGCCCCGGCGGGCAGGGCGTCAACACCACCGACTCCGCGGTCCGGATCACCCACCTTCCCACCGGCATCGTCGTCTCCTGCCAGAACGAGCGCTCCCAGCTGCAGAACAAGGAGCAGGCGCTGCGGATGCTGCGCGCCCGGCTGGTCGCCCGCGCCGAGGAGGAGGCGGCCGACGCCGCTTCGGCGGCGCGCCGCTCCCAGGTGCGCACCGTCGACCGCTCCGAGCGGATCCGCACCTACAACTTCCCGGAGAACCGGATCGCCGATCACCGGATCGGCTACAAGGCCTACAACCTTGACCAGGTGCTGGCCGGCAACCTGCAGGCGGTGATCGACGCGCTGCAGGCCGCCGACCTGGCGGAGCGGCTTTCCGCGATCGGCTGAGTCGGCTGGCAGGATGGCATCGTGAGCAAGCTGATCGACGTGCTGGTCGACCCCGAGAGCGGCATCGACCACGCGGCGGCCGCGATCGCGGCGGGGGAATGCGTGGTGCTGCCCACCGACACCGTCTACGGGATCGGCGCCGACGCGCTCTCCGCGGCCGCCGTCCAGCGGCTGCTGAACGCCAAACAACGCGGACGCGACCTGCCGCCGCCGGTGCTGATCGCCGAGCCGGCCATGCTGCGCTCGCTGGCGGCCGAGGTGAACGAGGCCGCGACCGCCCTGGCGGCGGCCTTCTGGCCCGGCGCGCTCACCCTGGTGGTGGCGGCTCCGGCCAACCTGCGGATGGATCTGGGCGACCGCGGCGACACCATCGCGGTGCGCATCCCGGATCACGGGTTCACCCGGGAGCTGCTGCGCGCCACCGGCCCGCTGGCGGTGAGCAGCGCCAACACCCACGGCAACCCGGCCGCGACCACCGCCGCCGAGGCGCAGCGGCAGCTCGGCGACACCGTGGCCGTCTATCTCGACGCCGGCGCCGGCAGCAGCCCCGTCCCGTCCACCATCGTCGACGTGACCTCCGATCCGCCACGGGTACTGAGGGAGGGAAGGATCACCCGCGAACAACTGATCGCGGTGGTGGGCGCCCTGGCCGAGGACGGGCCGCCACCGATCGAGCCCGCCGCGGAGCTCCCGCCGGTCGAGCCTGCCGAGACCACCCACCCGGATGCGTGAGTACCTGCTGGTGGCGCTGGTCGCCGCCGGCGTCACCTACCTGCTCAGCGGCCTGTGCCGCCGGCTGGCCTTCCGCTACAACGCGGTCGCCATGGTGCGCGACCGCGACGTCCACACCAAGCCGGTGCCGTACTTCGGCGGGGTGGCGATGTGGCTGGGCCTGGCGGCCGCCTTCCTGGTCGCCGCCCAACTGCCCTGGCTGGGCAGCTTCGAGGTGGTGCGGCATGACGCCACCGCCGTTCTGATCGCCGGTGGGTTGATCTGCCTGGTCGGCGCGGTGGACGACATGGTGGAACTCGGCGCCGTGGCCAAGATCGCCGGACAGCTGCTCGCCGCGGGGGTCGCGGTGCTGAACGGGGTGAAGGTCTACTGGATCCCGCTGCCGGACGCGATCGTGTCGCTGGACGAGGGCGCCAGCATCGTGGTGACGGTGCTGCTGATCTTCTTCGCGGTGAACGCGATCAACCTGATCGACGGCCTGGACGGCCTGGCCGCCGGCGTCGTGGCGGTGGGCGCCGGCGCCTTCTTCACCTACGCATATCTACTGTCCTACGAGCACGAGTTGGCGCGCGCGACGACCTCGAGCCTGGTGACCGTGGCCACCGTCGGGATCTGCCTGGGCTTCCTGCCGTACAACATCCACCGGGCCCGGATGTTCATGGGGGACTCCGGCGCCATGCTGCTGGGCTTCCTGATGGCCACCTCGGTGATCAGCCTCTCCGGCCAGGTGGACCCGGCCAGCCTGAGCAACCTCGGCTTCGGTGCCGTGGCGGCGTACCTGCCGCTGCTGCTGCCCTTCGCCGTGATGGCGTTGCCGATGCTCGATCTGATCCTGGCCTACGTCCGCCGCACGCTCCGCGGCCAGCTGTGGTTCCAGGCCGACAAGCAGCACCTGCACCACCGGATGCTCAACCTCGGCCATTCCCATGCCCGGGCGGTGGCCCTGCTGTGGCTGTGGTCGGCGCTGGCCGGCTTCGGCGTGGTGGTGCTGGGGCTGTACCCGCATCCGGTGACCCTGGCCGGCTGGGTGTTGGCCCTGCTCATCACGGCTTTGCTGACCTGGGGCCGGGCCGTCCGCGCCCGCTGGTCGCGGCGGCGGGTGGCCGGGTGACACCGCAGCGCCACCGCGCCTGGCGGCTGCTCCGCGGAGGCCTGATCGGGCTGGTGGCGGCCGCGGTGCCGGCGGCCGCGATCTGCTGGCTGGTGGCGGCCCGGGCCGGGCTGCTGACCGCGATGGCCGCGGCGGGCGTGGTGCTCGCCTTCTTCGCGCTGGGTCAGGCCCTGCAGCTGGCGGTGGCGGACGCCTCGCCGCGGGTCGCGCTGTTCGTGGCGCTCACCTCCTACCTGCTCCGGATCGTCCTGCTCGGCTTCCTGCTCTCCGCCGGGCTGAGCGGCCCGGCACCGAACGGGCTGCATGCCGGCTGCCTGCTCGGGTCGACGCTGGCCGCGACGATCGGCTGGATCGCCGGGGAGGTGATCGCCTTCACCAGGCTCCGGATCCCGGTCTTCGATTCCACCCAGGCCAGTCCGCCACGGCGAGACCGGAGGTGAACTAGCCCTGGGATTCTTGCTAGAGTCCGACTCGCTATGAGCGGGCAGGGCGGTGCGGACCAGGGCTATCGGCTCCTGAGCATCATGATCGCCGGACTGCTGGCCTATGGCGGCCTCGGCTGGTTGTTGGATCGCTGGCTGGGGACGGCGTGGTTTTTACCCATCGGACTCGTGGTCGGCGTGGCGTTGGGGATCTACCTCGTGGTGGTCAAGTTCGGCAGGTCGCAGTGAGCACGGGAAGGTTCTCGGGAATGGTCCCACTGTTGGTACCCATGGAGGGCGATGACCATGGCTGGCCGCCCGGGGTGCACAGCTTCGACTCCCGTCCGCTGTTCCCGGGCCTGGGCGAGGAATGGGCCTGGCTGAACAACCACCTCATCCAGGCGATCATCGGCGCCGCGCTGGTGATCGGCTTCTGGCTGTGGATGGCGAACCGGCAGCAGGTGGTGCCGGGGAAGAAGCAGTTCCTGGGGGAGTCCCTCTACAACCTGCTGCGCAACACCATCGCCCGCGACATCCTGGGCCACGACTACCGCAAGTTCCTGCCCTACCTGATCGCGCTGTTCAGCTTCATCCTGGTGAACAACCTGTTCGGCCAGCTCTTCGTGTTCATGTTCCCGACCTTCTCCAAGATCGGGTACGCCTACGGCCTGGCGATCCTGAGCTACATCGTCTACAACGCCGCCGGGATCGCGAAGTACGGCTTCGGCTCGTACATGCGCCGGATGACGCTCCCCGAGGGCGTGCCTGTGGCGCTGTGGCCGCTGATCATCCCGCTGGAGTTCCTCTCCAACTTCATCGTCCGCCCGGTCACCCTGGCGATGCGACTCTTCGGCAACCTGTTCGCCGGGCACCTGGTGATCATGGTCTTCGTGGTCGGCGGCAGCATGCTGCTCACCATGACCGAACCCACCGCCGGCTTCCCGGTTCCGCTGCTGAACACCGCCGGCGTGGTCTCGCTGGTGTTCAGCCTGGCGATCTTCGCCCTGGAGATCCTGGTGGCCATCCTGCAGGCCTACATCTTCACCGTCCTGACCGCCCAATACATCTCCTCGGCAATCGCCGAGGAGCACTGACCGACTTCGTCCTCGAAGCCACCGAAAGGAACACCCAATGGAAATCACTGGCTCGATCAACATGATCGGCTACGCGCTGGCGACCCTCGGCCCGGCGATCGGCGTTGCCTGGATCTTCGCTTCGGTGATCAACGGCACCGCCCGTCAGCCTGAGGCCCGTGGGGCCATGATGTCGACCGCCATCCTCGGCTTCGCCGTGGTCGAGGCGCTGGCCATCATCGCTATCGCGCTGGCGTTCGTGCTGCAGTGAGGCCAGGCATGTTGCCGCTCGAGACGGGTGGGATCGATCTCGGCCCGCTGCTGCCGGAACATCTCAGCGAGCTGTTCGCCGGCATCGGGTTGGCGCTGATCGTCTGGTTCGTGATCGCCAAGAAGGTCGTCCCGATGTTCGAGAAGACCTACGCCGAGCGTTCCGAACTGATCGCGGGCGGGATCGAGAAGGCCGAGGCCGCCCAGGCCGAGGCGTCCGCCGCGCTGGCCGAGTACCGCCAGCAGCTGGCCTCGGCCCGCGAGGAGGCAGCCAGGATCCGGGAGGACGCCAAGCCGCAGGCCGCCCTGGCGGCCGCCGAGATCCGGCAGGCCGCTCAGGCCGAGTCGGCGCGGCTGGTCGAACTCGCCCGTACCCAGATCGAAGCCGAACGGGCACAGGCCGTCCAGCAGTTGCGCGGCGAGATCGGTGGCCTGGCCACCCAGTTGGCCGGCAAGATCGTCGGCGAGTCGCTGGCGGACGACGAGCGCGCCCAGCGCAGCGTCGAGCGCTTCCTGGCCGAGCTGGAGTCCCAGACGGAGGCGACGAAGGCATGACCACCCCACGGAGTTCTTCTCCTCCGCTGCGCTCCCCCGAACAACTCCGCGGGGGCCCCGAATGAGCGCCGCCACGCAGGCCCGCCAGGCCCAGCTGGACCGGATCCTGGACGCCCAGGAGCCGAGCCAGGTGCTGGCCGACGAGCTGTTCGCGGTGGTGGGCCTGCTGGAATCCCAGCCGACCCTGCGCAACGCGCTCTCCGACCTGACCGCACCGGAGGAGGCCCGCCAGCAGCTCGCTGCCGGCGTCCTGGCCGGGCAGGTCTCAGCCGCGGCGCTGGCCGTGGTGCAGGCCGCGGCCGGGCTGCGGTGGGCGACCTCCGGTGCCCTGGTCGGCGCGCTGGAGCGGCAGGGCGTCCGGACGTTGCTGCGCAGCGCCCAGGCGGCCGGCCAGCTGGATCAGGTGGAGGAGGAGTTGTTCCGCTTCTCCCGGATCGTGGCGGCCGACCGTGACCTGCGGGCCACCTTGGAGGATCGCGCGGCGAACCTCGCCGGCCGCCAGCAGGTCATCGCCGAACTGCTCGCCAGGAAGGCGTCGGCGATCACCGTCGCACTCGCCCAGCGGGCCGTGCGGGCCACCGAACGAACCTTCGAGCTGACCCTCGAGGCCTATCTCAGGCTGGCCGCCGAACAGCGGCGCCGGGCGATCGCGGAGGTGACCGTGGCGCGTCCGCTCACGGCCACCCAGGCCGACCGGCTGCGAACCGCGCTGTCCAGGCAGGTGGGCCGCGAGGTCAGCCTGCAGGTGAGCGTGGATCCTGCCGTGCTCGGCGGCGTCCGGGTGAAGCTGGGCGACGAGGTCATCGAAGGCACGGTGGCCGGGCGGCTGCAGGCCGCCGAACGAGAACTCAACTGACCGCCGGCCCCAGGGCCGTGCAAACGACAACGAGAGAACAGGGTGCGCAGATGGCGGAGCTGACGATTCGTCCCGAGGAGATCCGGGACGCGCTGGATCGTTTCGTGTCCAACTTCAGTCCCGAGACCGCCAGCCGGGACGAGGTGGGCACCGTGGCCACCTCCGGCGACGGCATCGCCCGGGTCGAGGGACTGCCCTCGGCCATGGCCAACGAGCTGCTGGAGTTCGCCAACGGCACCCAGGGCATCGCGCTGAACCTGGACGTCCGCGAGATCGGCGTCGTGGTGCTGGGCGACTCCGAGGGCATCGAGGAGGGCTCGACGGTCAAGCGGACCGGCGAGGTGCTGTCGGTGCCGGTCGGCGACGGCTACCTGGGCCGGGTGGTGAACGCGATGGGCGAGCCGATCGACGGGCTGGGCGAGATCAAGGATCTCCAGGGACGACGCGCGCTGGAGCTCCAGGCGGCCGGCGTGATGGACCGGCAGAGCGTGAAGGAACCGCTGCAGACCGGCATCAAGGCGATCGACGCGATGACCCCGATCGGCCGTGGCCAGCGGCAGTTGATCATCGGCGACCGCAAGACCGGCAAGACGGCGATCGCGGTCGACACCATCATCAACCAGAAGTCGAACTGGGCCAGCGGCGATCCGACCAAGCAGGTGCGCTGCATCTACGTGGCGATCGGCCAGAAGGGCTCCACCATCGCGGCGCTGCGGACCACGCTGGAGGAGGCCGGCGCGATGGAGTACACCACCATCGTCCACGCCCCGGCGTCCGATCCGGCCGGCTACAAGTACATCGCCCCCTACACCGGTTCGGCGATCGGCCAGCACTGGATGTACGCCGGCAAGCACGTCCTGATCATCTTCGACGACCTGACCAAGCAGGCCGAGGCCTACCGGGCGATGTCGCTGCTGCTGCGTCGTCCGCCGGGCCGTGAGGCGTACCCCGGCGACGTCTTCTACCTGCACTCCCGCCTGCTCGAGCGCTGTGCCAAGCTGTCGGACGAGCTCGGCGGCGGTTCGATGACCGGCCTGCCGATCATCGAGACCAAGGCCAACGACGTCTCGGCCTACATCCCGACCAACGTGATCTCGATCACCGACGGCCAGATCTTCCTGCAGTCCGACCTGTTCAACGCCAACCAGCGTCCGGCGATCGACGTCGGCATCTCGGTCTCCCGGGTGGGCGGCGACGCCCAGGTCAAGGCGATGAAGAAGGTCTCCGGCACGCTGAAGATCGGTCTGGCGCAGTACCGCGACATGCAGGCCTTCGCCATGTTCGCCTCCGACCTCGATGCCGCCTCCCGGCGTCAGTTGGACCGCGGCCAGCGGCTGGTCGAGCTGCTCCGTCAGCCGCAGTACGCGCCCTACGACGTGGCCGACCAGGTCGTCATGGTGTGGGCCGGTACCAACGGCTACCTCGACGATGTGCCGGTTGCCGACGTACTCCGGTTCGAGACCGAGTTGCTCGACCACCTGCGGCACCACACCCACCTGCTCACCACCATCGCCGAGACCGGCGCCTGGGACGACGACCTGGCCAAGGCCACCGGCGACGTGATCGACGCCTTCAAGCTGGGCTTCATCACCGGCGAGGGCAAGCCGCTGGTCAGCGGCGAGCAGGCGGCCGAGGCGATCGAGGCGGCCGACCTGGAGGCCGAGCAGATCGTCGTGTCGAAGAAGAGGTCCTGATCGATGGGAGCCAGTCTGCGCGAGCTGCGCCGGCGACGACAGTCGGTGATGGCGACCAAGAAGATCACCCGGGCGATGGAACTGGTCGCCTCGTCGCGGATCATCAAGGCGCAGCAGGCGGCCGCCCGGGCACTGCCGTTCACCCGCGAGCTGAACCGCGCGGTGTCGGCGGTGGCGGCGTACTCCCACGCCGACCACCCGCTCACCTCCGACAGCGTGAACCCGAAGCGGATCGCGATCTTCTTCATCACCTCCGACCGCGGCATGAACGGCGCCTACTCCTCGAACGTGATCAAGGCGGTGGCGAGCTTCGTCCAGCGCCTCACCGAGGAGGGCAAGGAGCCGGTCCGCTACATCGCCGGCCGCAAGGGCATCGGCTACGTCCAGTTCCGTGGGCTGCCGATCGAGGCCAGCTGGGAGGGGTTCTCCGACTCGCCCAGCTACGCCAACGCGGTGGAGATCGCCGACCGGCTGGTCGAGGACTTCCTCCGGCCCACCGAGGAGGGCGGGGTGGACGAGATCTGGGCGGTCTACACCCGGATGGACTCCATGATCTCCCAGACCGCCCGGGTGCGGCGGGTGCTGCCGCTGGAAGTGGTCGAGGGGGTGCACGAGCCCACCGAGTCCGAACTGGTGCCGGAGTACTGGTTCGAGCCCGACCCCGAGACCGTGCTGGACGGGCTGCTGCCGCTCTACCTGCGCAGCCGGATCTGGTTCTACCTGCTGCAGTCGGCCGCCTCGCAGTTGGCCAGCCAGCAGCGGGCGATGAAGTCGGCCACCGACAACGCCCAGCAGCTCATCGAACGGCTCACCCGCGAGGCCAACCAGGCGCGGCAGGCCGAGATCACCCAGGAAATCAGCGAAATCGTCGGCGGCGCCAGCGCGCTGGCCGAACAGGAATAGGACGAGGAAGCCATGACCGTGACGATCGATACCCCTGCTGCCGGCAAGACCGCCGGGACCGGACGGGTCGCCCGGGTGATCGGCCCCGTGGTGGACGTCGAGTTCCCCGCCGACGAGATGCCGGACCTGAACAACGCCCTGCTGATCGACATCGAGACCGATGAGGGCACCCGGACGATCACCGCCGAGGTGGCGCTGCACGTCGGCGACAACATCGTCCGGGCGATCTCGCTGAAGCCCACCGACGGCATGCGCCGCGGCACCAGGGTGCGCGACACCGGTGCGCCGATCTCGGTGCCGGTCGGCGATGTCACCAAGGGCCGGGTGTGGAATGTCACCGGCGACTGCCTGAACGAGGACACCGCCTCGCTGGAGATCACCGAGCGCTGGCCGATCCACCGTCCGGCCCCGGCCTTCGACGCGCTGGAGCCCCGCACCCAGATGCTGCACACCGGCATCAAGGTGCTCGACCTGCTCACCCCGTACGTCCAGGGCGGCAAGATCGGCCTGTTCGGCGGCGCCGGCGTCGGCAAGACGGTGCTGATCCAGGAGATGATCTACCGGATCGCCCACAACTTCGGCGGCACCTCGGTGTTCGCCGGCGTGGGGGAGCGCACCCGTGAGGGCAACGACCTGATCCACGAGATGATCGAGGCCGGCGTCATGAAGGACACCGCCCTGGTCTTCGGCCAGATGGACGAGCCGCCGGGCACCCGTCTGCGGGTCGCGCTGTCGGCGCTGACCATGGCGGAGTACTTCCGCGATGTGCAGAACCAGGACGTGCTGCTGTTCATCGACAACATCTTCCGGTTCACCCAGGCCGGTTCCGAGGTCTCGACCCTGCTGGGCCGGATGCCCTCGGCGGTGGGCTATCAGCCCAACCTGGCCGACGAGATGGGCCAGCTGCAGGAGCGGATCACCTCGACCCGCGGCCACTCGATCACCTCGATGCAGGCGATCTACGTGCCGGCCGACGACTACACCGACCCGGCTCCGGCGACCACCTTCGCCCACCTGGATGCGACCACCGAGCTCTCCCGCGACATTGCTTCTCGTGGTCTGTACCCGGCGGTGGATCCGCTCACCTCGACCAGCCGCATCCTCGACCCGCAGTTCATCGGGCAGGAGCACTACGACACCGCGGTCCGGGTCAAGCAGATCCTGCAGCGCAACAAGGAACTGCAGGACATCATCGCCATCCTCGGCATCGACGAACTGCCCGAGGAGGACAAGGTGATGGTCGCCCGGGCCCGCCGGATCCAGCAGTTCCTCTCGCAGAACACCTACATGGCCGAGAAGTTCACCAACGTGCCGGGCTCGACCGTGCCGCTGGCCGACACCATCGAGAGCTTCAAGATGATCTGCGACGGCGAGGTCGACCACATCGCCGAGCAGGCCTTCTTCAACGTGGGCGGCATGGACATGGTGATGGAGAACTGGGCGAAGATCCAGAAGGAAGGCTGAGATGCCGGGTCCGTTGACGGTCGAGGTGGTCTCGGCCACCGGGATCGCCTGGGAGGGTGAGGCGATCAGCGTGATCGCCCGCACCACCGAGGGGGACATCGGCATCCTGGCCGACCACGAGCCCTTCCTGGCCGGCCTGGTGCCCTGTGCGGCCGAGGTGCTGACGGTCGACGGCCGGCGGGAGATCGTCGCTCTGGACGGCGGCTTCCTTTCCGTGGCCGACAACCGGGTCTCGCTGCTCAGCCAGTTCGCCAGGGTGGCCCGGGAGATCGACCTGGCCGCGGCCGCGCACGAGCTGGCCGCGGCCGAGAAGCGGTTGAACGAGGGCGAGACCGACGAGGAGACGATGCAGCACTTCCGCCGCGCCGAGGCGCAGGTGAAGGCCGCCCGGCTGGCTCGCGAACACGCCTGAGACCGCGGGAGGGCAGAGATGGACTGGCTGGCGGTGACCGAAGTCATCGCGCTGGTCATCGCTGCCGTGGTGCTGCTGCCGATCGCCTGGCTGATCGCCCGCCGCCGGTGGCTCTCCCGCGGGGGTGCGCTGTTCGACTGTAGTGTGCGGCTGAAGACGAGGACTCCGGGTACCGGTTGGGTGCTCGGAGTCGCACGTTATCGGCATGGTTGCCTGGAGTGGTTCCGCTCCTTCTCCCCGTCGCTGCGGCCCCGGCTGGTCTTTCCGCGCGGCCAGACCACGGTGGGTCGGCAGCGTCCACCGGACGAGATCGAGGCCCTGTTGCTGCTGGAGGACCAGCGGGTGATCCAGCTCAAGCTGGACTCCGGAGGCAGTTGGGAGGCCTCGATGACCCCGGAGGCGATCACCGCCCTGCTCAGCTGGCTGGAGGCGGCTCCGCCGGGGCAGGGGCACCAGATCCGCCCGGTGGGCTGACCAGTCGCCGGCGCTGCCTGATCCCCTTGGGATCGGTCGGGGTCCGGTCGCCACCCGGCACCCACAGCACGTCGCCGGCCGCCTGGCCGACCACCCGGGCGAGGATGAACAGCAGGTCCGAGAGCCGGTTGAGGTAGGTGATCGCCAGCGGGTTGACGCCACCCGGCGCGTTGCCCTCGGCGGGCTCGGTGCCGTATTGCTCGGCCGCCCGCCACGCCTCGCGCTCGGCACGGCGGACCACCGACCGGGCCTGGTGCAGCAGCGCGGCGGTGAAGCTGCCGCCGGGCAGGATGAAGGAGCGCAGCGCGGGCAGCGGGTCGCCGAAGGCGTCGCACCAGCCCTCCAGCCGGTCGACGCACGGCTGGACGATCCGCAGCGGTTCGTAGGGGGGGTCGGTCACCAGCGGGAAGGAGAGATCGGCCCCGGCGTCGAACAGCTCGTTCTGGATGTGCCGCAGCACGACCCGGACGTCGTCTGGCAGGTCGGGCTGGGTGACCACCATCCCGAGGATGGAGTTCGCCTCGTCCACCGCGCCGTAGGCCTCGACCCGCCGGTCGGTCTTGGCCGCCTCCGACATGTCGGAGAGCCGGGTCATGCCGGCGTCGCCGGTGCGGGTGTAGATCCTGGTGAGGTTGACCATGTCAGCAATCAACACCAGCCGGACAGGGGTGTCAAACGGCCCGTCGGTTTGAGTGATCTGGCAGGGTGGAGTCGTGAATCGAATCCTCCTCGTCGTTCTTGCCGTGCCCGCCGTCCTGCTGGCCGGCTGCACCTCCCCGGTCGCCGCCGAGCCCCCGGCCCCGTCCAGCCCCGGCCAGGCACCGGCCGCCGGCACGGTGTCGTGTGAGTACCCGGCCGGTGGTCCGGCCGCCCGCGAGGTCCAGCCGCCCAACGGCGCGGACGTCCCGGCGACCGGCACCGCCGAGGCGACCATGACGCTGAACGGCCAGCCGGTGGCGATCACGCTGGATCGCTCGGCGGCACCCTGCACGGTGAACTCCTTCGTCTCGCTGGCACAGCAGGGCTACTTCGACGCCACCACCTGCCACCGGGTGGTGGACGAGGGCATCTTCGTGCTGCAGTGCGGCGACCCGAGTGCCAGCGGTTCGGGTGGCCCCGGCTACACCATCCCGGACGAGTTCGAGGGCATCACCGGCTACCCGGCGGGTGCTCTGGCGATGGCCAACACCGGGCAGCCCAACTCGGGCGGCTCCCAGTTCTTCATCGTCTTCGCCGACACCCCGTTGCCGCCGCAGTACACCGTCTTCGGCAGCATCGATCAGGCCGGGATCGATCTGGCCGCCGACATCGCCGCCGGCGGGAACGACGGCTCCTTCGGCCAGGTGGGTGGCGGGAAGCCGCTGCTGCCCGCGGAGATCGAGAAGGTCACCGTCGGCTAGTCCGCTGGACAACCCTCGGAGCGATCCCGGAGGACGACCGCCACGCCGCTCGTGGCGGCGGGAAGTGAGGTCCTGACCAGGGCCGCGCTGGCGGGCCGAGGAACGGAGGTCGTGCGAAGCGCCGAACCATCCGCCGAGCGATCCCTGAGGTCGTGCGAAGCGCCGAACCATCCGCCGAGCGATCCCTGAGGTCGCGCGAAGCGCCGAACCATCCGCCGAGCGATCCCTGTGGTCGCGCGAAGCGCGAGTCTCGAAGGGTCGGGAGGCTTCGGGACCCGGCCGACCTCAACCTCCGATGGCGCCGGCCAGCTGCTCCAGGGCGGCCACCACGGCTTCCGGGTTGTCCGCCTGCACCCAGTGCCCGGCTCCGGGCACGGTCTGCAGCTCCACCGCTGGGAAGAGTTCCCGCATCGCGGGCAGGTGCTCGTCGCGGACGTAGTCGGAGCGCTCACCCCGCAGCCACAGCACCGGCCCGGGGTAGCTGACCGGTCCCGGGTCGGGCCAGTCGGCGATGGCCGGCAGGTTGGCGCTGAGCAGGCCGAGGTTGGGCTGCCAGTGCCACCGCGGCCTGGAACGGAGGTTCTGCAGCAGGAACTGGCGGACGCCGGGCTCGGCGATGCGCTCGGCCAGCACCGCCTCGGCGTCGGCCCGGACGCGCAGCCGATCCAACTCGACGGCCGCCATCGCGGCGACCAGCCGCGGGAACCCGTCCACCCCCTCGGAACGGGCCGGGGCGATGTCGATCGCCACCAGGCCGTCCACGAGTTCGGGGCGGCGCAGGGCCAGCAGCATGGCGACCTTGCCGCCCATCGAGTGGCCGACCAGGATCAGCCGGGCGGCCGAGCCCAGTCGCTGCTCGAGCTCGGCGGCCACCGCCTCGGCCATCTGCTGGTAGCTGAACTCGTCCGTCCAGCCGCTGGCGCCGTGGTTCGGCAGGTCGAACAGCACGCTGGCGTGACCACGCTCGGCCAGGGAGGCGGCGATGCCCGACCAGTTGCGGCCGCGTCCGAACAGTCCGTGCAGGAAGGCGAACCGGGGCCGTCCGTCGCCCACCAGCTGGGTGTGCAGGCCGCGCATCAGCGCCTCCGCTGCCAGCAGGAGGTGTGCCAGTGCCGTCGTTCCTCGACCGCCGAGGGCGAGCCGATGCTCGGATCGCGCGGCCACACCACGACCTGGGCGGCGCCGAGCGCGATCTGCCGGTCGCAGCCGGGGCACAGGTAGGTCTTGCCGGCGCTGCCGGCCGGCATGGTCTGCACCATCCAGGTGCCGTCGGACTTCGCGACGAGCTGGGCGAAGCCGCCCTGGCTCAGCGGGCGGGCCGGACGCAGGTGTTTGGAGGGACGCTTGGGCATGGGGTCAAGGTTACGGCTCCGGATCGGGTAACTTGTCCGGCGTGCGTTTGCTGATTGCCCGCTGTCAGGTCGACTATGCCGGAAAGCTGAGTGCCCATCTGCCGATGGCCCCTCGGCTGATCATGGTGAAGGCGGACGGATCGGTGTCGATCCACGCCGACGATCGTGCCTACAAGCCGCTGAACTGGATGAGCGCCCCCTGCACGATCACCGTGAGCGACCCGCCGGAGGACCTGGAGGCCGTCACCGCCGATCAGGAGAGCGGGTTGACCCAGGTCTGGGAGGTGCGCAACACCAGCGGGGACACCCTGCAGATCGCGATCGCCGAGGTGCTCCATGACAGCAACCACGAACTCGGCGTCGACCCCGGCCTGGTGAAGGACGGGGTGGAGGCCCATCTGCAGGCGCTACTGGCCGAGAACCCCGCCACCTTCGGCGAGGGCTGGCTGCTGGTGCAGCGGGAGTACCAGACCCCGATCGGGCCGGTGGACCTGCTGTTCCGCGACCAGGCCGGGGCCTACGTGGCCGTCGAGGTGAAGCGCCGGGGCGAGATCGACGGCGTGGAGCAGCTCTCCCGCTACCTGGAGCTGATGAACGCCGACCCGCTGCTGCGTCCGGTGCGCGGGGTGTTCGCCGCCCAGCTGATCAAACCGCAGGCCAAGGTGATCGCCGAGACCCGCGGGATCGGCTGCGTCCTGGTGGACTACGACGCGTTGCGCGGGCTCGACAACGCCGACGACCGGCTGTTCTGATCCGATCCCTGAGGTCGCGCGAAGCGCGAGTCTCGAAGGGTCGCCGGGGGCTTCGAGGCTCGGTCCCGCGGGCCGACCTCAGCCAGCGGGGACACCGGCGGGCGTTCGCTAGTTCCGGTCGAGGTGGGGGATCAGCACTTCCCGGTACAGCAGCAGCAGCGCGGCCATGGTCGGGATCGCCAGGATGGCGCCCACCAGGCCCAGCAGCAGGCCACCGGAGACCGCGGCCAGGATCACCAGCACACCCGGCACCTGCACCGAGCGGGCGAAGATCCGGGGCTGGATGAAGTAGGCGTCGAACTGTTGGTAGGCCAGCATGGCCACGACGACGATGATCCCGGTGGTCTGGCCGAAGGAGAAGGCCACGATCGCGACGATGATGATGGCGATGCTGGTTCCCACCAGCGGGATGAAGGCCAGCAGGCCGACCACGACGGCCAGCGCCACCGCGAACTGGGACAGGCCGATCAGGTTCAACAGGATGAACGACATCGCGGTCCAGAACATGGCGACCAGGAACATGCCCGAGACGAAGCCACCCACCCGCTTGAAGGCTTCGGTGGCCAGATAGCGGGTGCGAGCCCGGCGGGAGGCCGGGGCGAGGTGGTAGATGACCTCCTTGATGGTGGGCAGCGAGGTGAGGAAGTAGAGCGTCAGCACCACCGAGATGGTGACGGAGAAGATCACATTCGCCACCGCCTGACCGGTTTCCCAGAGGCCGCCGAAGACGCCGCCGATCAGTTGCGGCGACTTGAGGATCTCCTGGATCTGTTCGATCACCTCGAACTGCCGGTCGAACTCCGCGATCTGCGGGTTCTCGCGCAGGTTGTTCAGATAGCCCGGTGCGTTCTTGTAGAGGAGTTGCACCTGTTCGCTGATCACCGGGACGATCGCCCAGCCGGCCAGGGCGAGGAAGGCCAGCAGGGTGAGGGCGACCATGAACACCGCCAGCCCGCGCCGGATGCCGCGGCTGTGGAACCACTCCACCACCGGGTTGAGCCCCAGCGCGAGGGTGAAGCTGAGCACGACCAGCACCAGGATGTCCCGCAGCTGCGCCAGCGAGGTCAGCAGGGCGTAGGCGGTGATCCCGCCGGCCGCGATGAAGAAGCCGATGTAGAACGGGTTGCGGTGGAGCAGCGAGATCCGCTCGGTGCGGCCCTCGGCGCCCTCGAAGTAGTCCGGCGGGGTGGGCTGGGTGGTCCGGCGCCAGCGGAGCAGCCAGTTGCGGGTGGCGGGAGCGTTGGGCGTCCGGGCGGAGGCCGGAGCGGGCGTCCCGGCCGGACGCGGTGGGGTCGGCTGCGGTGGCGGGCTGACCGGACGCTCGGCGCCGCCGGGTTCGGAGGTCATGGGCGGTCGGCGACCTCGGCGGCTTCGTCGTCGGGCTGGTACGCCGGGTCGGCTCCGGCGTCCGGGTCGTCGGCCACGTCCGCGCCGTCCGCGTCCGGCGACCCGTCCGCTTCGACCGGCTCCTCCGGTTCGGCGGGGGCGGCAGGCGTGTCGGACTGCACCGGATCGGCGGGCGCAGCGACGGAGTTCTGGTCGATGGTGTCGACCGCCAGGGTGGAGAGTTGCGCGAGCTGATCGACGATCGCCTGCTTGCGCAGATCCAGCGTCGCCACCTCCCGGCGCAGTTCCTCGGCACGTTCGGCGGCGGTGGCGTTGGCCTCGCTGAGGATCCGGGCGGCCTCGTGCCGGGCGTTCTCCAGGGTGACCTGGGCCTGCTCGGCGGCGCCCCTGGTGATCCCGGCGGCTTCGGCGCGGGCCGCTTCCCGGCGTTGGTCGGCGGTCAGCAGGTCGCCCTCGAGCCTGGCCCGCTGGTCGGCGGCCTCCTGCTTGCTGGCGTCCAGCAGCTCGGCGATCTGGTCGGCGGCAGCGAGGCGTCCGGCGGCGATCTCGGCCAGGGCTGCCTCCTTGGCGCGGGCCAGTTCGGTGGCCTGCTCGGCGGCCAGCCGCTCGGTCTCCGCCCGGCGCTGCTCGGCCTCGGCGGCCGCGGCGTCCACGATCGCGCGGGCCTGGGTCTCGGCCTCCCGGCTCAACCATTCCCGCTGCCGTTCGGTGGCCTCCACCAGCGCGGCGGCGTCGGCGCGTGCCGCTTCGAGTTCGGCGGCCGTCTGCTCGCCCAGCAGGGTCCTGAGCTGATCCAGCTCGGCGGCGGTGGCGGTGCGGCTCTCGTCCAGCAGCCGCTGGATCTCGGTGCTGAGCCGGCTGCTGTCGGTGCCGGCCTCGGACCGGATCCGCGCCGCCTCGGTCTGCGCGACCGCGATGATCTCGGCGGCCTGGGCCTCGGCCGCGGTCAGCAGGCCGCGGGTATGGCCGCCCAGCCTGGCGAAGTCGGTGGTGTCCGTGGTGGCGGCGATCAGCTCCAGTTGGTGCCGGGTCTCGCGGAGCTCGGCCATGGTGCGGGAGAGCTTCGCCTCCAGCTCCCGGATGTAGGCGTCCACCGCACTGCGCTCGTAGCCGCGCAGCGCGTGGGGGAAGTTCCCGGCTGCTGTCGCGGTCTCATCGAAGAGGTCGAGACCCTGCTCATCGAGGGATGACACGGATTCGGTCCTTCCTTGCCGGTTGGGGGCGGACAGTCACGTCGGGGACGGGAACTGCTGATCCCGATGCTACCGTCCGCCCCGACCGAACCGGCGACCGCCTCAGTGGGCGGCGGGCTCGACCAGCTCCAGCAGGATGCCGCCGACGTCCTTCGGGTGGGCGAAGTTGATCCGCGAGCCGCCGGTGCCGATCTTCGGCGCGTCGTAGAGCAGCCGCACGCCCCGCTCGCGCAGGGTGGCGCACACCTTGTCGAGGTCGGCGACCCGGTAGGCCACCTGCTGGATGCCGCCCTTGCCACCGTTGCGCTCGATCCACTTGGCGATCGTGCTGTTCTCGTTCAGCGGCGCGAGCAGCTGGACCTGGGCGTTCTCGGGCAGCTGCTGACCGGTGCCGATCATCGCCTCCTCGACGCCCTGCTCCTCGTTGGTCTCGCGGTGCAGCACCCGCCAGCCCAGCACCTCGGTGTGGAATTGGATCGCGTCGTCGAGGTTGTGGACGGCGTAGCCGACGTGGTCGATGCAGATGAAGAGATCGTCATTACTCATGGTTCAACCATTCCACATCCGGCCGTTCTCCGAAGCCGGAACGACAAAGACCCAGTGCCTCAGCCGAGGACGGCGTCGACCACCTGCTTGGCCTCGGCCTGCACCTGCTTGAGGTGGTCGGGACCCTTCAGCGACTCGGCGTAGATCTTGTACACGTCCTCGGTGCCGGACGGACGGGCGGCGAACCAGGCCGACGCGGTGGCGACCTTGAGCCCACCGATCGCGGCCCCATTGCCCAGGGCGTTGGTCAGGGTGGCCACGATCGGCTCGCCGGCCAGCTCGGTGGCGGTGACGTCGCTGGGGGAGAGCTTGGCCAGCTTGGCCTTCTGCTCCCGGTTCGCCGGGGCGTCCACCCGAGCGTACGCGGACGCGCCGTGCCTGGCCTCCAGTTCGGCGTACAGCTCGGACGGAGACTTGCCGGTGACCGCCTTGATCTCCGAGGCCAGCAGGGCCAGCAGGATGCCGTCCTTGTCGGTGGTCCAGGTGGAACCGTCCAGCGCCAGGAAGGACGCCCCGGCGGACTCCTCGCCCCCGAAACCCAGGTCACCGCTCATCAGGCCTGGGACGAACCACTTGAAGCCGACCGGCACCTCGACCAAGCGGCGGCCGAGATCGGCGGCCACCTTGTCGATCAGCGAGGACGAGACCAGGGTCTTGCCCACCCCGGCATCGGCGCGCCAGTTCGGCCGGTGGCTGAACAGGTACTGGATGGCCACCGCCAGGTAGGCGTTGGGGTTCATCAGCCCGGCGTCCGGGGTGACGATGCCGTGCCGGTCGGAGTCGGCGTCGTTGCCGGTGGAGATGTCGTACTTCTCCCGGTTGGCGATCAGGCTGGCCATGGCGTACGGGCTGGAGCAGTCCATCCGGATCTTGCCGTCCCAGTCCAGGGTCATGAACGGCCAGGCCGGATCGACCAGCGGGTTGATCACGGTGAGGTCGATGCCGAGCCGGTCGGCGATGTACTGCCAGTACTGGACGGACGCCCCGCCCAGCGGGTCGGCGCCGATGTGGACGCCGGCGGAGGCGATCGCGTCCAGGTTCAGGGCATTGCGCAGGTCCTCGCAGTAGGCGCCGAGGTAGTCGACCCGGGTCACATCGCCAGAAGCGCGCTCGTAGGGCGTGCGCTTGATCGCGCTCGGGTTGCGGAGCAGTTCGTTGGCGCGGCCGGCGATCCAGCCGGTGGCGTCGGTGTCGGCCGGGCCGCCGTGCGGCGGGTTGTACTTGAAGCCGCCGTCGCGGGGCGGGTTGTGCGAGGGGGTGACCACGATGCCGTCCGCCCGCGGACCGGAGTGGTCGCGGTTGTGGACGATGATCGCCCGGGAGACCGACGGCGTGGGGGTGAAGTCCTCGTCCCGCTCCGCGCGGACGTCCACGCCGTGGGCGTGCAGCACCTCGATGGCGGTGCGCCAGGCCGGGCCGGAGAGGCCGTGGGTGTCCTTGCCGATGAACAGCGGGCCGTCCACCCCCTGGGCGGCGCGGTACTCGACGATCGCCTGGGTGGTGGCGGCGATGTGGGCGTCGTTGAAGGCGGTGTCCAGGCTGGAACCACGATGGCCGGAGGTGCCGAACACCACCTGCTGGTCGGGATTGTCCGGATCGGGGGTGAGGTCGTAGTACGCCGCGATCACGGCATCGACATCGATCAGGTCCTCGGGCAGTGCGACCTGCCCGGCGCGTTCGTGAGCCATGGGAGCCATCTTGCCCTGCTCCGGTTTGTCTGCGCGAGGGCTGCTGGCAGAATGGCTCGCTGTGACACCTGCCGCTTTCAACCCTGCCCGCGCCATGGATCTCTCCGGGATCGCCGCCGCCGCGAAGGCGCCGCCGCCCCCGCCCGGGGCCAGCTATGTGCTGGACGTGGACGAGACGACCCTCGAGGCGACGATCCAGCTCTCGGCCAAGCATCCCGTGGTGGTGGAGCTCTACTCGCCCCGGGCCAACGCCCAAGCGCTCTCCGACGATCTGATTACGCTGGCCAACGCGGCTGGCGGACGGTACCTGCTGGCGCGCGTGAACGTGGACGTGGTGCCGCAGATCGCCGCCGCCTTCGGCGTCCAGGCAGTCCCGACGGTGATCGGGGTGGTGGGCGGTCAACTAGCCCCGCTGTTCCAGGGCACCCGTCCCAGGGCCGAGGTCGAGGCCATCGTGAACCAGCTGCTGCAGGCTGCTGCCAGTGCCGGGGTGGTGGGCATCGCAGAGCCGGTGAGCATCGACGCCGACGCGGGACCGGATCCCCGGTTCGCCGCGGCGGACGAGGCGCTGTCGGCGGGCGACTTCGCCCAGGCGGTGGCCGAGTTCGACAAGGTGCTCGCCCAGACACCCAACGATCCCGAGGCGAAGGCTGGCCGCGCCCAGGCGTCTCTGCTGCAGCGGGCGAGCGCCCTCGACCCGGCCACCGCGCTGGCCGAGGCCGCCGCCCGCCCTACGGATGTAGAGGCCCAGTTGGCCGCCGCCGACACCGAGCTGATGGGCGGTGCCACCCAGCAGGCTTTCAACCGACTGCTGGAACTCATCCGCAACACCACGCGCGCTGACCGCGACACAGTCCGGCTGCGGCTGCTGGAGCTCTTCGAGACCGTCGGTAGCTCCGATCCGGCCGTGCTGAAGGCCCGCCGCGACCTGATGAGCGCCTTGTTCTGAGGCCGATGAACGGTGTCCGGAGGCGTCGTGCCAGTCCACCTCCGTCCAGGGTCACGTCGTTTGGCTGCCACTGCGTGGCGCGCCACGAGCCGTCTGGTGAAGGAGGTTCACCACCAGCGCCGCGCCAGTCAGGAAGAAGAGCGTCCACACGAACACCTCGAACGATGATGCGGACTGGGCAAAGAAGTCCCGCACATCGATATCCAGCAGATTGCTGTAGCTGGCAAGAAGGTGCCGTGGCAGGAGAATCCCGAGTGCAGGCACAACCAAGCACAACGCCACATTGAGGGTCACCCCGGCCGCGGTGAACCGAGACCGTTTACGTAGACGAAGGCCGGAAAACGTCAGCAGAGCCAACCCAATCACTACGGCAAGCGCGCCGCAGAGTACGATCGCCAACTCCAGCACAGTCATGGCAGGGAGGCTCCCTCAATCGCAGGTCACACTGCTGACGTCAGCAGGCTTCCTGGACGGCTCAAGGCTCCACGGAGTCTTGATCATTCCATACATGCCATGGCAGTAGTACTGCTTCTCCATGCTCTCGTCCGCGCCTTGGCTCTTGTACCGCGTCCAATGGCGGCTGCCCTTGAACTTCTTATAGACGGCCTTCCAGCCCTCCTGCAAGTTGACCGCCTTCTCCCATGCGGATCCACCGAGGATTGCCTGCTTGGGCATCAGAGACAGCGACCAGACATCTCTTCCGATCCACTTTCCATACTCGAAGAACTTGTGTGACCAGACCGCCATCGGCTCCAGACTGCCCCGCTCCCCTGTCTCCGAGCTAGCGTCGCGCTGCTGTTCGAGGTATCTACTTTCAGCTTCGGACGAAGCCAAATAGGCTCGGAAGTCGGACGGGCTCGGAACCTTCCCGAACACGCGGACATACTCCTGATGCTCCTCAAAGGTCGGCGTGTGGCCGAATGCCAGCTCGTAGAACTCTGCTTGCTCGGTCGTCAAGTAACTGGCTTCGGCCGTAGTCACGGGGAGAAGTTCCATACGCGCGCTTCCGAGCAAACGGCCAGGGTTGCGAGCGCCCACGCTGTCTTGAGCTTTGGGCCGAAGCCCCGATCAGGTCCGAACTACACAGCGCGGCCCTGACGGCACCACGACCTGAGCGCTGGCGGGCAGGCCGTTGTGCCCTTGGACGACCGCCAGCGCCTTGGCCGCGGGTGCCGGAGCCGTCGTAGGCCCTCAAAGTCGGAGTCTTGAAGATCTCCTTCCACACCCCGGCGGCGGGAAGGCCGATCTGGTGGTTGTCCCAGCCAAGCGGGCCTCAACCGGCTGCTGGAGCTGATCTGCAACACCTCCGGCGCGGAGCGCGAAACCGTGCGGCTACGGCTGCTGGAGTTGTTCGAGACCGTCGGAAACTCCGATCCGGCCGTGCTGAAGGCCCGTCGCGACCTGATGAGCGCCCTGTTCTGACGCCGGACCGGGTCAGTTAGTCGCCGGCGTACTCCAGGAAGACCGCACCCAGGGGCGGCACCACCACCTGAGCGCTGGCGGGCAGCCCGTCGTGTCCCTCGTCGGTGGCCACCACCTGACCGAGGTTGCCGTGGGTGCCGGAGCCGTCGTAGATCTCGGAGTCGGAGTTGAAGATCTCTTTCCACACCCCGGTGGCGGGCAGTCCGAGCCGGTAGTTGTCCCACGGCTCGGAGGAGAAGTTGACCACCACCGCGAGCTGGCGTCCGGTCGAATCGGTGCGCAGCCAGGAGTAGGTGTTGCCGCCGGCGTCGTCGGCGTTGATCCACCGGAAGCCCTCCGGATCGGTGTCCAGTTCCCACAGCTCGGGATGGGTGGTGTAGATCGCGTTGAGGTCCTTGATCATCCGCTGCAGGCCGTGGTGACCCCACAGGTCGCTGACCCACCACTCCAGGCTGGTCGCCTCGTTGAACTCGGTGCGCTGGCCGAACTCACAACCCATGAACAGCAACTGCTTGCCCGGGAACGCCCACATGAACGAGTAGAACGCGCGCAGCGTGGCGAACTGCCGCCAGGTGTCCTGCGGGATCTTGTTGATCATCGAGCCCTTGCCGTGCACCACCTCGTCGTGGCTGATCGGCAGGACGAAGTTCTCCGAGTACGCGTACACCATCGCGAAGGTCATCTCGTGGTGGTGGTACTGCCGGTAGATCGGCTCCAGCGCCAGGTAGCGCAGCGAGTCGTTCATCCAGCCCATGTTCCACTTGAAGCCGAAGCCCAGCCCGCCCTCATGCACCGGCTTGGTCACGCCGCCGAAGGAGGTCGACTCCTCGGCGATCATCACCACGCCCGGCACCCGCTCGTACAGGTGCTTGTTGACGTAGCGGAGGAAGTCGATCGCCTCCAGGTTCTCGTTGCCGCCGTGGACGTTCGGCACCCACTCGCCGTCCTCGCGGGAGTAGTCCAGGTAGAGCATGGACGCCACCGCGTCCACCCGCAGCGCGTCGATGTGGAACTCGGTCACCCAGTACAGCGCGTTGCTGACCAGGAAGGACTTCACCTCGTTGCGGCCGTAGTTGAAGATGTAGGTGCCCCAGTCCTTGTGCTCGCCCTGCCGCGGGTCGGCATGCTCGTACAGGGCGGTGCCGTCGAACCGTCCCAGCGCCCACTCGTCCTTGGGGAAGTGGCCCGGCACCCAGTCGAGGATGACGCCGATGCCGGCCTGGTGCAGCCGGTCGACCAGGTAGCGGAACTCGTCCGGCCGGCCCAGCCGCGACTGCGGGGCGAAGTAGTTGGTCACCTGGTAGCCCCAGGAGCCCTCGAAGGGGTGCTCGGTGACCGGCATGAGCTCGACGTGGGTGAAGCCCTGCCAGCTGACGTACTCGACCAGCTCCTCGGCCAGTTCCAGGTAGGTCTTGCCCTTGCGCCAGCTGCCCAGGTGCACCTCGTAGATGCTCATCGGCTCGCGGTGGGGTGCCGCCGTGGCCCGCTTCGCCATCCACTCGTCGTCGGCCCACAGGTACCGGCTCCGGTAGACGATCGAGGAGTTCGCCGGCGCCTGCTCGGCGAAGAAGGCCATCGGATCGACCTTCTCCCGCCAGATGCCGTCGCGGCCCAGGATGTTGAACTTGTACAGCGCGCCCTCGTCGACGCCCTCGACGAACAGCGACCACACCCCCGAGCCCGGCACCAGGTGCATCGCGTCGCCGGTCCACCAGTTGAAGTCGGCGTTCAGCCGCACCTCGGCGGCGTTGGGCGCCCAGACCGCGAACCGGGTGCCCTGGATCTCGCCCCGCTCGTCGTCGATCAGGGTGACCTGATGGGCGCCCAGCCGGCGCCAGCACTCGGTGTCACCACCGTTGTGGAAGCCCTCCAGATCCCAACCGGTCAGGCCGCCGTTCACGTCATATGCCATTGGATTCTCCTAGTGCCTGGTTGCCACATTCTCGACCGCGGAGAGCGGAATGCCTACCCAGTCGGGACGATTCCGGACCTCGTACCCCACTTCGTACACCATCCGGGCCACTTCGTGGGCGGTCAACAGCCCGAAAGTCGCCGGATCCTCGCCGTAGCCAGCCAGGAAGGCGGCGCGGGCCCGGTCGCGCCAGTCGATGGCCTGCCGGCCGTCCGGGTCGCTGTGGCCCGAGCGGGCGTAGTCCAGCGACCGCAACAGGCCGGCGACGTCGCGCCAGGGCGAGTCGTACGCCCGGCGCTCGGCGATCGGCGCCCCGGGCTCGCCCTCGAAGTCGATCAGCCGCCAGCCGTTGCCGGTGAGCAGCGCCTGGCCGAGATGGAAGTCGCCGTGCACCCGCTGGGTGACCATCCCGCCGTCCGGGAGGGACGCCAGGGCGGACGCCAGCCCGGCGCGGTGCGGGGCCAGCACCGGAAGCTCCGCCACCGCCCGGTCGAGGTCGGCGAGCAGCCGCCGCCGCAACTGTGCCGCCGAGCCGCGGCGCGTGCCGAAGGCCGCGGCCAGCCGGTCGTGCACCCGGCGCAGGGCGACCCCCAGCTCGCCCACCTCGTCGTCGATCCGGCGACCGGCGGCGCAGGCCGCGGTGGCGAACTCCCAGCCGTCGCGGGCATCGGGCAGGAACTCGGTGGCGACCAGCAGGTCGTAGCCGGCCCGGCTGAGCACCCCGTGCAGCGCGGGCACCGGCCCGCCGGCGAGGGCGGCGAGCAACTCCGGGTCGGGGTTGGGGCCCGGGCTGAGCCGGCGGAAGACCTTGATCAGCGAGTCGCCGGCGACCACCGCCGAGTTGCTCTGCTCGGCTCCCAGCAACCGCACCGGCCGAAGCCTTGACGGGTGCCGGCGCCAGCTCATGGCGGACGGTGTCAGCAGCGCGTCCAGCAGGGCCGTCATGGCGGTGGGGGAGGCGGCGGCGTCCACCACGTCCACCGGGCCCAGCCCGGCGAGCTGCGTGGTCCCGATCAGCGCTTCGGGCTCGGCGGTGCCCGGCGGCAGGTAGCCCGCCAGCAGGTGGTAGGCGTCCGCTCCGTCCGGCTCGAGGCCGGCCAGTTCCGAGCGGACGGCGGGCAGCGCACCCGGCGGGGTGTACCAGCCGAGCGGCTCGATCCCGATCAGCCGGTCCTCGTCGCCGATCCGGAACCACCGCGCCCGCCGGAGGTACTCCGGCCAGCCCACGGACATCAGCCCAGGACGTGCAGGATGTGCGCCGGACTGGCCGGCGACAGCCGGACGTAGTTGCGTTCGCCCCAGGTGAAGGTGGCACCGGTCAGCTCGTCCCGCAGCCGGACCTCGGAGCGTCCGGGCAGGCCGAGGGCCGCGAGATCGAGGTAGACGTCGCTCTCGACCATGCCGTACTGGTCGAGGCTGCAGATCGTGATCACGGTGTCGTCGCCGTCGGTCTTGGAGTAGGCGATCACCTGATCGTGCGGTGCGTGGTGGAAGGTGATCTGCCGCAGCTGCTGCAGCGCCGGGTGATCCCGCCGGATCTGGTTGAGCGTGCCCAGCAGCAGGTTCAGGTTGGGTTCGGCGGTGTGGTCGCGCGGCCGGTACTCGTACTTCTCCGAGTCGCGGTACTCCTCGCCGCCGGGCTTCAGCGGCTCGTGCTCGAACAACTCGTAGCCGGAGTAGACCCCCCAGGTGGGTGAGCCGGTGGCCGCCAGCACCGCCCGGATGGTGAACGCGGCGGGGTTGCCGGACTGCAGGTAGGTCGGGTTGATGTCGGGGGTGTTGACGAAGAAGTTGGGCCGGTAGAAGGAGTCCATCTCCCGGCTGAGTTCGGTCAGGTACTCCTCGAGCTCCCACTTCTCGTTGCGCCAGGTGAAGTAGGTGTAGGACTGGTGGTAGCCGATCTTGCCCAGCGCGTGCATCATCTCCGGTTTGGTGAACGCCTCTGCCAGGAAGATCACGTCGGGGTCGGTGGCCCGGATCTCCTTCATCACCCAGGCCCAGAAGTCCAGCGGCTTGGTGTGCGGGTTGTCCACCCGGAAGATCCGCACCCCGTGGGACATCCACAGCCGCAGGATCCGCAGCACCTCGTGGTAGATCCCCACCGGATCGTTGTCGAAGTTGATCGGGTAGATGTCCTGGTACTTCTTCGGCGGGTTCTCGGCGTAGGCGATGGTGCCGTCCAGCCGGGTGGTGAACCACTCCGGGTGGTCCTTCACCCAGGGGTGGTCGGGGGAGGCCTGCAGCGCGAAGTCGAGCGCCACCTCCAGGCCGAGTTCGTTGGCCCTGGCGACGAACCTGTCGAAGGCGTCGAAGTCGCCCAGGTCGGGGTGGATGGCGTCGTGGCCGCCCTCGGGGGCGCCGATCGCCCACGGTGAGCCGGGATCCTCCGGACCCGGGGTGAGGGTGTTGTTCTTCCCCTTCCGGAAGGCGGTGCCGATCGGGTGGATCGGCGGCAGGTAGACCACGTCGAAACCCATCGCCGCGACCTGTTCGAGGCGTTCGTGGCAGCTGTCGAAGCTGCCGGAATGCCACTGGCCGGCGTCGTCGCGGTGGGCGCCGATGGAGCGCGGGAAGAACTCGTACCAGCTACCGAACAGCGCCCGCCTGCGGTCCACGAACAGCGGGAAGTCGGCGGTGGGGGAGACCAGCTCGCGCGGGCCGTACTTCTCCATGGTGTGCTTGATCCCGGCCGCGGTGGCGACCTCGAGCAGCTCGTCCACCGGACGCTCCGGGATCAGCAGCATGGCGGTCGCCCGCAGAATGGACGCCTGCACCGGATCACCGGCGGCCTCGGCCAGCTCGGCGGTCTGGTCGAGCAGGGTCCTGCCCTCCAGGCAGACCAGTTCGACGTCGACCCCGGCCGGCAGCTTCGCCTCGGCGTTGTGCAGCCAGGTGTGCCAGGGATCCGACCAGCCCTCGACGCGGAAGGTCCAGGCGCCCTCGGCATCGGGACGCACCCACGCCTCCCACGGATCCAGCCCGCGGGGCTCCATGGGCGTCATGTCGACCCGGGTCTCGCGGCCCTTCGGGTCGGTCAGAACCACCGAGGCGTTCACCGCGTCGTGGCCCTCCCGGAACACCTTGGCGCGGATCGGGATCAGCTCGCCCACCGTCGCCTTGGCCGGGTAGGCGCCGCCCTCGATCACCGGTTCGACCTTGGCCACCGGGATCCGGCCGAACCCGCGGGGCAGGGCGGGAACCTGCGGCCCCACTCCGGTGAGTTCCAGCGGCTGCGGTTCCGGCTTCGCCGGTGCCGGCTGCGGCGACGGCTGACGGGGCTGGGGGGACCGACGAGGGGTCTTCGATGCTGCCACGGGGACAACCTACCCAATCCCTCACCGGTCTGGACAGGTCAGTCCGCGGCCTCCGGAAGGGTGGTGGAGAACACCACCATGGTGCGTCCGGGGACCTCGATCGCCGAACCCGCCGGGACGGGCTCGGTGGGCAACTCGCCGGGCAGTCCGGTCTGCACCGCCACGGTGTAGGTGGCGGCCCAGGGCGCTCCGGGCAGGGTGACCTCGATCGGTTCGGCGGCGGAATGCACCACCAGGTACCAGCCCTCGCCGGCGTCGCCGATGTACTGCGCCAGGGTGCGGCGGCCGCCGTCGTGCCACTGCTCGACGGTCATCTCCTCACCGGTCTCGCTGAACCAGCCGACGCTGGCCCGTCCGGTCGGCTCCCCGTCGGCGTCCAGGAGGTCCTCCCTGCGCCGGAAGCTGGTCGGACGGAGCAGCCGGTGGGTCGCCCGCAGCTTCAGCAGCGCGGTCGTGAGATCGAGCTGCTCCTGCCAGACGTCCGTCCACTCCACCCAGGAGACCGGCGAGTCCTGGCAGTAGGCGTTGTTGTTGCCGCGCTGGGTGCGTCCCATCTCGTCGCCGGCGGTGATCATCGGGATGCCGTCGGAGAGCAGCAGGGTGGCCATCAGGTTCCGGGTGGTGCGCTGCCGGGCGGCGACGATCGCCGGATCGTCGGTCTCGCCCTCGTAGCCGTGGTTCCAGGAGCGGTTGTCGTCGGTGCCGTCGCGGTTGCGTTCGGCGTTGTCCTCGTTGTGCTTGAGGTCGTAGGTGGTCAGGTCTCGCATGGTGAAGCCGTCGTGGGCGGTGACGAAGTTCACCGAACTGGTGGCCGGCCGGCCGCTGTGGTCGAAGATGTCGGACGAGCCGGAGAGCCGGGTGGCGAGCTCGGCGACGCCGTGGGTGGCACCCCGCCAGAAGTCCCGGGTGTAGCCGCGGAACCTGTCGTTCCACTCCGACCAACCGGCGCCCCAGCGTCCGACCTGGTAGCCGTAGGGGCCGAGATCCCAGGGTTCGGAGATCAGAATCGTTTCAGTCAGGGCCGGGTCGGCGGCCACCTGCTGCTTGAACGGGTGGTTCTGGTCGACGTGGTGGCGGGCGTCCCGGATCAGCGTGGTCTGCAGGTCGAACCGGAAGCCGTCCACCCCCATCTCGGTCACCCAGTAGCGCAGCGAATCCATCACCATCCGCAGGGTGGCGGGCTGGGAGGTGTCCAGCGCGTTGCCGCAGCCGGTGACGTCGTAGTCGTTGCGCCGATCCTCGGCCAGCCGGTAGTAGGCGCCGTGGTCGATGCCCCGCCAGCTGAGCGTGGGGCCCTCGTGGCCGCCCTCGCAGGTGTGGTTGTAGACCACGTCGAGCAGGACGGCGATGCCGGCCTCGTGCAGCGCGGAGACCATCGCCTTGAACTCGGCGACCTGCTGGCCGAGCGTGCCGGTGGTGGAGTAGGCGGCGTGCGGGGCGAAGAAGCCGAGGGTGTTGTAGCCCCAGTAGTTGCGCAGCCCGCGTCCGATGATGAACGGCTCGGAGGCGAAGTGGTGCAGCGGCAGGAACTCGACCGCGTTCACCCCGAGGGAGAGCAGGTGCTCGATCACCGCCGGGTAGGCCATGCCGCCGTAGCTGCCGCGGAGGTGCTCGGGGACGGTCGGGTGCTGCACCGTGTAGCCCTTGAGGTGGGTCTCGTAGACCACCAGTTCGTCCAGGCCGGGACGGCTGGCCAGGGGCGTCGGGGGTGGGCTGTCCGCCACGACGACGCTGAGCGGCACCGCGCCGAAGGAGTCGGTCGGATCGGGCTGGAAGTTCGACTCCGGGGTGTGATCGAAGATCGGCCCGGCGTAGTCGACACCGCCGGTGATCGCCCTGGCGTAGGGATCCACCAGCAGCTTCGCCGGGTTGAACCGGCGTCCGGTGCTCGGATCCCACTCGCCGTGCACCCGGTAGCCGTACCGCTGCCCGTGCCCGACCTCGGGCACGAAGACCGACCAGGTGCCGTCCGGCCCCAGGGCCAGATCCCAGTTGTGCTGGACGTCCTGGTCGTCGACCAGCGCCAGTTCCACGCGACTGGCGCGCGGCGCCCACAAGCAGAAATGGGTTCCTTCGTCGGTTACCCGGGCGCCCAGGACGGTGTCCTGCGCCGGACCGGGCAGATCCGAAGTTCTCATGTACCGACTTTCGCGATGAGCGTGATGAACTGGTGCCAGACGCTGTTCGAGCGCCGCCAGACCCAACACGATAGAGGACCGGTCAAGCGAGATGGTGCAGGAAACCCGGGTGTACCTCGATCATGCCGCCAGCAGTCCGATGCCGGCGAGCGTGCGGGAGGCCATGGCCGAGGCACTGGCCGGGGCGGGGAACCCGTCCTCGCTGCACGGCTCCGGACGGGCGGCCAGGCGCCGGCTGGAGCAGGCCCGGGAGTCGGTCGCGGCCGATCTCGGGGCCCGGCCCGGCGAGGTGGTCTTCTGTTCCGGTGGCACCGAGGCCAACAACCTCGCCGTGCTGGGTGCGGCCGGGGCCGCCGGTGAGGTGCTGGTGTCGGCGGTCGAGCACCCGTCGGTGATCGAGGCCCGCCGGGTCCTGGGCGAGCGGCTGCGGGTGCTCGCGGTGGACGACACCGGCAGGGTTGACCCGTCCGGCGTGGCGGCGGCGATCGGGCCGGCCACCCGGCTGGTGTCCGTGATGTGGGTGAACAACGAGACCGGGGTGGTACAGCCGGTCGCCGCGGTCGCCGAGCAGGCTCGCCTGGCCGGCGTCCTGGCGCACAGCGATGCCGTGCAGGCGGTCGGGCATCTGCCGGTGGACTTCGGCTCCTCCGGGCTGGATCTGCTCAGCTTCTCCGGTCACAAGCTGGGCGGACCGGTCGGGATCGGAGCGCTGCTGGTGCGGCGTGGGGTGACCCTGACCGCGCCCGGCTTCGGCGGCGGCCAGGAGGCCAGGCTGCGCTCCGGGACGGTCCCGGTCGCGCTGGCGGTGGGGCTCGCGGCGGCGCTGCGCGAGTCGGTCCGGCGGCTGGCCGGGGAGGCCACCCGGCTGGCCGGGCTCGGCGACCGGTTGCTGACCGGCCTGCGGGCGCTGCCCGGGGTCCGGGTCAACACCACGGCACCGGCCACCCCGGCCATCCTGCATGCCAGCTTCGAGGGCGTCCGGGCCGACGATCTGCTGCTGCTGCTGGACGCAGCGGGGATCGACTGTTCCACCGGTTCGGCCTGCACCGCGGGCGTCCACCAGTCCAGCGAGGTGCTGCTGGCCATGGGACGCGATCTGGCGGCCGCTTCGGGCAGCCTGCGGTTCTCCTTCGGGCCGTCCACCACCCCCGCCGAGATCGAGGCGGTGCTGCGGGTGCTCCCCGGGGCGCTGGCGAGCGCGCGGGCTGCCTACTGACCTTCGACCCGGGGTGAGGCGGCGTCCGCGCGTTGGCTTGGCCGTCGGGGGCGGGTTTGGCAGGCTGGGTGGCAGCCAAGAGGAGGTCACCGTGTCCCACCCCACCCGCCGTCTGCTCGCCCTGGCGGCGACGGGCGCCCTGTCCCTGCTCGGCGGCTGTGCCGCCGGCATGGAGGCACCCCGCGACGAGGGCGGTCAGGTGACCGCCGACTCCGACGCCGGCGCGATGACGGTGCGCCTGGGCGACTGCATCTCCGATGTCAGCGAACTGGACGGCCAGGTCGAGACCGTCCCGGTGACACCGTGCGACTCGCCCCACCAGGGCGAGGTCTACGCCGAACTGAAGCTCACCGAGGACAAGCTGCCCGAGGACGTCTCCACCCGCGCCAACGACTTCTGCATGGCCGAGATCGTCGGCTTCATCGGCGGCGAGCCGCCGGAGGAGTACACCGATCTGGCGGTCATGTACCTGCACCCCACCGAGCAGACCTGGCTGCTCGGCGACAAGCTGGTGCAGTGCATCGTCTACAGCGAGGCCGGCGGCCTGACCGGATCGCTGAAGGGCATCGCGGCCTGACCACCTAGAATCGGGCTTCTGCGAAGGGAGCTTGATGCGGGTGCTGGCGGCGATGTCCGGCGGGGTTGACTCCGCCGTGGCTGCGGCGCGCCTGGTGGACGCCGGCCATGACGTCACCGGCGTGCACCTGGCGCTGAGCAGGAATCCGCAGACCTACCGCTCCGGCGCCCGCGGCTGCTGCTCGCTGGAGGACTCCCACGACGCTCGGCGGGCCGCGGACATGCTGGGCATCCCGTTCTACGTCTGGGATCTCTCCGACCGGTTCGACGCGGACGTGGTGCAGGACTTCGTCGCCGAGTACGCCGCCGGTCGCACCCCGAACCCGTGCCTGCGGTGCAACGAGAAGATCAAGTTCGCCGCCGTGCTCGACCGTGGCCTGGCGCTCGGCTTCGACGCCGTCGCCACCGGCCACTACGCCCGGATCCGGCGGACCGGGGAGACGGTCTCGCTGCTGCGCTCCAACGAGGAGCGCAAGGACCAGTCCTACGTCCTGGGTGTGCTCAACCAGCAACAGCTGCGGCGCTCGCTGTTCCCGCTCGGCCCGGACACGTCCAAGGCCGAGGTGCGGGCGGAGGCCGCCGAGCGCGGGCTGTACCTGGCGAAGAAGCCGGATTCGCACGACATCTGCTTCATCCCCTCCGGCGACACCGCCGGCTTCCTGACCGGAAGACTGGGCGCTCGCACCGGCGACATCGTGGACGACCGCGGCGAGGTGGTGGGAGCCCACGCCGGCGCGCACCGGTTCACCGTCGGCCAGCGGCACGGACTGCACCTGTCGGTGCCGGCCGCGGACGGTCGTCCGCGCTATGTCATCGACATCTCGGTGGCCACCAACACCGTGACTGTCGGCCCGCGGGAAAAGCTGGCGGTGCGGACCATCGAGGGGATCCGGCCCACCTGGACGGAGGATCCGGTGGCCGGTTCCTGGCGGGGGCTGGCGCAGTGGCGGGCCCACTCCGAGCCGATGCCGGCCACCATCGGCTGGCTGGGCGAGGAGGTCCGGGTGGAACTGGACGAGCCCGCGCACGGCATCGCGCCCGGGCAGGCGGTGGTCTACTACGACGGCGAGCGGGTGGTCGGATCGTCCACCATCGCCCGGGCCGCGTGATGGTCGGCTTCACCGGGCTCGGCTCGCTGCCGGGGACGGACTTCCCCGCGGCCGTCCGGATGACCTTCGACAAGGTGCCGGAGCTGCCCTACCTTCCCGAGCTGCCGGCCCGTGGCCCGTGGGCCGGGATGATCGGCCGCGGGCTGGGCATGCTGGCCGGGCTGGGTGCCGAACTGGTCGCGGGGGAGTGGGTGCTGGGCTCGGCCGGGGTCGACCAGCGCCGGTCGCGCCAGACCTGGCGGGACGATCTGGAGATCCTCGAGGAACACGCCCAGGGCTACGCCGGGCGGCTCAAGCTGCAGGTCGCCGGCCCCTGGACGCTGGCGGCCAGCACCGGAGTGGCGCACACCGGACGGGTGCTGGCCGACCCCGGGGCCCGCCGCGACCTGGCCGGCGCGCTCGCCGAGGGCATCGGCGAGGTGCTGGACGGGCTGGTCCGCCGGCTGCCCTCGGTGTCGCTGGTGCTGCAGATCGACGAACCCGCTCTGCCCGCGGTGGCGGCCGGAGCGGTCCCCACCCCGGGTGGCTTCTTCCGCCACCGTGCGGTCGACCTGCCCGAGCTCTGCGCGAACCTCGCGCTGCTCACCGGCGAGCCCGCCCGCCGTGGGTTGACGGTGCCGGCCGTCGTCCACTGCTGTGCCCCCGGGCCGCCGATCGCCGAACTGGTCGGGACGGGTCACCGCGGTGCCGGCTTCTCCGCGGTCTCCCTCGATCTGGACCTGATCAGCGGCGCCGACCTCGACCCACTGGCCGCCGCGCTGGAGGCGGGCGGCGGGCTGTACCTCGGTGTCCTGCCCACCGCCGTCCCCGACCAGCTGGCCAGCGTCGACGAGCTGCGTACCCGCACGCTGCGGTTCCTGGACCGGTTGGCGCTGGGCGCCGCGGCCGACCAGCTGGTGCTCACGCCGGCCTGCGGTCTCGCCGGCTTCAGCGCGCCGGCCGCCTCGCGGGCGTTCGACCTGCTCGGCAGGGCGACCGGCCAGGTCGGCGAGGAACTGGCCGGCGGCGGCTAGCCCGTCACGATGCTGGGCGCGGGCTACAGCGATGCCGGGAGCCACTCGTAGACTGCTCGCGTGTCAGATCCCGGTGCCGCCACCCTCACCCCCGACGATGCCCGCGCCCAGGCGGAAGCGCTGACGACGCGCATCCTCGACGCGCGCGAGGCCTACTACGGCCGCGACGCCTCGCTGGTCGACGACGCGACCTACGACGGCTGGATGCAGCGGCTGGAGGAACTCGAGTGGCTGTTCCCCGAACTGCGCGGCCAGGATTCGCCGACCCAGACCGTCGGGGCGGCCGGGGAGACGGGTGCCGCGACGATCGAACACGCGGAGCGGATGCTGAGCCTCGACAACGTCTTCTCCTCCGACGAACTGCGGGAGTGGATGGCGAAGACCCGGGCGTCCGCCGGACGGGAGGTCACCTGGCTCACCGAGTTGAAGATCGACGGCCTGGCGATCAGCCTGCGCTACGAGCACGGCGTCCTCACCTCGGCGGCGACCCGGGGCGACGGCAGGACCGGCGAGATCGTGACCGAGAACGCGTTGCGCGTCGCCGGCATCCCGCGCCGCCTGGCGGGCGACGGCCACCCGCCGCTGGTCGAGGTGCGCGGGGAGATCTTCATCCCGGTGGCGGCCTTCGAGCGGCTCAACGCGGCCCAGGCCGAGTTCCGCGAGCGTGCCTACGCCGAGGCGAGGGAGCGTGCCCAGGGACGACCGGGTGAGTTCGACGAGGAGCGGGCCCGAGCCGCGGCCGCCCGCCGGTTCCCGGCCTTCGCCAACCCGCGCAACGCGGCCAGCGGAGGGCTGCGCCAGCAGCTCGACAAGAAGCAGGGGCTGGAGCGCGAGGCAGCGCTGTTGCGGATCTCGTCGCTGGCTCTCTACGTCCACGGCATCGGCGCCTGGCCGGACCCGCCGGTGCCGACCCAGAGCGGGGTGTACCGGCTGCTCGCGGAGTGGGGACTGCCGACCAGCTCCCGCGCCAGGGTCTGCCAGGACGCCGACGAGGTCAGCGAGTTCGTGGCGTGGTTCGGCGAGCACCGCCACGACATCGAGCACGAACTCGACGGCATCGTGGTCAAGGTCGACGAACTGGCGCTGCATGCCGAGCTGGGCGAGACCAGCCGGGCCCCGCGCTGGGCGATCGCGTACAAGTACCCGCCGGAGGAGGTGCAGACCCGGCTGCTCGACATCGTGGTGTCGGTGGGGCGCACCGGGCGGGCGACGCCGTTCGCGGTGATGGCACCGGCCCGGGTGGCGGGCAGCGTGGTGCGGCAGGCCACGCTGCACAACCAGGACGTGGTGAAGGCGAAGGGCGTGCTGATCGGCGACACCGTCGTGCTGCGCAAGGCGGGCGACGTGATCCCCGAGGTGCTCGGACCGGTCGCGGAGCTGCGGGACGGCACGGAGCGCGAGTTCGTGATGCCGGCCGGGTGCCCCGAGTGTGGCACGGCGCTGCGGCCGATGAAGGAGGGCGACATCGACCTGCGCTGCCCGAACGCCCGGTCCTGCCCGGCGCAGGTGCGGGGGCGGGTGGAGCACATCGGCTCCCGCGGCGCGCTCGACATCGAGGTGCTCGGCGAGGTGACCGCGGCCGCGCTCACCCAGCCCGATGTGCCGCCGGAGCCCCCGTTGCGCACCGAAGCGAGCCTGTTCGACCTGACCCTCGACGAGCTGGTGCCCATCGAGGTCGTGGTGCGCGATCCCGAGACCGGCGAACGCCGGGTCGACGAGGCCACGGGGGAGTACGTCCGGCGCGCGCCCTTCCAGAAGCTGGGACCGGCGAGCTACCCGCCCGGAACCGACGCCCTGGACGCCGCCGAGCGGCGGCGGCTTGGGATCCGCAAGGACCACCGCGAGGTGCTGCCGTCCGAGGCCGCGGTCAAGCTGCTGTCGGAGCTGGAGAAGGCGAAGACCAAGGAACTGTGGCGGTTGCTGGTGTCGCTGAACATCCGGCACGTCGGTCCGGTCGCGGCGCGGGCGCTGGCGCAGTGGTTCGGCTCGCTGGACGCGATCCGCGCGGCGACGCGCGAGGAGCTGGCGGCCGTGGACGGGGTCGGCGACATCATCGCCGGGTCGATCATCGACTGGTTCGAGGTCGACTGGCATGTCGAGATCGTCGAGCGGTGGACGGCCGCCGGGGTGCGATGGTCGACGCCCGGCCACCCGGGTCCGGGCGCGCTGACGCAGGGCGACGGCGTGTTGAGCGGTCTCACCGTGGTGGCGACCGGAAGCCTCGACGGCTACACCCGCGAGGGTGCGCAGGAGGCGATCATCCGGGCCGGCGGAAAGGCGGCGTCGAGCGTCTCCAAGAAGACTGACTTCGTGGCCGCGGGACCGGGCGCCGGCTCCAAGCTGGCCAAGGCCGAGGCGCTCGGCCTCCGGATCATCGACGCCGCCCAGTTCCATCTGCTGGTCACCGAGGGCCCCGGCGCGCTGGCGGTTCCGGACGCGGAGGCCTGAGGCGGCGACGCACGGTCCAGGGGGTGCGTGGACGCGCTCGGCGCGGGCGGCCGGGCCGATGGCCCCTCTGGCAGACTGGGATCATGGACGGCCTGAACTCCAACCTCAACCTCAACGAGGGCGCGCCGCCGCGGGTGATGCCGCGGATCGGTGAATGGGGTCCGCTGGAGGTGCCCGCGACCCGGGCCAAGCGCCGGATGCGCTGGTGGGTGATCCTGATCACGGTGGCCGTGACCGCGGTCATCGTGGGCTACGGCTACTGGATCTACACCATGATCCGCTGATCAGCGGCGACAGTTCGCCGGCGCCGTCCGCCCCGGAATCGCTCGGGGCCTCAGGTGGCCAGCGCCGCGAGATGCCGCAGCCGGGCCAGTTCCGAGGGCAGGAACTCCGGGCCGCCCCGGCGGGCGAGCACGATGCTGGTGGTGCCGCGGAAGGGCGCCACGGCGATCAGGGTGTCGTTCCAGCCCGGCAGCCAGCCGTTGGGAAGCTCGTCGCTGCGGACGGCGGCCAGCGGTCCGAGGGCGGCGATCCCCTCGGGGTCGAGATCGGGTGCCAGGTCGGTCTTGGCCAGCACTCTGGCCGCCTCCCGGTCGATCAGCGCCGCCCAGGTCACCCGGAACACCTCCGGCGACTCCAGGGTGAGGATCTCCTCGGCGCGCTCGGGGTACTCGGTCATGTGGTTCAGGACGTCGACGTCGCCCTGCAGTCCCCACTGCTCCGGGTAGTGGGAGAGCCACAGCAGCTGGACGCCGTCGATGGCGGTGCAGACACTGACCAGGGAATCCGCCAGCACGCCGGTGGGGAGTTCGACCATGAAGTCGTCGACCGCATAGCCCTCGTACTTCTCGACGATCTCGACCGCATTGATGTCGGCGCCCACCGTCCCCATCGCGGTCGCCACCGCACCGAGGGAGCCGGGGCGGTCGGGCAGGGCGAGGCGTAGCAGGAACACGCCCACAGTCTTACCCACTTCTGTTACGGACGTGTCACGTTGCCGCCAGACGGTTCGAGTTCGAGCCCAGCCACCGGACCACCGTAGAGTGTGCGCGGACGCCGCAGAACCCCGAACAGGAGCCGAACGTGGCAATCACACCCGCCGAAGTGGGCCGGCTGGCCGAGCTGGCCCGCATCGCCATGACGCCGGACGAGCTCGCCCAGCTCGCGCCCCAGCTCGAGGTGATCCTGGAATCGGTCGCCCGGGTGACCGAGGTGGCCGGGGCCGACGTGCCGCCCACCTCGCATGCCCTGCCGTTGACCAATGTGTTCCGGGCCGACGAGGTGGCCGGGTCGCTGCCGGTGGCGGCCGTCCTGGCTGCCGCGCCCGCCGCCGAGGACGAGCGGTTCCGCGTCCCGCGGATCCTGGGGGAGGAGGCATGAATCCGCTGCTCACCCGCACCGCCGCCGAACTCAGCGAACTGCTGGCCGCCGGCGAGGTCTCGGCCCGCGAGGTCACCGGGGCCCACCTGGACCGGATCGCCGCGGTGGACGGCGACGTGCACGCCTTCCTCGCCGTCGACGGCGAACGTGCCCTGGCCACGGCGGACGACATCGATGCCCGGCGCGCCGCGGGCGAGGAACTCGGCGAGCTGGCCGGCGTCCCGATCGCGGTGAAGGACATCTTCTGCTACACCGGGCTGCCCACCACGGTCGGCTCGCGCATCCTCGAGGGCTGGGTGCCGCCGTACAACGCCACCATCACCCAGCGGGTGCTGGACGCCGGCCTGGTGGTGCTCGGCAAGACCAACCTGGACGAGTTCGCGATGGGCTCCTCCACCGAGAACTCCGGCTACGGCACCACCCACAATCCGTGGGATCTCTCCCGCATCCCGGGTGGTTCGGGTGGCGGCTCGGCGGCCGCGCTGGCCGCCTTCGAGGCGCCGTTGGCACTCGGCACCGACACCGGTGGCTCGATCCGGCAACCCGCCTCGGTCACCGCGACCGTGGGCGTGAAGCCCACCTACGGCGCCACCTCCCGCTACGGCGTGGTGGCGATGGCCTCGTCCCTCGACACCCCGGGGCCGTGCGCCCGCACCGTGCTGGACGCCGCCCTGCTGCACCGGGTGATCGCCGGCTGGGATCCGAAGGACTCCACCTCGATCAATGCGCCCGTCCCGGACGTGGTGGGCGCCGCTCGCCGGGCGGACGTGAAGGGGCTGCGGATCGGCGTGGTGAAGGAGTTCGGCGGCGACGGCTACCAGCCCGGTGTGGAGCAGCGGTTCCGCGAGGCGCTGTCCGTCCTGGAAGGGCTGGGTGCCGAGACCGTCGAGGTCTCCTGCCCGCACTTCGGCTTCGCGCTGGCCACCTACTACCTGATCATGCCGGCCGAGGTCTCCTCGAACCTGGCCCGGTTCGACGCCATGCGCTACGGACTGCGGGTCGGCGACGACGGCGAACACAGCGCGGAAGAGGTCATGGCGCTCACCCGCGGCCAGGGCTTCGGCGCCGAGGTGAAGCGGCGGATCATCCTGGGCACCTACGCGCTCAGTTCCGGCTACTACGACGCCTACTACGGCTCGGCGCAGAAGGTCCGGACGCTGATCGCGCGCGACTTCGACGCCGCCTTCGAGCGGGTGGACGTGCTGGTGTCGCCGTCCACCCCGACCACCGCCTTCCGGATCGGTGAGCGGATCGACGACCCGCTGGCCATGTACAAGGCCGACCTGTGCACCATCCCGTCCAACCTGGCCGGCAACGCGGCCGCGTCCTTCCCCTGTGGGCTGAGCCCGGACGACGGCCTGCCGGTCGGCTTCCAGGTGATGGCCCCGCCGCTGGCCGACGACCGGCTCTACCTGGTCGGCGCCGCCCTGGAAGGCGCGCTGGGCCGGGCCTGGGGCGGGCTGCTGCTCGACCGGCTCGCCGCCAAGGAGGTTTCGGCATGACGGACTTGCTCTCCTACGACGAGGCGATGGCGCTGTTCGACCCGGTGCTCGGGTTGGAGGTGCACGTCGAGCTGAACACCGCGTCCAAGATGTTCTGTGGCTGTTCGACCGCCTTCGGCGCGCCGCCGAACAGCCAGACCTGCCCGGTCTGCCTGGGCCTGCCCGGTTCGCTGCCGGTGGTGAACGCCAAGGCGATCGAGTCGGCGATCCGGATCGGGCTGGCGCTGAACTGCTCGATCGCCTCGTGGAGCCGGTTCGCCCGGAAGAACTACTTCTACCCGGACATGACCAAGGACTTCCAGACCTCGCAGTACGACGAGCCGATCGCCTACGACGGCGGCGTGTCGGTCGAGGTCGACGGCGAGGTGTTCGAGATCCCGGTCGAGCGCGCCCACATGGAGGAGGACGCCGGCAAGCTGCTGCACGTCGGCGGCGCCACCGGCCGGATCCAGGGCGCCGACTACTCGCTGGTCGACTACAACCGGGCCGGCGTGCCGCTGATCGAGATCGTCACCAAGCCGATCCGGGGGACGGGGGCCCGCGCCCCCCAGGTGGCCAAGGCCTACGTCGGCTTCCTGCGCGAGCTGATGCGCGCGCTGGGGGTGTCGGACGTCCGGATGGAGCAGGGCTCGCTGCGCTGCGACGCCAACGTCTCGCTGATGCCCAAGGGTTCGGACGAGCTGGGGCTGCGCACTGAGACCAAGAACGTGAACTCGCTGCGTTCGATCGAGGCCGCGCTGACCTACGAGATCCGCCGTCAGGCGGCCATTCTCGCCTCGGGCGGACGCGTCCACCAGGAGACCCGGCACTGGCACGAGGACGGCGGCTACACCTCCCCGGGTCGCTCCAAGGAGCAGGCCGAGGACTACCGCTACTTCCCCGAGCCCGACCTGGTCCCGGTGGCGCCGAGCCAGGAGTGGATCACGGAGCTCCGGGCCACCCTGCCCGAGCCGCCGGCCGCCCGTCGCGCCCGGCTGCAGGGGGAGTGGGGCTTCACCGACCTGGAGATGCGGGATGTGGTCAATGGCGGCGGGCTCGACCTGATCGACGCCACGGTTGCTGCGGGTTGCGCCCCGCAGGCCGCCCGAAAGTGGTGGACGACCGAACTCACCCGCCGCGCCAATGAGGCCGGCGTCGAGTTGGAGGAGTTGGCGATCACCCCCGCCCAGGTCGCTGCCCTGCAGGGCCTGGTGGACGTCGGCACCATCAATGACAAGCTGGCCCGCCAGGTGATCGACGGCGTGCTGGCCGGCGAGGGCGAGCCCGCCGAGGTGGTGGCGGCTCGCGGTCTGGCGGTGGTCTCCGACGAGGGTGCGCTCTTGGCTGCGGTGGACCGGGCGATCGAGGCCAACCCCGACGTCGCGGACCGGATCCGGGAGGGCAAGCTGCAGGCCGCCGGCGCCCTGATCGGTGCCGTGATGAAGGACATGCGAGGCCAGGCTGACGCCGCCAAGGTCCGCGAGCTGATCCTGAGCCGGCTTGGCTGAGGTGAGTCCTGATGAGGTCGGCCCGCAGGGCCGATCCAGTTCCTCGCTTCGCTCGTCAAGACGTCGCGCCGGGGCACGGATTCCCGCGCCTCGCGCGTCCGTCGAGAAAAATCGCTGGCTGCTGGGGTTCAGCATCCTGGCGGTCGTCGTCCACCTGGTGGGGCTCTACGAACCGGGGTCGCCGGATTCGGTACCGCTGTTCGACCTCCCAGGCGCCGACAAAGTCGCCCACTTCCTGCTCTTCGCCTTCCCGGTGTGGTTGCTGGGCCGGCTGACCGGACGGATCTGGTTGATCGTCGGCATCTTCGCTCTCCACGGCGTGGTGAGCGAGCTGATTCAGTACTGGTTCCTGCCACACCGCAGTGGGGATCCGCTGGATTTCCTGGCTGATCTGATCGGGGTCGCGGCCGGGACCGTCCTGCTGCTTGTCCGGCGTCGGTGTGAGCCCCGGCCTGGTGTGGCTCCGTGACCGACTACGACGACTGTGAGACTGCGTCGCTACTGACCGCTGAGAGCCTGAACACCGGCTTACCGCTGGATTGGGCGTACCTGATTTCGCCGCTGGTCGACTCACCGATGTAGCCGCCCGGGTCAACCACGAGCACAGCGTCTGCAAAGTCGATCTTCCGAAGATGAAGCTCATCGAGGATCTGTTTTTGACCTTCAGTAACCGGGTCACCGCTGTGCTGGAACACTGCCGGCGCCAAGACGATGATTCCGGCCAGGGTCAACTGCCGGTTGGCCTCGATGATCTCGTCGCGGAACCGAGTCGAGCCGCAGATGCAGACGATCTGAGGGAGACCAGCTGCTGCTTTTCGCACGATCTCAGCGATCTTCGGGTCGGTCACAGTGAGTCTCTTTCAGTTCTGCGCTGGACCGCAGTCCACTCGGCGCTGTGCATGCCAGCATCGTACGCAGCGGAGGGCCTCCTCGCGGTGAGCTTGCTTGCGGAGTGCTAGCATAATTCCGTGGCCACCCTTTACATTCGCGACGTAGACGAGCAGATTGCCGCCACGCTCAAGGCGCGCGCCGCAGAACGGGGGATCTCGCTGTCCTCCTACGTCGGAGCGGAGTTGACCCGGATCGCCGAACGTCCCACCAATGCCGAGGTGGTTGCCAGGTTGCGGAGCCGCGATCGCTCCACCGGACCGACGCAGGCAGAGATCGTTGAGGCGGTCCAGGCCGGCCGCCGATGATCGTGGTCGATGCCTCGGTCATGGTCGAGGCGCTGGTTGGCCTCAACCCGGAAGACGAACTGTTGGACGCGCTGAGTGGTCATCTCAGTGCCCCGCACGTGTTGGACTTGGAGGTGCTCTCCGCGCTGTGTGGATTGGTGTTGGGCGGCAAGCTGAGTGCGTCCGACGCCGATCAGGCCCGCCAGGAGTACTTCAGCTTCGCGATCGACCGGTACGAAGCCGCTCCCTTGGCTGACCGCATCTGGGAGCTTCGTCATCAGTTCACCAGCTACGACGCCAGCTATCTGGCGCTGGCAGAAGCTCTCGGCGTCCCGCTTCACACCTGCGATGCCAAGCTCGAACACGGTCACAACGCCACGGTCCGGATCACCCCTCGGACACCTTGAGTTGCTCCCGTGTGCCTTCTCCGCCAGCCCGGATGAAGGCTGCTGGACAAATCGACACCCAGATTGCCTCTGCAGGCAGGTTCTGGCCCTCTCCCGGCAATCTAGAGTTCGATTTGTTCACGACTCGCACTCTCCTCGATGCCTGGTCAGCTCACTAAACTCGTCCTCGTGGCCAAACGCTCGCGCCGGGCACGTCTGTCCGACATCCACGACATTGCGATGGCCATGCCGTTCGTGACGGAGACCGCTGGCCCGCTGGGCAATCCGATCTACCAGGTGGGCGGTCGGTCATTCGTATTCTTCCGCAACCCGCGCCCTGACGCCGTCGACCCGCAGACCGGCGATCGGTATCCGGACGTCATCGTGTTCTGGACGTGCACGGAGGGTGACAAGCATGCCCTGCTACAGGACGACGACCTCCCCTTCTTCACCACGCCGCACTTCGACGGGCACCCGTCCGTGCTGCTACGGGGCAGCAGGGTCGGTGAGTTGTCGCTCGACGAGCTGACCGAAATCGTCCAGGAGGCGTGGCTTGCCCGCGCGTCCGTCAAGCGCGCCAAGGACTGGCTCGCGGCGCAAGGGTTGGCTGGGGACTGACGCTGGAGGCCTGGCCAAACACCTACTGTAGGGAAGTGGGCGACTTTTCGGCGCCTGGGATGTCGAACAGCGGCACCGAATCCGGCGACCCCGGTTCGTAGAGCCCTGATGTTCGACAAATCGACCTCCAGATTGCGCCGAGAAGGCCAGAACCGGCCTGGAGAGGCAATCTGGAGGTCGATTTGTTCGCGACCCACCGGCGCGCTGGTTCGGCTCACACCTCGGGCGCCGTGAGCTCCCCGATGTCGCCGAGAAGTCGTTCCGCGGCGGCCAGTGCCTTCGCGAGTTGCGGGGTCCGGTCCTGGTAGGTCGCCCGTAGCTGGGAGGCGATCGGTTCGGTGACGTGGTTGGCCGCAACGTGGTCGGGAGCCGGATGGCCCCGGGTCGCGGCGGTGTGGCTGTGGGCGCCGACGTCGCGGGCGGCATAGTCGGTGGTGGCGAGCGGCGTCGCCGCCTTGAGGGTATCCAGTATCTGCCTCAACGATGCTCTGTCGCGTGAGCCATCGAGCCGGGTGGCCAGGCGACCGACAGCGAGGGCGACAGTCGAGAGGGTGTCCACCGAATGGGTACGAATCGCCGCCAGCGAGGCGAGGACGGGGATCGCCGCCTCGGTTCCGCAGCGACCGAGCAGCACGACGGCGGTGAGCCAACGCGGTGCGGACCGTTCCGCCTCGCTGGGCCCGGCTTCCGATCCTTCCTGGAGTCGGGGCCGATGACGGATCGGGGAGGGCTCGAGAGTCTCGATCGCGGCGAGCAGCCGCGGTTCGGCGGCGGTCTGGTTCCACATCGCAAGCACGCAGGCCGCCAGCCAGGTGGTGGATGGGTTGCTGCTGGCCAGGCGGGCCTCGACCTGGTCACGGCAGGCTTCGGGGTTGTGGGCGGCCCACCACAGGCTGGCATCGGGCATCGCGGAGTCCAGAGCCGCCACGACCTGGCCGACGGAGGTCGGGACGGCGTTGCCGGGGCGGAGCTGGTCGAGGAGGGCGTGGCTGGTGGCCTGTCGCGGCTGGAACTGAACCTCGCCGTCGTCGGAGAGCCTCTGGTACAGCCCGAAGGTGGTCTCGAGCGAGCGTGGTCGGGTGCCGAGCGCCGTGCTCGCGGTGAGCAGTTCCTGAAGGCGAGCCAGGTCGACCGTCCTGCTCCCGGTCCGCTCGCGGACCGCGAGAGCCGCGGCCAGTCCGGCGACCTCGCCGACCCGTTGGATATCGCGCTGCATCCGGGTGACGTACTGGGCCTCCTGCGTGAGGCCGAGGCAGCGCGACCCGATCCAGACGTTCGCCAGGCCCACCGGAAGGAGCTGCCGGTAGCTGAGCTCCGCTCCGATCGGGACGCGAGCCTGCCCCAGCACCCATTGGTAGAACACCGCCTGGTCGCTTTCGAACTGCATGTCGGTGGCGTGGTTGTCGAAGTGGGACGCGGTGTAGCCGATCGCGTCCGGGAACCGCCGACGACTGACCAGGTCGTCCAGGGTGAGGACGAGATCGGTGGCGATCTGCCGGCCCTGACGGATGCCGAGCGCGGGGGCGACGTAGGTGGGCCGCTGGGTCTCCTCGAACGCCCCGGCGATCAGGTAGGCCGCGATGCCCTCCTGGCGGGCGCGGGTGAGGTCGACGGGATCGGTCGGGTCACAGAAGCCGGCGTCGAAGTTGACGGTGTCCATCCGCGGCTCGCCGTGGAGCCGACGAAGTCGTCCGCTCGACTGGGAGTAGGCATGCAGCAGGCCGTCGGTCTCGCGGCCGAGCCGGAAGTCGGCGCCCGCCAGGGCGCAGAGATCGCCGTCCCCGGTGGCGTCGACGAACGCCTCCGCCTCGATCTTCATGATGCCGCCGGGCCTGGCGCACCAGATCGCGGTGATCGCCTCGCCTCGGCGTTCCACCTCGTAAAGCACCGTCTCCCTGCTCAGGGTGGCGCCCGACTCCGCCAGCATCTGCTCGGCCGCGATGAGCTTCGCCCACGGGTTGAACGGCCCGTCGCGGAAGGGGCCGCGCGCGTGAGAGTGCATGATCGAACGGGTACGGTCGTCGAGTTCCGTCTGCAACCCGCCGGGTGCGCCGAACCAGTACACGTGAATGCCGCCGACTGTCCCGACACCGCCGACCTGGGTCGAGCCTTCGACCGCGTGAACCCTCACGCCGCTCCTGGCGGCGGCGACGGTTGCCAGCACCCCACCGGTACCGGCGCCGACCACCGTCACCTCGGTGCGGACCGAGGTGACGGGCGCCCAGACCGGGTCGAGTCCCGGCTTGCCCGGGCCGGCGGCAGGCACTCGTTGAGCCAGGTCGGCCGCGCTGATCCCGAGCTGGTGCAGCGTGGACAGATCGGTGATGGCCTCCGAGCCGAGCGGCGCGACGGCGGAGACCACGTTCGCGGGTAGCTCACGGTGGGGCTGGGCTGCGGGGTCGTACAGGTGGAACGGGGCGAAGCTGAAGTGGCTGAGGCAGACCCGTCGCAGTTCGGCAGGCCCGAGGATGCCGGCCACCTGGTCGAGGCCACCCAGCAGGTCCGGTCCGTGGCCTGCCGAGAAGCCCAGCGGCAGCGCGCGTTCGGAGGGCCAGGCCGTGACGCGAGCGTCGTCCGGGATCGGCAATGCCGCCCAGTCCGGGTGCTGCAGGAACATCCATCCCCGCGAGCCGGAAGGATCTCGTCGGGATTCTCCCGGGTTGAGGATGCCGATGAACTCCCCGGTCGGCGTGGCGTCCAGCCAGCGACCGGCACGGATCCGCCGAACCCCGGCGCGGGTGGCCACCCGGACCGCGTTCGGTAGGCCGTCGGAATCGAGATCCATGCCGATGACCGTCGCATGGTAGAGCGCCCGGATCGGGCTCGCCATGAGCATGGATGTGGCGACGCATTCGGTCAGCGCCCCATCCAGCCAGTCCGGACCGAGTCCGCCGAGTCGGTCGACGCCGGCGACCAACTCCCGCCAGATCGGTTCGTCGCCGGTTCCGGCGATGCCGGCGAACGATCGTCCGGATTCCGCGACCAGGTCGCCGCCACGGTCGATCAGGACGACCCGCCGTCCGCTCCGGGCCAGGCGCAGGGCCGCCGCAAAGCCGGCATGGCCGCCCCCGACCACCCCGATGTCGAAGACCTCGTCTGGGAGCGGCCGAGGGACTCCGCGATGCGGCATGGGCGAAACTCCTTCTGCTGGTCGGCGTCCCTCAGCCTTCGCCACGCGGAGGTTCATCGGCAATGCACGATCCGGCTACGCTATGGGATATGTTCGCTGTGAGTGACGCTAATCTCCAGGCGGTTGTGGAGCTGCGGGCGGAGGTCGATGACGCCCTCGATGCCTTCGAGGCAGCCAGCGGACGCCAGGTGTGCTTCCGCGTCCTCTCGAACCGGTGGGACGGGCCGGACGGCATCTCGATGAGTAGCGAGCGCTATGAGAACCATCGGTCCGAGTTCTGCATGGACTGGAAGGATCGCGACCTGCCGGCCTGCACCAAATGCGACAACAACGACCTGGTGCCGGCCTGCTCGCCCCCGGAAGGCCGACGGTCGGATCCGTTCTTCCGCACCTGTCACGCCGGTGCCGACGAGGTGATCGTGCCGCTGTGGAGCCAGAACGTACTGGTTGCCGTGGTCTTCGTCGGCCAGGTCATCGCGCGCGAGGACGCTCCGCCTGACCTTGAGCTGACCAGGCTGGATACAACGGAGCGGCGGCGCCTGCTGGGGTTGTCCCGACCGCTACGGCACTATCTTCTGGACGTCCTGGATCGGCTGGAGCGGATCAAGGCTCAGCCCGGGGCGGGCAAGCGGGCGGTGATCGAGTCCTACATTCGCGAGCACCTGGCGCATGGTCCGACCCTGGCTGGACTGGGTGCGCGGCTCAACCTGTCGGTGTCTCGCACCAGCCATGTCGTCCGGGAGGTCACCGGGGAGAGCTTCCACACGCTGCTGGAGCGTCACCGGATCACCATCGCCAAGGACCTGCTGAGCCGCACCGACACCGCGGTCGCCGTGGTGGGGCGCCAGGCGGGCTTCGCCGACGCGGGGTACTTCTCGCGATACTTCAGGCAGAAGACCGGAATGTCGCCGCAGGACTTTCGTCGTAGCTCGTCACGAAGGGTGACCGTTTAGCAGTTGCATGATCACGCGATAGACAGCATGGATATCCAATCGGTCAGCATCATCATTCATTGCTAGACCAATCGACCTCCGCCGAGACTCGTCAGTGGATGGCACCGCGTCCATCCCAGGAGTTTCACCAACACAGAGTCGTGCCCCACGAGGTGAGGAGCAACATGAGTAACACGAGAACCACGCGTTGGCGTGCGCTGACCACGGGGGTCGTCGCCGCCGTCGGCCTCGCCCTGGCGGGGTGCAGCACGGCGGCTCCGGCCGACATCACCGCGGCCGCCCCGCCCAGCGAAGAATCGGTGGAGTTGAGCGTGTGGACCTGGAGCGCCGACGCCCGGACGGCGTTGGAGGAGACGGTATTGCCGACGTTCATGGCGGCCAATCCGGGCATCAAGGTCTCAGTCACCCAGCACCCCAACCAGAACTACGAGACCCTGCTCACCACGGCGCTCAGCGGTTCCGGCAGCCCGGACGTGGTCGCGGTGCGCTCCGGCATCCTCGAGGGCATGGCCGCCAACCAGGCCATCCTGCCGCTGACCGACGTCGTAGCGTCCTGGGACGGCTTCACCGACTCGGTGCTGGGCACGGTGTCCTCGCGGGCCGACGGTCTGGTCTACGCGGTTCCGCAAGGCATCCAGACCGCGCAGGTCTACTACAACAAGAAGATCTTCAGCGACAACGGACTCCAGGTGCCCACCACCTGGCAGGAGTTCCTGCAGCTGTGCGAGGCGCTCAAGACCGCCGGAGTGGCGCCGATCGTGATCCCGGGCGGCGATGTCCCGCAGACCGCGCTGGGGGCGGAGATCTTCCAGAACGCCCGGCGCGGAGCCGCGGACTTCCAGCGCCGCTTCCTGACCGGCGAGACCACGATGACCGACCCGCAGAACGTCGCGGCCTTCGCCCTGATGGACGAGATCAAGCCGTACCTGGTCGATGATGTCACCGCTGTCACCCTCGACGCCGCGGTGACCCTGTTCGCCACCGGGAAGGCGGCGATGTTCCCCTCGGGAACCTGGCAGGTCTCGACCTTCCGCGGCCTCGGTGCCGACCTCGACTACGACAGCTTCGATGTCCCGGTCGGCCCCGACTGGCCGGTCGACAAGGCCGTCACGGTCGGTTACGTCGATGGCGGCTGGGCTCTGGCGGCTCGTTCGGAGCACCCCGAACAGGCCAAGAGACTGATCGACTACTTCTCCACCGCGGAGTTCGCCCAGGCGTACACCAACGCGATGGGCACCATTCCGGCCCGCGCCGGCGTCACGCTGGAGAACCCGCTGCTCGCGGCGATGAAGGAGCGCTACGAGGCCAACCCATCGACCTATCTGGGCAACGCCTACCTCCGGTTCGGGACCCCCACCGGCACCGAACTGGTCGGTGGACTGGTCCAGCGGCAGTGGCTCGGTGACCTCAGCGCCGCCGACGCCGCCGCGGAGTACCAGGCCGGGCTCGACGCCTGGTTCGATCCGGCCGACTTCGCCAGCACCGTCCAGTGAGCCGGTCCGCGAGGAGGGTGGGTCGCAGGACGCCGCCGCTCATGATCGCACTGTTCGTCCTCCCTGCGCTCACCCTCTTCGCGGTCGTACTGCTCTACCCCATGATCAGTGCCCTGGCCTACTCGTTGTTCGAGTGGGGCGGCGGCACCAGGCTCGTCGGGTTCAACTGGTTCGCCAACTTCGTCACCCTGTTCACCGAGCGTCCGTTCACCGTCCAGTTGCCCAACGCGTTGCGGAACAACATCGTCCTGTTCCTGGGCACGCTGATCCTGCAGAACACGATCGGCCTCTTCCTCGCCGTACAACTCGACCGGCTGCCGTTTCGCCGGGTGTTCCAGGTGCTCTACACCACCCCGTACCTGGTGAGCCCGTTGGTGGTCGGCTACCTCTGGACGCTCCTGCTCTCGCCTTCCTTCGGCCCGGTGAACGCGGCCTTGCGCGCGATCGGGCTGGACGCGCTCGCCCTGCCCTGGCTGGGCAATCCCACGCTTGCCCTGCCGACCCTGGTGCTGGTCAGCGTCTGGCAGTGGATCGGCTTCCCCGTCCTGCTGTACGGCGCCGGGCTGGCGGGCATTCCGCCCGAACTCCACGAGGCGGCGAACCTGGACGGCGCGGTCGGCCTGCGCCAGTTCTGGTACGTCACCCTGCCCCTGCTCGTCCCGGTCATCGGAACGGTCTCGATCCTGACCTACATCGGCTCCATGGAGTCGTTCGCCCTGCCCTACGCGCTGGGCGGGGTCTCCGGTTCGCCCGCCGGTGCCACGGACGTGCTGAGCCTGCTGTTCTTCCGCACCTCCTTCCAGTCGGGCGCACCGAACGCCCTCGGGGTGTCGTCGGCCCTGGCGACGATCATGTTCGTGCTGGTCATCGCGGGTGCCCTGATCGGCCGTCGGTTGTTCGCGCGGCAGGAGGCGAGGCTCTCGTGAGCACGGTGCTGCTCGACCCCGTCCGGGGACCGTCACCGACCCGCTGGACCAAGAGCAGGCGGGCGGTGTGGGGGACCGTCGTGGCGGTGTTGCTGTGCGGCTACGCGGCGGTCTCGATCATTCCGCTGGTCACGATGATCCTGAACTCCTTCCGAACCCACCTCGCGATCGCCATCGAGCCGTGGCCCTGGCCTGCCGACCCCACGCTGCAGAACTATGTGAACGCGTGGACCAAGGCGTCGTTCTCCACCTACACGGTCAACAGCCTCACCATCACGATCGCGTCGGTCGGGCTGTCCACGATCGTGGCACTGCCGGCCGCCTATGCCGTGGCGCGCTGGCGGTTCCGCGGCCGCGAGCTGCTGGAGGCGCTGTTCATCTCAGGGCTGTTCATCCCCTTCATGCTCGCGATCCTGCCGATGTTCCACCTGATGGACGCCCTCCGGCTGATCGACAACCCCCTCAGCCTCGTCCTGGTCTACGCGGCCAACGGCATCCCGTTCTCGGTCTTCGTGTTCGCTGCCTTCTTCCGGCAACTCCCGCTCGATCTGGAGGAGGCGGCGATGATCGACGGCGCCGGGCCGATCCGGTCCTTCGTCGCCGTCTCGGTGCCGCTGGTCCGGCCGGCCATCGCCACGGTGGTGGTCTTCCGCTTCGTTCCGATCTGGAACGACTTCCTCACGCCCCTGGTCCTGCTACGAAGCCCGGAGCGCTTCACGCTCGGCGTCGGCTTGAGCAAGTTCTTCGGCGAGTACCAGACCGACTGGGCATCGTTGTTCGCCGGCCTGGTGATCGCCACGATCCCGCTGCTGGTGCTGTTCATCGTGGCGACGAAGCAGATCATCACCGGCATCACGGCAGGAATCGGGAAATGACGTCGAGGATCGAGGATCTGCCGCTCGAGGACCAGGCGGCGCTGACCAACGGTGCGACCTTCTGGCGAACCCACGGCGTGGCAGCGGCGGGCATCCCGGCGCTCCTGCTGGCCGACGGCCCGCACGGCATCCGTCGCCAGCCGGACGAGTACAACTTCGGCATCGGCGAAAGCCTGCCGGCAACCTGTTTCCCTCCCGCAGTCGCCCTCGGCGCCACCTTCGATGCGCAACTCGTCCGACAGGTGGGCGCGGCGATCGGGCGGGAGGCGCGGTCCCTGGGGGTGGATGTCGTGCTCGGCCCGGGCCTGAATCTCAAGCGATCGCCGTTGGGCGGACGGAACTTCGAGTACTACTCGGAGGATCCGTGGCTTTCCGGTCAGCTGGCGGCCGGGATGGTGGACGGCATTCAGTCCGAGGGGGTCGCGGCGACCGCGAAGCACTTCGCCGCCAACAACCAGGAGACCGACCGGCTCCGGGTCTCCTCCGAGGTCGACGAGAGAACCCTCCGGGAGCTCTACCTACGGGCCTTCGAACACGTCGTCCGGGCAGCGCGCCCCTGGGTGGTGATGTGCGCCTACAACAGCATCAACGGCGTACCCGCGGCAGAGAACGGCTGGCTTCTGACCGAGGTGCTGCGACAGGAATGGGGCTATGACGGGGTCGTGGTCTCCGACTGGGGTGCCGTGGCCGACCGGGTCGCCTCGCTCAAGGCGGGACTCGACCTCCAGATGCCCGCCGCCGGCCGCCAGCCCACCGACGCCATCGTCGGTGCGATCGCGTCCGGCGACCTCGATCCCGGCATGCTGGCCGCCGCCGCCCGGCGGATGGCGACCCTCGCCGAGCGGACCCGGGCAGCGACCGCCGAACCCGTGGATCCGGCGCGGCAGCAGGCGATCGCCCGCGAGGCGGCCGCCCGGGCGGTGGTGCTGCTCAAGAACGACGGTCTGCTCCCGCTGCAGCCGAGTTCGTCGATCGCCGTCATCGGCGCGCTCGCCGCCCAGCCCCGGATTCAGGGTGGAGGCAGTTCGCGGGTCAACCCGACGAGCACCGACAACCTGCTGGCCGCGCTCCGCGAGCGCTACGTTGAGACTCCGATCGAGTACGCGCCCGGCTACTCGTTGGACGCGACTGATCCGCGGACCCTGGCGCGACTCCAGGAAGAGGCAACGGTCGTCGCTGGAACCTGCGCCACCACCGTCCTGGTGGTCGGCCTGCCGGATGCGGCCGAGGCCGAGGGTGCCGACCGCACCAGTCTCGCCCTGCCCGACGACCAGCTCGACCTGATCGCGGCCGTGCTCGACGTCGCTCCCCGGACCGTCATCGTGCTGGTCGCCGGTGGGGTGGTCGACGTCGCTCCATTCGACGAGCAGGCCGGGGCGATCGTCCACGGCTGGCTCCTGGGGCAGGCCGGCGGCTCGGCGCTCTGCGACATTCTGGTTGGGGACGTCGTTCCGTCCGGGCGGCTGGCGGAGACGATCCCGCTGTCGCTGAAGGACGTGCCGTCCTACCTGCACTTCCCGGGCGACTCCGGCGCCGTTCGCTACGGCGAGGGTCTGTTCGTCGGCTATCGCGGTCACGACGCCCTCGGCCACCACGTCCGGTACCCGTTCGGGCACGGCCTTTCCTACACCCAGTTCGACTACTCCGAGCTGGAGGTGCTCCCCACCCGCAACGGGGTGCGCGTGGAGTTCCTCCTGCAGAACACGGGTCAGCGACGCGGGCGGGAGATTGCGCAGCTCTATGTGGGCATGCAGAACTCGGCCGTGGCGCGGCCGCCCCGAGAGCTCAAGGGAGTCTGCATCCGCGACCTCGAGCCCGGGACGCGACGTAGCGCGACGATCGAGGTCTGCTGGGACGAGTTGCGCTACTGGGACACGGCGGCTCGACAGTGGCGTCTCGAAGGTGGGCACTACGAGTTCTCGGTGGGAGCGTCCAGCCGCGATCTGCGCCTCACCGCGGTCGTTCACGTGGTGGGCGACGAGAAGCCGAGCGGACTCAGCCTGCAGTCGACCCTGGGCGAGATCCTGGCCAACCCGGCGGCACGCGACCGACTCGTCGAGGTGGTGCGTGCCCGGATGCCCGCCGAGACCGCCGAACACGTCATTGGCGAGTCCGGGTGGGCGGAGATGATGGCGGCCTTCCCGTTCAGTCGGATCGCGGCGTGGCCGGGACTCGATCTTGACCCGGGGGAAGTGCGGGCGATCATTCTTGGCGACGACCCGCCGGGTCGGTGAGCCGCCGTTCCCGACCCGCTGCGCGGATGCGGGGCGTGGACCGTTCGGCCCAGCTCTCAGAGAACGTCGGTAGTCGGTACTTCGCGGTGGCCGGCGGCATCAGGGCGTCTTACTACACTCTGGTTCGTGGTGAAGCGCTCACGCCGGGCACGCCTGTCCGATATCCACGACGTTGCGATGGCCATGCCCTTCGTGACAGAGACCGCTGGCTCGCTGGGCAATCCGATCTACCAGGTCAACGGCCGGTCATTCGTGTTCTTTCGCAACCCGCGCCCTGACGCGGTCGACCCGCAGACCGGAGAGCTGTACTCGGATGTCATCGTGTTCTGGACGTGCACCGAGGGCGACAAGCAGGCCCTGCTGCGGAACGGCGACGTGCCCTTCTTCACCACGCCGCACTTCGACGGGCACCCGTCTGTGCTGCTGCGGGGCAGCAGGGTGGGTGAGCTGTCGCTGGAGGAGTTGACCGAGGTCGTCCAGGAGGCGTGGCTTGCCCGGGCGTCCATCAAGCGCGCTAAGGACTGGCTGGCTGCGCAAGGCTTGGCCGAGGACTGACGCTGGAGGCCTGCTAAAATACCTACTGTAGGCACAATGGCGATGGGAAGAGTGATGACCGGCACCACGATCACGAGTCGCGAGTTCAATCGCGATGTCTCGGCAGCGAAGCGAGCTGCCGAGCAGGGCCCTGTCACGATCACCGATCACGGTCGCCGCTCACACGTGCTGATGACGGCCGCCGACTTTGATCGGCTCTCTGGTGAGCGGGAACTCGTGGGTGACCGGCTGTGGGCACGGGGCACGGAGGACATCGAGTTGGAGCTGCCGCAGCGCCGGGTGGAAGCGCCTCGCGAGTTGGACCTGTGAAGTACCTGCTCGATACGAACATCATCAGCGACGCGCGCTTGAAGCGGTCGTCGGCTCTGATGGCCTGGCTGCGAGGGCAGGAGATCGGCGATCTCGCGCTGAGCGCCATCACGATGCTGGAGTTGGAGCGTGGCGTGCGACGCAAGGAGCGCAGTGACCCAGCCGGCGCGCGTCCACTTCGCCTCTGGCTCAACGAGGATGTCCGACCGATGGTGGGGGGTCGTGTTCTGGCGGTTGACGAGCAGATCGCGATCGTGGCGGCCGCCTTGCACGTCCCAGATCCGTTGCCCGAGATGGATGCACTCATCGCGGCCACCGGTCTCGTGCACGATCTCACGCTTGTCACGCGGAACATCAGCGACTTCGAGCGGACGGGCGTCCGACTGCTCAACCCCTGGCAGGAGTGAAGACGAGCCTGTCCTGACTGTGGTCACGGCCCACTAGCGGCGAAGTCGCAGCAAGCGCTGGGGTTCGCTGATCAGCGGCCGCGAGCACGGCTGTTGTCTTGCCGCGCATTGCCGCCGCTTATCGTTGGGCGATCGGGGTGGTTGGTCGGGTGGTGCGCATCGGCACCGCATACGAGGCCTCGAAATTGCCCGGTATGCGGCGTCATTGCGCGACTGGCAATGGTCGACGCCGGCAGCCGCGCGATATGCGGCGCGGATGCGCGCTGGGCGGCATTGTCGACCCGACGGCGTGGGATCCAGTTCACTGCTCGGACACCCTGAGGCTCACCGGCGCGCCGCTGCCGAATTGAGGACGACCCGGCACTAGCCTCGGTCGCCCATGTCTGAATCGGTCCACGCTCATTGGCAGCTCTCCCCGGCGTTCCCGGGGCGGGCGGCGTGGGGTACGGCCTCCCGGCTGCGGGCCTGGCAGGAGGAGGCGCTGGCCCGCTACCGCGAGCTGGACGCGCAGGACTTCCTCGCCGTGGCGACCCCCGGCGCGGGAAAGACCACCTTCGCGCTGCGGGTGGCGTCCGAACTGCTGGCGGATCGCCGGGTGGAGCAGGTGATCGTGGTGGCGCCGACCGAGCACCTGAAGGTGCAGTGGGCCGAGGCGGCCGCGAAGGCAGGTATCCAGCTTGACCCAGGCCTGGGCGGTTCGCGGAAGGGCCGCTCTCGGCAGTACCACGGCATGGTGGTCACCTACGCCGGGGTGGCGGTGCGTCCGTTCGCCTGGGAGGCGCTCACCGTCCGGGCCCGCACCCTGGTGATCTTCGACGAGCTCCACCACGCCGGGGACAACCTCAGCTGGGGGGACGCGGTCGCGAACTCCTTCGCGCTGGCCACCCGGCGACTCGGGCTGACCGGTACGCCGTTCCGCTCGGACGCCACGCCGATCCCGTTCGTCAGCTACGCCGAGGAGGCGGACGGCACCCGCCGCTCGGTGGCCGACTACACCTACGGCTACGCGGAGGCGCTGCGCGACCACGTGGTCCGTCCGGTGGTGTTCATGGCCTACGGCGGCGGGATGCGGTGGCGGACCAGGGCCGGCGACGAGCTGGCCGTCGGGCTGGGGGAGCCGCTGCCCAAGGATGTCACCGCGCAGGCCTGGCGCACCGCGCTGGACCCGAAGGGGGAGTGGATCGCCGCTGTGCTCGGCTCGGCGGACAAGCGGCTGACCGAGGTGCGCCGGCACGTTCCGGACGCCGGAGGGCTGGTGATCGCCACCGATCAACAACAGGCCCGCGCCTACGCGCGGGCACTGCACACGATCACCGGCGAGCCTGCTGTGGTGGTGCTCTCCGACGATGCGGGGTCGAGCCGGAAGATCGAGGAGTTCTCGGCTTCCGAGGAACGTTGGATGGTGGCGGTACGCATGGTCTCCGAGGGGGTGGACGTGCCTCGGCTGGCGGTGGGCGTCTATGCCACGGCGATCGCCACCCCGCTGTTCTTCGCCCAGGCGGTCGGACGGTTCGTCCGCAGCCGTCGACGCGGTGAGCTGGCCACCGTCTTCCTGCCGACCGTGCCGATCCTGCTGGCCCATGCCGGTGCGCTGGAGCGGCAGCGGGATCACGTCCTGGGCCGTCCCAAGCACGACGAGGATCTCTGGGCTCCGGAGGACGCGCTCATCGCCGAGGCCAACCGCACCCAGAACACCGCCGACCTCGAGGACGGCCGGTTCGAGGCGCTGGAGTCGCAGGCGGTCTTCGACCACGTGATGTTCGAGAACCGCCAGTTCGGGCTGTTCGCCGAGCCGGAGAGCGCGGACGAGGCCGACTACCTCGGCCTGCCCGGCCTGCTCGAGCCCGACCAGGTGGCGTCCCTGCTCGCCCAGCGGCAGCGTCGCCAGTTGGCCCGTCGGGTGCGGCAGGAACGCCGCGAGCGGGTTCCGGAATCGGTCAGTCTGCACCGTGCCCTGGAGACCCGCCGCAAGGAGCTCAACTCCCTGGTCTCGCAGCTGGCGAGGGTGAGGGGGGTCCCGCACAGCCACGTCCACGCCGGCCTGCGCCGGGAAGCGGGCGGACCGTCCCTGGCGCAGGCCACCACCGAGCAGGTCGAGGCGAGGATCGCGCTGGCGCGCCGCTGGCTGGCGGCCTCCTGAGCGCGGCCGCCCGGTCGAGCGGCGGCGATGGCGGGGACGGCGAGAAGAACCAGGAGTACGCCGCCACGTCCTGGGCACCAGCTGCGTAGGTTGAGCACCATCCCCGATCATCGAGGAGTCATCATGCGGCGCATCTTCGGCGTTCTCGCCGGCGTTCTCGCCCTCTTCCTTCCGTTCCTCCAGGCGACGCCGGCCCAGGCCGACGGCACTCTCGCCCCGGTCACCAGCATCCCGCTGCCCAGGATGTACGCCGACACCAGCCTGATCGCCGCCAGCGGCGACACCCTGGTCCGTCAGGTGAAGGTGAGCTCGCGGGAGTTCGTCCACGAGTACTCGCGCAACAATGGCAGGACCTGGCAGCAGCTACCCGACACGCTGGCCGGGCAGGGATCCCTGGTCGGCTATCAGGGCGTCTTCTACAAGCTCGAACTCACCGATCTGGTGACCTCGGACGAGGGCTGTGACACCGCCAGACTGGGTGGTTTCGTCGTCTGGGAGCCTGCCACCGGCGCTCAGCGCAAGGTGGCGGTGACCGCCGAGCAGAGCGCGGTGGTCTCCGAATGCCTGAGGATCAGGGACGCGGTGAGCAACCGGGTGGTGCTCAACGACGGGCGGGTCTTCGATCTCTCCGGCGCCACGGCACAGCACCTGCCGGTCCGGTTCGGCACCGGTGCCCCGGCCGACGCCACGCCGCAGGCGATCTCGGCGGACGGCCGGACGGTCGCCGCCCGGGCCTCGGGCTACGACGCCCAGCAGCACGAACGCACCTACCTGGTGGTCGCGCCCACCGACGGGACCGAGGGCCCCGCTGCGATCCACGTCCCCGGCCTGCTGGACATCGCGGTCTCGGCCAACCGGGTCCACTACCTGGTCGGGACGAAGACCAGGCTGCAGGTCTGCCGGGCCGCCCTGGCGACCCCCGCCAAGCCGAGCTGCGTGACCCTGCGCAAGGGCGACAGCAGGTACCTGGACCTCTCCTACGAGGTCTCGCAGGGCGTCGACCAGGTCACCCACTGGACCGGCGGCAAGGGCGGTGGCGTCTGGTTCAGCCAGGGTTCCCGGGTCCGGAAGCTCACCTCGACCGGCACGATCAGGAGGCCGCAGGGTACCGGTTTCCGTGACCCGTCGCGCCCGTTGGCCGCGGCGGTTCACGCCAGCAGGGGCGTGGTCTACGGCCGGCTGACCAAGGGGCTGAAGGTTTCCTGGTCGATCATCGGTCGCAAGGTTCCCAGCCAGGTCGGCAGCCTGGCGCTGGCACCGAACCGGGTGCTGGCGATCGATTCCCGGCCGTACCCCGAATCGGCTCCCAATCCGCTGTGGTACCGCACCTTCGCGGCCGGCGGCATCGGCAAGGAGGTGCGCCTGACCGGTCCGGTTGACGCCGGCTGGAACGCCTTCGCCTCCGGTGCCCGGAGCGCGGCCGACTGCTGCACCTCGTTGCGCACCAAGTACTACGACGGCGCCAAGCGGACGTTCAACCAACGTCAGAAGAGCAACCTGATGGGGCTCTCCGGGCCGTACGCCGCCACCCAGGACTTCGTCCGGCGGGTCGACGGCACGCGGTACGACACCGGGCTCTACCCGGCCGTCTTCGGCAGCCTGGTGGCGACCCTGAACGAGGAGAGCAGGACGGTCACGATCCGTGACCTGGCGCGGCCGTCCGCCACCCCGCTCAGCCTGACCCTTCCGGCCGGGCCGGAGTACTGGGCCGGAGACCTGCGGATCTGGGGCGACTGGATCGCCGTCTCGTCCGGCTACCCGGAGGTGGGCTACACCGCCCAGGTGATCAACTACCGCACCCAGGAGTCCCACGCCATCGACGGTAAGGTCGAGGCGCTCGGCGACGGCCACGCGCTGGTGTTCCACTACGGCCCGCCCGCGCCGGGTCTCGAGGAGGACTCGCGCACCGTCGAGCTGTGGAACGTCGCGACCGGGGAGAAGCGTCCGGTCCCGGTGGCCACCGGCTTCCGCGTGGCGATCGACGGCGTCGGTCAGGTGGCCTGGGTCACCGAGACCACGATCGAGGTTGCCACGCTGCCGGGCACCGGAACCAGCCGGCCCCGACTGCTCGGCATGCTGGCACCGTCCTCGTTCCGGGCGGGCAGGGCCTGGCGTCCGGAACTGGACACCACCAAGCCGCTGAAGGCCGGAACGTTGGAGATCCGCAACGCCAACGGCGTCCTGGTGCGGAGCATCGCCACCAGGGCCACCGCCTCCGGATCGCTGCGCGGGCTGCAGTGGAACGGCCGTGACGCCAAGGGCCGGAAGGTGGCCCCGGGCAGCTACACCTGGACGCTGAGGGCCGAGGCGGCGGACGGCACGGGTCCGGTGGCCGATGTCGCGGGGCTGGGCGAGGCGACCGGCACGGTGAAGGTGAAGCGGTAGCGGACGGTCGGCTGAGCAGCGGGCGGTCCTCGGGCGGCGGGTTGCGGCCGGGGACCGCCGCTGAGGGCTGATCCGGAGTATCGTGCCGGATCGGGCGACAGCGAGTTTGTCGCCCTGTCGTCTCGACCCGTCTCTCCCTCCAGGAGGTCAGCCATGCTGTTCGACCTCCGGTACCCGTATCAGGACATCACGCTCGCCGGTGCGGAACGGGTCGAGGATCTTCTCGGGCGGCTCTCGCTGCGGGAGAAGGTGGAGCAGCCCAACCAGCGATGCTCGGTTGGCATGCCCACCGGCGAACCGGCTCCACCTACGAGTTGACCGACGAGCTCCACGCCGAGATCGAGCGGTGGCGCGGCTGGGTTCGATCTACAGCCTGCACCGGGCGGACGCGTGGTCCGGGACGGACTGGGGACCGGGATCCTGCCGAGGATGGCGCGGAGGTGGCCGCCCTGTTCCATCGACGGCGTGCCGTGCACCGCCAACCGCGAACTGCTGATCGGTCTGCTGCGGGAGAAGTGGGGCTTCGGCGGCTTCGTCATGGCCGATCTGTACGCGGTCGATCAACTCGACCACTTCGGCGATCCGGCGCGCGGCGGAGCCCGGTTATCCCCAGGCGCTGCCGCCGGTACCCGCGGCTGTGGACAACTGGCGCATTCCGCCGACCGCCGCCAAGGATCCCGGCATGACGAACACGGAACTTCTCGACCGCCCGCTCCGCACCGACATCGAAATCCACCAGTACTGGCTGGAACTGATGAGCCCGCTGGGGTTCGCCGAGTGGCGGCTGTACCTCATCTTCCTCGACCGGGAGCGGCGCGCGATCCGCCAACTGCACGAGATCGGCGATCTGCCGACCCTGCCCGACCGGGGTTTCGCCGACTCCCTGATGGCGGTGCTGACCCATTTCGCCGAATACTTCTCCTTCGCCCTGCTGTTGGCGCGTCCCGGCAACGAGCCGATGGACGCGAACGACCGGGCGTGGGCCCGCACCCTGCTCGCGGCCGCGAACCGCAGCGGGATCGGGCTGGAGCCGATGCACCTGGCGAACAGCGACCGGCTGGTGCCCTTCACCGGGGACGACCTGGCGGGGTGAGGCCGGTCGCCACGCGCAGGGTCCGGCCGGCCAGGCTGCCTCCGACAACCGCTGAACGGTGCCTGAGTCAAGCGGTGGCGTTCGCGCCGGTGCCGTCGGCCAGGCCCCGGTCGGTCAGCTGCTCGGTGCCGCCGGCGACCGGAAGGCGCGCGCTGAGGATCCACTGATCCCCCGAGCGGCGGGCGTCGAGTGTGCCACCCAGTGCCTCCACCCGTTCGGTGGCGCCGATCAGGCCCAGATGGGTGGAGTTGGCCTGACCGGCTACATCCCCGCAGGGATTGCGGAAGACGGCCTCGGCCACGGTCTCGGTCACCTCGATCATCGCCGAGCACTGGCCGCCCGGGGTGGCGTGCTTGGCCATGTTCGACATGGCTTCGACCACCAGCTTGCTGAGGCACTCGCGCACCGAGGGCGGGAGCGTGTCGGGATCGCCCTCGATCAGGGAGGTCACCGCGAACCCCCGCCGCTGGAGCTCCGCGGTCTGGTCGGCCAGGGCCCGCGCCACCGACTGCGCCCGCCAGGCCGAGCCGGTCCCGGTGGGCGGATCGGCGGTACGCAGCACGTTCAGCATCCCGCGCAGGTCGGTGATCGACTGCCGGCCAAGCCGCAGCACCGTTTCCAGATCCTCCTGGATCTCGGGAGGGCAGTTCCCGTCCAGCCTGAGCTTGATGCCCTCGGTGGTGACCACCATGCCGGTGACGGTCTGGGCGAGGGTGTCGTGCAGATCCCGGGCCAGATCGAGGCGCTGCTCGCGGATCCGGGTCTCGTACTCGCTGGTCGCGGCGTCCAGCCGGCTGTCCTTGCGGTGGATCAACCAGCCGGTCACCCACACCAGGCTGAACAGCACGACGGCGAAGCCGGCGTTGAACAGCACCCCGGTCACGCCCTTCGCGTCCAGGTCGCTCACCACCACCAGGAGCACCGGCAGGTACCACAGGGTGAGCCAGATCCCCTGCCGGGTGCGGCCGCGGGAGACCACCGCGAACAGCGGAACCAGGGTTGCCACCAGGCCCAGCGTGGGTCGCTCCCACCAGACGAACAGCCAGCCGGTGGCGCCGACTCCGGCCACGATCGCACCGGCCATCGGCCAGCGGCCGGACAGCGCCGCGCCCGCGGCCACGACGATGTCCAGGGTGAGCGAGGTCAGCGCGTGGTCAGGTCGTTCGATCCGGGAGAGCAGGAAGACCGCCCCCGCCAGGAAGGCCTCGATGACGCCGTCCCGCAGCGCGCGTGACGCAGGGTTCCGCGGCGCCGGACGGTGCCTGGTCACGTGGGAACTCACAGTGGCAGTCTGGCACACCCCCGCGCGGCGCCGGGCGAATCGTCTCGACCGCTACGGGCACCACCAGAAGATCGGCAGAATGTCGCAGACGGTCGCCGGAGTGGCGCCGCCGGGCCGGGGAAGCTTTGCCGCGGGATCGGCAGCGGCCGCGGGGGTGGGCATGCCCAGGAGCACCGCGGTGCACGCCAGGGCGGTCAAGGTCCGCTTCAGCATCGACTTCATGCCGTCCACGTTAACCCGGGGTGGTGCCCGACCGACAGACCCTCGGGCGAACCAGTCCTAGGGATGCGCTGATCAATGCGAGATCGATCCCTGAGGTCGCGCGTAGCGCGAGTCTCGAAGGGTCGCCGGGGCTTCGAGACTTGGCCCTGCGGGCCGACCTCAGCCACCGTGTGGATTGATCAGCGCATCCTAGATCACCCTGGCGCTGAGCACACCCGTGATCCGCCGGATCCGGGTCAGCAGCGCGTCGGTGACCTCGCCGTCCACGTCGACCAGGGTGTAGGCCAGCTCGCCGCGCGACTTGTTGAGCAGGTCGGCGATGTTCAGCCCCGCCTCGGCGACCAGGGTGGAGATCTGGCCCACCATGTTCGGCACGTTCGAGTTGGCGATCGCGATCCGGGTGGTGCCCTCGCCGCGCGGCAGGATGGCGTCGGGGAAGTTCACCGAGTTGGTGATGGTCCCGTCCTCCAGGTAGGCCCGCAGTTCGGTGGCGGCCATCCGGGCGGAGTTCTCCTCGGCCTCGTGGGTGGACGCTCCCAGGTGGGGCAGGGTGACCACGTTCGGCCGCTTGTTCAGCTCCGGGGTGGGGAAGTCGCAGACGTAGCCGCGCAGCCGGCCGGCCTCCAGGGCGTCCACCACCGCGGCCTGGTCGACGATCGGACCGCGGGAGAAGTTCACCACCACCGAGGACTTCTTCATCAGCGCCAGCTGGTCGGCGCCGATCAGGCCGCGGGTGGCGTCCAGCAGCGGCACGTGGACGGTGACGATGTCGGCGCGCTTCAGCAGCTGCTCCAGGTTCGTGACGTGCTCGACCTGGCTGGAGAGCTTCCAGGCGTGCTCCACGGTGATCCCCGGGTCGTAGCCCATCACCCGCATGCCCAGGCCGACCGCGGCGTTCGCCACCTCGACGCCGATCGCTCCCAGGCCGATCACGCCGAGCACCCGGCCGGGCAGTTCGAAGCCGACGAACTGCTTCTTGCCCCCCTCGACAGCCTTGTCCATCGAGCCGGCGTCGCCGTCCAGCCGGTGGGCGAAGGCCGCGGCCGGAATGATGTTGCGCGCGGCCAGGAAGATCGCTGCCACCACCAGTTCCTTCACCGCGTTGGCGTTGGCGCCGGGGGTGTTGAAGACCGGGATGCCGCGGGCGGAGTAGTCGGCGATCGGGATGTTGTTCACCCCGGCGCCGGCGCGGGCGACCGCGAGCACCGAGGACGGGATCTCGACGCCGTGCAGATTGGCCGAGCGCAGGATCAGCGCGTCCGGCTCCTCGATGTCGGAGCCGACGACGTAGGACTCCTTGGGCAGCTGGCCGAGCCCGGCGTTGCTGATCGCGTTCAGGGTACGAATCTTGTAGGGCATGTTCCTCATCCGTTGCGACGTTCGAAATCCGCCATGAAGTCGATCAGCGCCGCGACGCCCTCGATCGGCATGGCGTTGTAGATGCTGGCCCTCATGCCACCCACCGAGCGGTGGCCGGCCAGGCTGGTCAGGCCGGCCTCGGCGGCCTCGGCGACGAAAGGCTTCTCCAGGGCCGGGGCCGGCACCAGGAAGGGGACGTTCATCCACGACCGGGCGTTCACCGCGACCGGGTTGGAGTAGAACTCCGAGCCGTCGATGGCGGCGTAGAGCGCGGTCGCCTTGGCGCGGTTGCGCTCGGCCATGGCGGTCAGCCCACCGGCGTCCTTCACCCACTGCAGGATCAGCCCGAGCAGGTAGAGGCCGAAGGTCGGGGGAGTGTTGAGCATCGAGTCGGAGGCCGCCATCTCGCCGTACTGCAGCACCGACGGAGTGGTCGGACGGGCGCGGCCCAGCAGGTCGTCGCGCACCAGCACCACGCACAGCCCGGACGGCCCCATGTTCTTCTGGGCGCCGGCGTAGATCAGGCCGTAGCGGGAGACGTCGATCGGCCGCGACAGGATGGTGGACGAGAAGTCCGCCACCAGCGGCACCTCACCGGCGTCCGGGACGTGGTCGAACTCCACCCCGCCGATGGTCTCGTTCGGGGTGTAGTGCAGGTAGGCGGCCGCCGGGTTCACCCGGTAGCTGTCGGCCGCCGGGACGGTGGTGTAGTTGGACGCCGCCTCGTCGGCCAGCACCTGGACGTCCAGCTCCTGCCGCCTGGCGGCCTTGATCGCCTTGGCCGACCACTGACCGGTGTGCAGGAAGTTCACCGCGTCGCCGGGTGCGGTCAGGTTCATCGGGATGGCGTCGAACTGGGCGCTGGCTCCACCCTGCAGGAACAGCACCCGGTAGTTCTCCGGCACACCGAGCACCTCGCGCAGCAGCGCCTCGGTCCGGTCGGCGCAGGCGACGAACGCCTTGCCGCGGTGCGACACCTCCATCACCGACATCCCGGAACCCTGCCAGTCGAGCAACTCGGACTGGGCCTGCTCCAGGACGCTGGGGGGGAGCATGGCGGGGCCGGCGGAGAAGTTGTATACCCGACGACGAGCGTCGGACGCGCTGGCGCGATCCGACCGAGGAGGAGTTGTAGGAGCCGTAGGCGAGTAGGCACGCATGGCGGACATTGTTCCACCGTGGGAACGGTGACCACGACCACGACCGAGAGTCGGCCCGGTTCCGGCGGCTGACACAATGGCGGGGTGACCGAGACTCTCGACCCGACGCTCAGCGCGCGCCTGAAACGGAACCCGGACGGCCTGGTGCCGGCCGTGGTGCAGGACGCCGCCAGCGGACAGGTGCTCATGCTGGCCTGGATGGACGACGAGGCGCTGCGCCGCACCCTTGCCACCCGCCGGGGCACCTACTACTCCCGCAGCCGCCGGCAGTACTGGGTGAAGGGCGAGACCTCCGGCCACACCCAGCACGTCCGCGAGGTGCGGCTGGACTGCGATGGCGACACCCTGCTGGTCCGGGTCGACCAGACCGGGCCCGCCTGCCACACCGGCACCACCACCTGCTTCGACGCCGACCTGCTGCTGGCCGAGGAGCCGTAGCGATCCCTGAGGTTCGAGCTGGGTTCGAACTCTCGGAGGTCTGCTTCGAGACTCCGCCCAGCCACTGGATCCCCAGCCGCTCCGCGAAAGGAACCGCGCACATGATCGACCTGCCCATCCAGCCCGACCTGCCGGGCTTCATCGAGGCTGCGGCGACGCGGCGGGTGGTCAGCGTGCACACCCGGCTGCTCGGCGAGGAGTTCACCGCGGTCGGGCTCTACCACCAGCTGTGCGGCGACCGGCCGGGCACCTTCCTGCTGGAGTCGGCGGCGGGCGGGGTGTGGGGACGCTACTCGTTCATCGGGGTGTCCTCCGCGGCCACGCTCAGCGAGCGGGAGGGTGAGGCGGTCTGGACCTGGACCGGGCGCCCGATCGACGGGCTGCCGGCCGGCGGCGATCCGCTGGAGGTGCTCGCCCAGACACTGGAGCAGTTGCACACTCCGCGCGACCCCGACCTGCCGCCGCTGGTCTCCGGGCTGGTCGGCTACCTCGGCTACGACGTGGTGCGACGGCTGGAGAAGCTGCCGGACGACAACCCGGACGAGCTCGGCATCCCCGAACTGACCATGCTGCTGGCCGCCGACGTCGCGGTGCTCGACCAGCACACCGGCGAGATCTGGCTGATCGCCAACGCGATCAACTTCGACGGCCGGCCGGAGCGGGCCGCGGAGGCCTACGCCGATGCCTGCGCCAGGGTGGTGGCGATGGCGGAGGCGCTGCGGCGTCCGTCCGAACCGCTGCTGGCGCTGCGGGACGACACCGCCGAGGAGCCGGAGACCCGGCGGCGGAGCACCTCGGAGCAGTACCAGGCGATGGTGGCCGCCGCGATCGAGGAGATCCGGGCCGGCGAGGCCTTCCAGGTGGTGCCGAGCCTGCGGTTCGAGATCGACTGCACCGCCGACCCGCTGGACGTCTACCGGGTGCTGCGCCGGAACAACCCCAGCCCGTACCTCTATCTGCTGCGGCTGGAGGGGTTCTCGATCGTCGGCTCCAGCCCCGAGGCCCTGGTCACCGTCGCCGGCGGCAGGGCGACCACCCACCCGATCGCCGGCACCCGGCCGCGGGGGGAGACCCCGGAGCAGGACGCCGCCTACGAGGCGGAACTGCTGCAGGATCCGAAGGAGGCCGCCGAGCACCTGATGCTGGTCGACCTGGGACGCAACGATCTGGGCCGGGTGTGCACCCCGGGCACGGTGCGCGTGGTGGAGTTCATGAAGGTGCGCCGCTACAGCCACGTGATGCACCTGGAGGCCGCGGTGACCGGAAGACTCGCCCCCGGCCGGACCGCGCTGGCCGCCACCCTGGCCTGCTTCCCGGCGGGGACCCTCTCCGGGGCGCCGAAGGTGCGCGCGATGGAGATCATCGACGAGCTGGAGCCGGTCCGCCGGGGCCTGTACGGCGGCGTGGTCGGCTACTTCGACTTCGCCGGCGACTCCGACACCGCGATCGCGATCCGCACCGCCGTGATCGCCGACGGCGTGGCGTACGTGCAGGCGGGGGCCGGCGTGGTGGCCGACTCCGTCCCGGCGAGCGAGGACGTCGAGGCCCAGAACAAGGCAGCGACCGTGCTGCGGGCGGTCGCCGAGGCCTCCCGGCTGGTGCGATTGCCGGCCCACGGTAGTTGAAACCACCGGGCGGTGTTGTCAAGATGGCACCCAGCCCACCGAGCAGGAGTAGACAGTGAGCGAGAGCGAACCGCAGGCCACCCCGAGTCCTGCCCACTTCCACCACCACGGACGGACCGTGGCCGCCTGGGCCGGGAGCGCGGTGGCCGCCGTGGCCTTCGTGCTCGGCTCGATCGCCTTCCTGCTCGGACCGAACTGGACCCTGGTCTGGGTGGCCGCCGGTGTGCTGCTGTTGTCGCTGATCGTGACGGCCGTGCTGCGGCGGGCGGGGTACGGTCAGGCCGCATGAGCACCCCGCGGAGTTCTCCTCCGCTGCGCTCCCCCGAACAACTCCGCGGGGACCCCGCATGACGGTGCTCGACGAGATCGTCGCGGGCGTCCGTGAGGATCTCGCGGACCGCGTGGCGCTGAGGCCCCAGGCCGACCTCGAGGCCGCGGTGGCGGCCATGCCACCGGCCCTGCCGGTGCTGGCGGCGCTGCGGGGGGACGGCCTGGGAGTGATCGCCGAGGTGAAACGGGCAAGCCCGAGCAAGGGCCACCTGGCCACGATTCCCGATCCGGCGTCGTTGGCGGTGGAGTACGCCGCGGGTGGAGCCACCGCGATCTCCGTCCTCACCGAGCGGCGGCGGTTCAATGGCTCGCTGGCCGATCTGGCCGCCGTCCGGCGGGCGGTCGACACCCCGCTGCTGCGCAAGGACTTCGTGGTGACCGAGTACCAGCTCTGGGAGGGACGGGCGGCCGGCGCGGATCTGGCGCTGCTGATCGTCGCCGCCCTCACCGATGCCGAACTCACCCGGTTTCTCGCGCTCGGCGACGAGCTGGGGATCACCTGTCTGGTGGAGACCCACACCGCCGACGAGGTGCGGCGGGCGGTGGACGCCGGTGCGGAACTCATCGGGGTGAACAACCGCAACCTGAAGACCCTGGACGTCGACCTGGTCGCCTTCGAGCAGCTGGCCGGCCTGGTGCCGGCCGGCGCGGTGAAGATCGCCGAGTCGGGCATCCTCAGCCTGGCCGACGCCCAGCGGATGGCCGACGCGGGCGCGGATGCCGTCCTGGTCGGTGAGGCGCTGGTGACCGGCGGCGACCCGCGGGCCGCGGTCGCGGCCATGCGTGCACTTACTGCCAGATAGCGACTCTGGCCGACAGATGTGTCGGCGAAGTGGATTATCCGGCAGAAACCGCACACCCGGCCGCGGGCAGGACGAGGCGGCTGCGGCCGCCGCTGGTTTAATGGGTCGGTGACCCGATCAACCCTGCCTGACGACCGCGGGCATTTCGACCTCTTCGGCGGCAGCTACGTCCCCGAAGCCCTGATGGCGGCCCTGGCCCAGCTGGACGCCGAGTTCGAGAAGGCGATGACCGACCCGGCGTTCTGGGCCGAGCTCTCCGACCTGCGCACCCACTACACCGGCCGGCCCAGCCCGCTCACCGAGGCGCCCCGGTTCGCCAAGCTGTGCGGCAACGCCACCGTGCTGCTCAAGCGCGAGGACCTGAACCACACCGGGTCGCACAAGATCAACAACGTCCTCGGCCAGGCGCTGCTCACCCGTCGGATGGGCAAGACCCGGGTGATCGCCGAGACCGGCGCGGGCCAGCACGGGGTGGCCACCGCCACGGCGGCCGCGCTGTTCGGGCTGGAGTGCCGGGTCTACATGGGCCGGGTGGACACCGACCGGCAGGCGCTCAACGTCGCCCGGATGCAGCTCCTCGGTGCCGAGGTGGTGGCGGTCGAATCCGGCAGCCAGACCCTGAAGGACGCGATGAACGAGGCGATGCGGGAGTGGGTCGCCACCGTCGATCACACCCACTACCTGATCGGGACGGTGGCCGGCCCGCATCCCTTCCCCAAGATGGTGCGCGAGTTCCAGCGGGTGATCAGCAGCGAGATCGCCGAGCAGACCACCGCGCAGTACGGCCGGCTGCCGGACGCGGTGCTGGCCTGCATCGGCGGCGGCTCGAACGCACTCGGTACCTTCGCCGACTTCATCGACACCCCCGAGGTCGCGCTCTACGGCTTCGAGGCAGGGGGCGACGGGGTGGAGACCGGACGCCACGCGGCGGCGATCACCGGCGGCTCGGTGGGCGTGCTGCACGGCATGCGGACGTACATCCTGCAGGACGAGGACGGTCAGACCAAGGAGAGTCACTCCATCTCGGCGGGCCTTGACTATCCGGGCGTCGGCCCCGAGCACTCCTGGCTGGCCGCCACCGGTCGCGCCCACTACGAGTCGGTCACCGACGCCGAGGCGATGGATGCCTTCCAGGCGCTCACCCGGACCGAAGGCATCATGCCCGCCATCGAATCCGCCCACGCCCTGGCCGGCGCGATCCGGCTCGGCAACCGGATCGCCGAGACCGCCCCGGCCGCGCGTCCGCTGCTGGTGGTCTGCGTCTCCGGCCGCGGCGACAAGGACGTGGACACCGCGGTGAAGTGGTTCGGCCTGACCGGCAAGCCCGACTACGCGACCGGAGGCGAGGCATGAGTTCAACGCTCCCAGACGACGACCGCCACGCCGCTGACAACGGCGGGAAGGGAGGAGTCCTGACGAGGGCCGCGTCAGCGGGCCGAGGAACAGAGGCCGGCCGCGGGCGGAGTCCTGAAGGGTCCGCGGGCATCTCGGGTCAGGCCCTGCTGGCCGCCAGGGCCGAGGGACGCGCGGCGCTGGTCGGCTACCTGCCCGTCGGTTACCCGACCGTGGCCGGCTCGCTGGACGCACTCCGCGCCATCTGCGGCGACGGCGACAACCCGGGCGTCGACCTGGTCGAGATCGGCCTGCCGTACTCCGATCCCATCCTGGACGGGCCGGTGATCCAGCGGGCCGGTACCCGCGCGCTGGATCGTGGGCTGCGGGTCCGGGACGTCTTCGCCGCCGTCGAGGCCGTCCGGTCGGCCGGCAGACCGGCCGTGGTGATGACCTACTGGAACCTGGTCGACCGGTACGGCGTGGACGCCTTCGCCCGCGACCTGGCCAATGCCGGCGGAGCCGGGCTGATCACCCCCGACCTGATCCCGGACGAGGGTGCCGACTGGCTCGCCGCCTCCGAGGCCCACGGCCTGGACCGGATCTTCCTGGTCTCGCCCTCCTCGACCGACGAGCGGATCCGCTCCACCACCGCCGTCTGCCGCGGCTGGGTGTACGCCACCGCGGTGATGGGCGTCACCGGCACCCGGAGCTCCGCTCCGTCCGCCGCTCCCGAACTGGTGTCGCGGCTGCGCGAGCTGGCGCCGGACACCCTGGTCGGCGTCGGGCTGGGTGTCTCCGACGGTGGGCAGGCGGCGATGGTGGCGCAGTACGCGGACGCGGTGATCGTGGGCTCGGCGCTGGTCAAGACGCTGCTGGCCGCGGACGACGCCGGGGATCCCGGCGAGCTGTCCGGCCTGCGGCGGGTGGTGGCCGACCTGGCCGCCGGCGTCCGTCGGTAAAGGAGCGCTGCCATGCTGTTGTTCATCCCCAGCCCGCCGATCAACGGTTTCTCCCTCGGCCCGCTGACCATCCGGTTCTACGCGCTCTGCCTGATCGCCGGCATCATCGCCGGCTGGGTCCTCGGGCTGCGCCGCTGGCGGGCCCGCGGTGGAAGCCAGGAGACCTTCGAGACGATCATGCTGTGGGCGATCCCGATGGGGATCGGCGGCGCCCGGATCTACCACGTCCTCACCCATCTGAGCGACTACTTCGGCGACGGCCGCAATCCGTGGAGCGTGTTCTTCATCTGGGAGGGCGGGATCGCGATCTACGGTGCGGTGGCCGGTGGTGCGCTGGCCGCCTGGCTGGTGTGTCGCCTCAAGGGCGCGCGCTTCGCCGCGCTGGCCGACAGCGTCGCCCCGGGCATCGCGATCGGCCAGGCGCTCGGCCGGCTGGGCAACTGGTTCAACCAGGAGTTGTACGGCGGGCCGACCGACCTGCCCTGGGGGCTGGAGATCGCGCCCGAGCACCGGCTCCCCGGCTTCGAGCAGTTCGAGACCTTCCACCCGACCTTCCTCTACGAGCTGGTGTGGAATCTGCTGGTGGCCGGCCTGCTGCTCTGGGCGGACCGGAGGTTCCGGCTGGGTCGGGGCAAGGTGTTCGCGCTGTACCTCGCGCTCTACGGCTTCGGCCGCTTCTTCACCGAGGGGATGCGCACCGACCCGTCGGAGAACATGTTCGGCGCGCTGCGGCAGAACCAGTTCGCCGCCCTGCTGATCTGCCTGGCCGCGATCCTGCTGCTGGTCTGGCTGGTGAAGTTCCGTCCCGGCCGGGAGGCCGAGGTGGAGAAGCCGTCGACGGCTGCGGCAGTGGCCGCCGACGCGATGGACGACCCGGCCAGCGACGACCTCACCGACGACGGGGCCGCGGGGGAGAAGCCTGCCGACACGCCGGAGGCCGCCGCGCCGGACGGGAGTTCCGGCTCCATCGATTCAGCCGGCGACGAGGCAGGCCGGCGCGACGGATGACGGGCGGACGGTCGTCCAGAATGTGCTGAATCCTGCGCGCCCCGGGGTCGTCCTGTAGAGTCCCCGTGCGTTCAATGTCGGCGTGGGCCGACAGGTCCACCCGTCGGTGTCCGCATCTCGCGACTCGATGGGAGAGATCAGATGGCGATGCTGTCCTACCCCGCCCGCCCCGCAGAGGGACTCTACGATCCCGCCTACGAGCACGACGCCTGCGGTGTCGCCTTCGTGGCCAACCTCAAGGGCGAGGCCCGGCATGACATCGTCGCCAAGGGACTGACCGCACTGGAGAACCTCGACCATCGCGGCGCCACCGGCGCGGACGCGGCCGCCGGTGACGGCGCCGGGATGCTGCTGCAGGTGCCTGACCGGTTTCTGCGCGAGGTGGTCGACTTCGACCTGCCGGACGCCGGCGAGTACGCGGTCGGGATGGCCTTCCTGCCGACCGATCCGCAGAAGCGCGCCACCGCCAAGCGCACCATCGAGTTCCTCGCCACCGAAGAGGGCCTGGTGATCCACGGCTGGCGCGCGGTCCCCACCGACGACTCCACGCTGAGCCCGATCTCGCGGGCCAACATGCCGTTCTTCGAGCAGGTCTTCGTCTCCAGCCCGGGCGGGGAGGCCGGCCTCGACCTCGACCGGCTCTGCTACCCGCTGCGGCAGCGGGCCCGCAACGAGACCGGGGTCTACTTCGCCTCGCTCTCGGCGCGGACCACCGTCTACAAGGGCATGTTGACCACCCAGCAGTTGGCCGAGGTCTTCCCCGATCTGCTGGACGAGCGGATGGAGAGCGCGCTCTCCCTGGTGCACTCCCGGTTCTCCACCAACACCTTCCCGGCCTGGGAGCTCTCCCACCCGTACCGGCTGATCGCGCACAACGGCGAGATCAACACCGTCAAGGGCAACCGGAACTGGATGCGCGCCCGCGAAGCCCTGCTGAACACCGGGCTGATCCCGGGCGACCTGGAGCGGCTGTTCCCGATCATCACCCCCGGCGGCTCCGATTCCTGCTCCTTCGACGAGGCGCTGGAACTGCTCCACCTTGGTGGACGCAGCCTGCCCCACGCCGTGCTGATGATGATCCCGGAGGCGTGGGAGAACCATGCCGAGATGGACCCGGCCCGGCGCGCCTTCTACGACTTCCACTCCTCGTTGATGGAGCCCTGGGACGGCCCGGCGGCGGTGGCCTTCACCGACGGCTCGCTGATCGGCGCCGTGCTCGACCGCAACGGGCTTCGTCCGGGGCGCTACTGGGTGACCGACGACGGCCTGGTGGTGTTCGCCTCCGAGGCCGGCGTGCTGGACATCCCGTCCGCGCAGGTGGTGGCCAAGGGACGGCTGCAGCCCGGCCGGATGCTGCTGGTCGACCTGGAGAGCCACCGGCTGATCAACGACGACGAGATCAAGTCGGCGCTGGCCGCCGAACACCCCTACGCCGAGTGGCTGGAGGCCGGCCGGGTGGATCTGGACGAGCTGCCCGAGCGGCAGCATGTCGTCCACTCCCACGCCTCGGTCACCCGCCGGCAGCAGGTCTTCGGCTACTCCCACGAAGAACTGCAGATGATCGTGGCACCGATGGCCAACACCGGTGCCGAGCCGATCGGCTCGATGGGCTCCGACACCCCGGTCGCGGTGCTCAGCGACCGCCCCCGGCTGCTGTTCGACTACTTCGCCCAGCTGTTCGCCCAGGTCACCAACCCGCCGCTGGACGCGATCCGCGAAGAGCTGGTCACCTCACTGCGGGCCACCTTCGGCCCGGAGGGCAACCTGCTCAACCCCGGCCCGGAATCCTGCCGGCAGATCGTGATCAACTACCCGATCCTGGATTCCGACCAGCTGGCCAAGCTGGTCCGGATCAACCGGGACGGCTCGATGCCGGCCTACGACACCCACGTGGTGCGCGGGCTGTACGACGTCGAGGGCGGCGGCGCGGCGCTGAAGGCCAGGCTGGACGAGCTGTGCGAACAGACCTCCGAGGCGATCTCCCGGGGCTGCCGGACGATCATCCTCTCCGACCGGCACTCCACCGCCGAACTGGCGCCGATCCCGTCCCTGCTGCTCACCGCGGCGATCCACCACCACCTGGTGCGGGAGAAGAAGCGCACCCAGGTCGGCCTGATCGTGGAGGCCGGCGACGTCCGCGAGGTGCACCACGTCGCGCTGCTGATCGGCTACGGCGCGGCGGCGGTCAACCCGTACCTGGTGTTCGAGAGCGCCGAGGATCTGGCCCGCCGGGAGTGGCTGGTGAAGGTCGATCCGGAGCACGCGGTCTACAACGTCCGCAAGGCCCTCGGCAAGGGCGTGCTGAAGGTGATGAGCAAGATGGGCGTCTCGACCATCGCCTCCTACACCGGCGCGCAGATCTTCGAGGCGCTCGGCCTCTCCCAGGAACTGGTCGACGCCTACTTCACCGGCACCACCAGCCGGATCGAGGGGATCGGGCTGGACGAGCTGGCCGAGGAGGTGGCCCGGCGCCACGCCCGCGCCTACCCGTCCTCGGGCCTGCTGCCGCACCGCACCCTGGACATCGGCGGGGAGTACAAGTGGCGCCGGGAGGGTCCGCCGCACCTGTTCGATCCCGACACCGTCTTCCGGCTGCAGCACTCCACCCGCACCGGGCGCTACGACATCTTCAAGCTGTACACCGACCGGGTGAATGACCAGTCCAAGCGGCTGATGACGCTGCGTGGCCTGCTGGGCTTCGCCTCCGATCGTCCGTCGATCCCGATCGAGGAGGTGGAGCCGGTCAGCGAGATCGTGAAGCGGTTCTCCACCGGCGCGATGAGCTACGGCTCGATCAGCCGGGAGGCGCACGAGACCCTGGCGATCGCGATGAACCGGCTGGGCGCCAAGTCGAACACCGGCGAGGGCGGCGAGGATCCGGAGCGGCTGCACGACCCCGTCCGGCGCTCGGCGATCAAGCAGGTCGCCTCCGGCCGGTTCGGCGTCACCTCCGACTACCTGACCAACGCCGACGACATCCAGATCAAGATGGCCCAGGGCGCCAAGCCCGGCGAGGGCGGCCAGCTGCCCGGCCAGAAGGTCTACCCGTGGGTGGCGAAGACCCGGCACTCGACGCCGGGAGTCGGCCTGATCAGCCCGCCGCCGCACCACGACATCTACTCGATCGAGGATCTCAAGCAGCTGATCCACGACCTGAAGTGCGCCAACCCGAGAGCTCGGGTGCACGTCAAGCTGGTCGCCGAGGTCGGCGTCGGGACGGTCGCCGCCGGCGTCTCCAAGGCCAAGGCGGACGTGGTGCTGATCTCCGGCCACGACGGTGGGACGGGCGCCGCCCCGCTCACCTCGCTGAAGCACGCCGGCGGGCCCTGGGAGCTCGGCCTGGCCGAGACCCAGCAGACCCTGCTGCTGAACGGCCTGCGGGATCGGATCGTCGTCCAGGCCGACGGCCAGCTGAAGACCGGCCGCGACGTGGTGATCGCCGCCCTGCTGGGCGCCGAGGAGTTCGGCTTCGCCACCGCGCCGCTGGTGGTCTCCGGTTGCATCATGATGCGGGTCTGCCACCTCGACACCTGCCCGGTCGGCGTCGCCACCCAGAACCCGGAGCTGCGGGCCAAGTACGCCGGCCACGCCGACTACGTGGTGAACTTCTTCGAGTTCATCGCCACCGAGGTCCGCGAACTGCTCGCCGAGCTGGGCTTCCGCTCCATCGAGGAGGCGGTCGGTCACGTCGAGGTGCTGCGCACCAAGGACGCGATCGCCCACTGGAAGACCCAGGGTCTCGACCTGAGCCCGATCCTGCACCAAGTGGAGCTGCCGGAGGGCACCCCGCTGCACAACACGGTCGGTCAGGATCACGGCCTGGACGAGAAGCTGGACGTCCAGCTGCTCGAGCTGTGCCAGCCGGCTCTCACCAGCGGCGAGCTGGTGCGGGCGGACCTCACCGTCCGCAATGTCGATCGGACGGTCGGCACCATCCTGGGCCACCACGTCACCAGGGCGACCGACGGCAAGGGACTGCCGGAGAACACCATCGATCTCACCTTCCGGGGTACGGCTGGCCAGAGCTTCGGCGCCTTCCTGCCCCGCGGGGTGACCATGCGGCTGGTCGGCGACACCAACGACTACTTCGGCAAGGGGCTCTCCGGTGGCCGGCTGACCGTTCGTCCGCCGAAGGACGCGCCGTTCGTCGCCGAGGAGCAGATCATCGCCGGCAATGTGATCGGCTACGGCGCCACCAGCGGGCAGCTGTTCCTGCGCGGCCGGGTGGGCGAGCGGTTCTGCGTCCGCAACTCCGGGGCGACAGCGGTGGTCGAGGGGGTGGGCGACCACGCCTGCGAGTACATGACCGGCGGCGAGGCGCTGATCCTCGGTTCCACCGGACGCAACCTCGCAGCCGGCATGTCCGGCGGCGTGGCCTGGGTGCTCGACCTGAACCCGCTGCGACTGAACACCGAGCTGGTCGACCCGCAGGCTCCCGAGCCGGCGGATCTGGCCCGGATCAGGGAACTCCTGGTGCTGCACCACGAGGAGACCGGTTCGACGGTCGCAGCCGGGTTGCTGGAACTGACCGATGACCAGCTGGCGCAGCGGTTCACCACGGTGATGCCGCGGGACTACGCCCGGGTGCTGGCCGCCCGGGCCGAGGCGGAGTCCGCCGGGTTGAGCGAGGACGAAATCGTCACCGTGATGATGGAGGCGGCACATGGCTGATGTTCGCTCCCTGAGGTCGCGCGAAGCGCGAGTCTCGAAGGGTAAGGAGACCGCGCATGGCTGATCCACGAGGCTTCATGACCACCCCGCGGCAGGTCGCCGAACGGCGTCCGGTCGACGAACGGATCCACGACTGGCACGAGGTCTACCCGGGCTCGCCCGGCCGTGCCCTGCTGCCGATCATCAGCCAGCAGGCCGGTCGCTGCATGGATTGCGGCATCCCGTTCTGCCACTCCGGCTGCCCGCTGGGCAACCTGATCCCGGAGTGGAACGACATGGTCTGGCGCGACGACTGGCGCGGCGCGCTGGAGCGGCTGCACGCCACCAACAACTTCCCCGAGTTCACCGGACGGCTCTGCCCGGCACCGTGTGAGACCTCCTGCGTGGTGGGGATCAACCGGGATCCGGTGACCATCAAGAACGTCGAGGTGGCGATCATCGACCGCGCCTGGGACGACCGCCGGGTGATCGCCCAGACCCCGGAATGGCATTCTGGCAAGACCGTCGCGGTGGTCGGTTCCGGCCCCGCGGGGCTCGCCGCCGCCCAGCAGCTCACCCGGGCCGGGCACACCGTGGTGGTCTACGAGCGGGCGGACGCGATCGGCGGCCTGCTGCGCTACGGCATCCCCGAGTTCAAGATGGAGAAGGAGGTGCTCGACCGCCGGCTGAAGCAGATGCGGCTGGAGGGCACCGTCTTCAAGGCCGGGGTGAACATCGGCGCCGACATCACCGGCGAGCAGCTGCTCGACCGGTTCGACGCGGTGGTGCTGGCGATCGGTTCGACGGTGGCCCGCGATCTGCCGGTGCCGGGACGCGAGTTCGCCGGCATCCACCAGGCGATGAAGTTCCTGCCGCAGGCCAACCGGGCGGCGCTCGACCAGGAGGTGCCCGACCAGATCCTGGCCACCGGCAAGGACGTGGTGATCATCGGTGGCGGCGACACCGGCGCCGACTGCCTGGGCACGTCCATCCGGCAGGGCGCCCGGTCGGTCACCCAGCTCGAGATCATGCCGATGCCGCCCGAGGCGCGTCCGGCCGGGCAGCCCTGGCCGACCTACCCGATGATCTACCGGGTGTCGTCCGCCCATGAGGAGGCGGGGGAGCGGGTCTACTCGGTCTCCACCAGCGCCTTCGAGGCGGACGCCGACGGCCGGGTCAGCGGCCTGCGGGTCAGCGAGGTCGCCATGGTGAACGGCCGGTTCGAGCCGGTCGAGGGCAGCGAGCGGGTGATCCCGGCGCAGCTGGTGCTGCTGGCGATGGGCTTCACCGGCCCGGAGCGGACCGGCGTGGTGGAACAGCTCGGCCTCGAGCTCGACCCGCGCGGCAATGTCGCCCGGGACGAGCACTACGCCACCAACCAGCCGGCGGTCTTCGTCTGCGGTGACGCCGGACGCGGTCAGTCGCTGATCGTCTGGGCGATCGCCGAGGGACGTTCCTGCGCCAGCGAGGTGGACGCCTTCCTGCAGGGCGAGACCCAGCTGCCCAAGCCGATCCTGCCCACCGAGCGCCCACTGATGGTCTAGGCACCTCGGCACCCCGTCCCCCTGTCATCCCCGCGAAGGCGGTGATGACAGGCCGCGATGCCTGGGCCGCTGTCGTGACCCCTGACGCCGGCCACGGGCCGAGTCAGCTCTCGCTCCGCTCATTGGGACGTCGGGCGGGGACGCGGATCCGCCGCGTCTCGCGTGTCCGTCGCGAAGGTCGCGCCGTTCCGACACAGCGGTCGCTGCTGCCGGCGGGTCGATGACGGTCTGGGAAGCTCCGTGGCTGCTGAACGCGCACTGGCGCCGCATACCGCAGCGGCGTGAGCCCAGGATGACTTGGTCAGCGCATTCCCACCGCATACCAGCGCTGGACACGAGGCGATATGCGGCGGGTTTGCGCGGCCGGTGGTCGGCGCCTTCCGCTGGAGCTTGGTATGCGGCGCGGATGCGCGGGATCCCACCAATGGCCTGTCGACCGACGACCTGATCGTGGCGGCTGCGTTCCATTGCTCCCAAAGCAGGGGCGAGGCTCTCGCACAGCTTGACCACTGGGTGTCGAACTCACTCGACCCGATTCGTCGTGGCGGTCGATAGTCTGGTGCCGTCTGCGGTATTATTTCGATATCGAGATAGTTTGCGTCGAGGAGGATCGATGAGCATCGACAGCTACCAGGCCCGGGACGACCTCACGGTGGCGGGGAAGACCTACGAGATCTTCCGGGTCGATGCCGTGGAAGGCTCACCGACGCTGCCGTACAGCCTGAAGGTGCTGCTGGAGAACCTGCTGCGCACCGAGGACGGCGCCAACGTCACCGCCGCCGACATCGCGGCGTTGGGGAACTGGAACCCCGAGGACGAACCCAACCGGGAGATCCAGTTCACCCCGGCGCGGGTGATCATGCAGGACTTCACCGGCGTCCCCTGCGTGGTCGACCTGGCCACCATGCGCGAGGCGATGGCCGATCTGGGCGGCGACCCGGGCAAGGTCAATCCGCTGGCGCCGGCCGAGATGGTGATCGACCACTCGGTGGTCGCCGACCTGTTCGGCACCCCGAACGCCTTCGCCCGCAATGTCGAGCTCGAGTACCAGCGCAACCGGGAGCGCTACCAGTTCCTCCGCTGGGGCCAGACCGCGTTCGACGACTTCGTGGTGGTCCCGCCGGGCACCGGCATCGTCCACCAGGTCAACATCGAGCACCTCGCCCGGGTGGTCTTCCCCCGGGTGGTGGACGGCGTCCTGCAGGCCTACCCCGACACCTGCGTCGGCACCGACTCCCACACCACGATGGTCAACGGGCTCGGCGTGGTCGGCTGGGGTGTCGGTGGCATCGAGGCTGAGGCAGCCCTGCTCGGCCAGCCGGTCAGCATGCTGATCCCGCGGGTGGTCGGCTTCAAGCTGAGCGGCAAGCTGCCCGAGGGCACCACCGCCACCGACCTCGTCCTGACCATCACCGAGATGCTGCGGCAGCACAAGGTGGTCGGCAAGTTCGTCGAGTTCTACGGCACCGGCGTCTCCGAGGTCCCGCTGGCCAACCGCGCCACCATCGGCAACATGAGCCCGGAGTACGGCTCGACCATCGCGATCTTCCCGATCGACGACAAGACCATCGACTACCTGCGGCTGACCGGCCGCTCGGCGGAGCAGCTGGAACTGGTCGAGGCCTACGCCCGCACCCAGGGGCTGTGGCACGACCCGGCCGTCGAGCCGCGCTACTCCGAGTACCTCGAACTCGACCTGGCCACCGTCGTCCCGAGCATCGCCGGGCCGAAGCGGCCGCAGGACCGGGTCATCCTGGCGCATGCCAAGGAGGGCTTCAACGAGGCGCTGCGGGATTACGTCGACGACGAGGTCACCGGCTACGACGAGGCCGTCGCGGAGAGCTTCCCGGCCTCCGACGCGCCCACCCACGCCGGCGAGAACGGGGCGGCCGCCCCGCACGCCTACGGCGAGCATCCGGGCCAGGGGGTGGGCCGTCCCTCCCGTCCGACCCCGGTGACCCTCGCCGACGGCACCAGCTTCACCCTCGACCA
>JAEXCA010000101.1 GCA_023393755.1 Actinomycetes bacterium | reverse complement strand
CGGGGGGGGGGGTGGGGCGTCGGGGGGGGGTCCCTGTGGACAATGGCCGACGGCCCGGACTTGTCCACAGCCGGGCAGATGTCCCGGCACATTTCGGCCCGGATTGCCAAGAGTGCAGCCATGGCATTCCTTCATGGCATCGCGCGCTACTCGGACCTACTGAAAACCGGGCTACGGCGGGACGACATCAGACGACTCGAACGACTCGGCCGGATCGGCCGCGTCCGGCGGGGTTGGTACGCCGCTCCGGGCAGCCCGCCTGAGGTGATCCGGGCCGTCCGCATCGGTGGCGTTCTGTCCTGCGTCTCAGCGCTGCGGTACTACGGCGTCTGGGTGCCACCGACCAATCAGCTGCACATTCGCAGGTCCGAGCACCTCCAGGCCAAGCTGCCGCTGCCCGCGAACACCCACCTCTGTCCGGTGCCCATCCGGGTGGCGCCGTCGGTGGCGGTCGATCCGTTGGAGACCGCCCTCCTCGCCGCCACCCGCTGCCTGGACGACGAGGGGATGGTGGTCGTGCTCGACTCCATCCTCAATCAACAGCTGCTGACCCGCAGCCAGCTGGCTGTCATCCTCGCCGACTGTCCCCGGCGGGTGCGGCGGCTCCTGGCGGAGACGGACGCGCAGGCACAATCGGGTATCGAATCGATGGTCAGGTTCCGACTGCGCCGGCTCGGCATCAAGGTGCGCAGCCAGGTCCACATCGAGGATGTCGGCCGGGTGGACCTGCTGGTGGGAAAGCGTCTGGTCATCGAAGTGGACAGCCGTGAGCATCACACCAGCGCGGCCGCCTACGCGAACGATCGGAGGCGTGACTTCCGGCTCGTGACTCGCAAGGGGATGGTGGTGATCCGGCTCACCTACGACCAGGTCATGTACGAGTGGGATGCGGTGATCAAGGAGCTCCTCCGCCTGATCCGAAGCCGGGAGCATCTGAAGCCTCGAGCCGGTCAAGCCTGATCCCCGACAGCTCCCTCCGGCCAGCCGCCGCCCGACACAAACCGGGCGGCAGAGGCGACTCGCGTGCATTAGCTACGCTGCCGGCCCCTGCTGCCCGGTTTGTGTCGGGGGAGGGGTGGGCAAGGACGGTGGGCCTGGGGACAATGGACGGATGCTGCTGCCGCCGAAGGTCGCTCAGGGGGTTCGCGAGGGGACGATCACGCTCGCCTTCCGGCGCTGGCGACGGCCCGACGTCCGACCGGGATCGCGGTTCCGGACCCCGGCTGGCGTGATCGAAGTGGAGGCGATCGACGCGATCGATCCGCTGCGGATCGACCACCACGAGGCACTGGCGGCCGGGCATGCCGATGCCGACTCCGTTCGGCGGAGACTCGCCGGCGAAGCCGACTGGCCGACCTACCGGGTCCGGTTGCGCTGGGCGGGAGAGGATCCGCGGATCGCCCTGCGCGGCGACGACGCCCTCACCGAGGAGGACATCGCCGGGCTCGACTCCCGGCTGGAACGGTTCGACCGGGCCAGCAGCCACGGCCCGTGGACGATGGCCACCCTCGCCCTGATCGGACGGCGGCCACGCACGCGCGCGCCCGATCTGGCGGCCGAGCTGGGCCGGGAGACGGCTCCGTTCAAGATCGACGTCCGCAAGCTGAGGAACCTGGGCCTCACGATCAGCCACGAGGTCGGCTACGAGTTGAGCCCCCGCGGCCGGGCCTACCTGTCGCGGACGCGACGCGGCCAGCCCTGAGAACCGCCGACAACCCTATACACGATAATTGTGCATAATTATTGTGCACAGCTAGGCTGTGGCCATGCCGACGGAATCCCTTCCTCCCCCGACCCACCTGGAACTCGACTCCACCGCGGTCAAGGTGCTCGCCCATCCACTGCGTTCCCGGTTGCTCTCCGCGCTGCGCATCGATGGCCCCGCCTCGGCAACCGGGCTGGCCGCACGGCTGCAGACCAACACCGGCGCCACCAGCTACCACCTGCGCAAACTGGCGGAGGTCGGCCTGGTCCGCGACACCGGCGAGGGCCGCGGCAAGGAGCGGATCTGGCGGGCGGCCACCGAGAGCCACGGCTGGGCGAACTCCGCCTTCACCGAGGACGAGGACGCCCGCACCGCCCTGGGCTGGCTGGTGCGCAACTACCACCGGGAGTTCGACCGGCAGTACGCCGCCTGGCTGGACGTGGCTGACTCCTGGCCGGCGGACTGGCAGGACGCGAGCGGGATGAACGATCTCTGGGTCGAGGTCACCCCCGAGCAGGCCCGCGCGATGCGGGACGAGATCGACGCCGTCCTCACCCGCTACCTGCATGCCGGCTCGGGCGACCCGCGGGCCCGGCGGCTGCACATCCACCAGTTCGCCTTCCCGCTCGATCCCACGGACGTGCCGGACGACCCACCACCGGCATGACCGCGCCGACCGCCGCCTCGGCGCGGCGGATCCTCCTGCTGCTCACCGTCACCCGCTGGTTCCCGATCGGGCTGGTCGTCCCGGTCACCACCCTGCTGCCGCTGGAGCGCGGTCTCAGCATCGCGCAGACCCTCACCCTGGCGTCGGTCACCGGCCTGATCGTGTTCGGCCTGGAGTTGCCCACCGCGGGCCTGGCCGACACCCTCGGACGCCGGCCCGTGCTGCTGGCCGGAGCGACCCTCCAGGTGGTGGCCGCCGTGCTCTACTGCCTGGCGGACTCCTTCTGGACGTTCGCCGCCGCCGCCGCGACCACCGGCGCCTTCCGGGCGCTGGATTCCGGACCCCTGGAGGCCTGGTTCGTCGACGCCGTCCATCGCGAGCGGCCGGGCGCCGACGTCGATCGGACCCTCGCCCACCAGGGCGCGCTGCTCGGCGTCTCGATCGCTCTGGGCTCGCTCGTCTCCGGCGGACTGGTCTGGTGGCATCCGCTTCCGGCGTGGTCGGCGCTCACCCTGCCCTACCTGGCCTACGCGGCGCTGGCGGTCGTCCATCTGGCCATGCTGGCAATGGTGCTGCGGGAAGGCGCGCCCGCCGCCGGCGGGAACCGGTTCCGGGCAGCTCTGGCCGCGGCTCGCCGCGCCCCCGCCACCGTCGCCGCGGGGCTGCGGCTGGCCCGGGACAACCGGGTGCTGCGGGCGTTGCTGCTGGTCGAGGTGTTCTGGTCGACCGGGATGGTGGTGTTCGAGTCGTTCACCCCGATCCGGCTGGGCGAACTGCTGGGCGACAACACCGGGGCGGGTGCCGTGATGGGCCCGGTCGCCTCGGTGGGCTGGGCGGCGTTCGCCCTCGGCTCCGGGCTGGCCGGGCTGGTCTCACCCCGGATCGGGGTCGCCAGGACGGCGCTGCTGGCGCGGGTGCTCAACGGGTTGGGGGCGGTCTGGCTGGGCCTGGCGACCGGCCCGGCAGCGCTGATCGCCGCCTACCTCGCCACCTACGGGCTGCACGGTTCGGCCGGCCCGGTCTACAACACCCTGCTGCACCGGGAGGCCTCCGCGGCCAACCGGACGACGGTGCTGTCGCTGGCCTCCATGCTGAGCTTCCTCGCCTACGCCCTCGCCTCGCCCGCGCTGGGGTGGACGGCCTCGGCCGTCTCGACCCCGGTCGCCATGGTCATCGGCGGTGGGTTCAGCGTGCTCGGCGCACTGTGCTTCGTCCCCGCGCTACGGCGCGAGCGGGAGGCGAGCAGCACGATCGAACCCGCCACCTGAGGCTCGCGGCACCGGGGCGCCCGAACTCGGGTGGCGGCCTCCGATCGTCGACGGCCCTTGGACAGGCTCAGGGATCGTCAGAGCACCACCCGACCGACTCAGGAGTCGTTCGCCTCGGCCGGCGGCAGCTGCCGTCCCCACCACTCCAGGATCGCCTCGAAGCGCTGCCTGCGATGCCAGGGCCGGCCCGAACGGGAGAGTTCGTGGTTCTCGCCCGGGAAGACCAGCAGCTCGGCGTCCACCCCGGCCAGCTTCAGCTCGGTGTAGTAGCGGAACGCCTGCGAGACCGGGCAGCGCAGATCCTGCTCGGAGTGCAGCACCAGGGTGGGCGTGGTCACCCGCCCGGCCAGCAGCGTGGGCGACTGCGCGTCCATCGTCGCCGGATCGTCGCCGTGGTAGGAGTGCGGGAAGAACCACCCGATGTCGGACGCGCCCACGAAGGAACGTGGATCCAGGTAGCCGCGCTCGACGATCGCGGCCGCGAACCGGTGCTCGTGGGCGATGATCCAGGCGGTCAGGTAGCCGCCGTAGGAACCGCCCATCACGCCGACCCGGGACGCGTCCAGGCCCGGGACGGTGGCCAGGGCGTGATCCAGGAAGGCCAGCACGTCCACCATGTCGCGGTCGCCCAGGGCGCCACGGATGGCGGCGCCGTGGGCCTCGCCATAGGTGGCCGAGCCCCGCGGATTGCACATCACCACCGCGTATCCCGCGGCGGCGTAGACCTGGGCCTCGTCGAAGAAGGCGGGGCCGTAGGCGGCGAACGGGCCGCCGTGGATGGTCAGCAGCACCGGATGCGGTCCGTCGCCCTCGGGCGACACCACCCAGCCGTGCACCTCGGCGCCGTCCGGGCTGGAGGCCAGCAGTTCCCGGGTGGGGAGCGGCCGGGTCACCTCGCGCAGCCTGGCGGCGAAGTCGGTGAGCAGCCTGGGGTCGGTGCCGACCGCGGCGACCTCGCCGGGGCTGGACGGCGTCGCCACCGCCGCGACCCCGCGTCCTCCCATCCCGGCGAGCGCGGAGACCGAGGTGCCGGCGGCGGCGTCGAGCCGGGCCCAGCTGCCGTCCGGCCAGAAGGCGACCGGCACGCCCACCCCACGCTCGACCAGGACGGCCAGCACCACGCCGTCGGTGGGATCGGCTTCGAGCTGGCTGAAGTCGAGTTCGGCCGGATCGGTGAGCCGGACGGCCCGGCCACCGCTGCACGGCATCCGCCAGACCGCGTTGTTGGTGGCGACGTGGTCGCGTCCGGCGGGGCCCAGATCCGCGGCCAGGAACCACAGGTCGCCCCACACGGTCACCGGCGAACTGGCCGAGACGGCGGTGCCGAGCACCTGCGGGTCGGTGAGCAGGGTGGCGGTGCCACTGGCCAGGTCGATCCGGTAGAGGTCCTCCCGCAGGTCGGCGTCGCGGCCCTCGTGGCGGGCGGAGACCGCGATGACGTACTCCCCCGCCACCACCGGCTGGCTGTGGTCGAAGTCGCCTTCGGTGAGCTGCCGGGCCGCCGGGACCAGCGGAGCCTTCCCCCCCGCCTCAGCCTCCGCCCTGGCGACGCGTCCGATCGGCTCGACCGGTGGCTCGTCGCCGGGGTCGGGCAGGTCGACGACGAACAGGTGCCTGCGCTGGTCGGCGGTATAGCCGCGGCCGTTGAGCTGGAACGAGTGGGTGGTGATGCGACGCGGGTCCTCCGCGGTGGCCGGGACGCCGTCGAGGGTCCCGTAGCGACCCTCGCCCGGGACGGCGGCGGTGAAGACGATCCGGGACGAGTCCGGGCTGAAGGCGAACTCGTCCACCCCCAGCTTCCGGTCGGTGATCACCATCGGCTCGCCGCCGGCGGCCGGGACGACGGCCAGTTGCGGCGGTCCGTCCGGCGTCGCGCGCAGGAAGCCGATCAGCCGCCCGTCCGGAGAGATCCGTGGGGCGGTATCGCGGAACCCGCGGGTGATCCGGCGCGGCGCGCCACCGTCCAGCGGAACCCGCCAGAGCTGGCCGACGTAGGCGTCCGCCGCGAAGTCGGGCCGTACCGCCGAGACCACCGCCCACCCGTCCGGATGGACCGCCGGCCGCGACACCGAGAAGAGACGATCCAGGTGTTCAGGCTTCACCAGTCGAGCGTAACCCCGCCGGCCCGCCGCCGTACCTCACCGGGCCGGCCGTCGCCTGCCGTCGCGAGCCCACTGGCGGCGCCACCGACCCTTCAACAGGCTCGGGGGTCGTTGTCAGCGGTTGCCGGGGCCTACAGCGCCAGGACGGCCTCCTCCCGGGCCCGGAAGTAGCCGATGGTGTCGTTCACCATCTTGTCCAGCCTGGCCGGGTCGGGCATCGAGTACATCGCGAGATAGGAGTCCCCACCCGGGCCCAGCGGCTCGCAGGTGGCGAAGCGACCCGGTCGATTGTGACCCAGCAGGTAGAGCGCCATGATGATCGAGTCGATGTCCATCGAGCCGTCCCCGAGGGCCATCCGGTTGGAGTCGGCCAGGTGGAGGTTGATCAGCCGGTCGCCGGCCTTCAGGATCGAGGCCGGGATGAACCGCTCCTCCGACTGGATGTGGAAGACGTCGCCGTTGATGTGCTGGATGCCCGGGCTGCCGACGGCCTCGATGTAGGAGAGGGCGTCGTCGATGGTGTGGACGACCGACACCTCGGCCGCCCGGATCGGCTCGATGGCACCCTTGATGCCGGCCTGTTCGAAGCGCTCGGCCACCTGCTGCAATGAGGAGACCGACCTGGCGAACTCGGAACCGTCGTAGGGCACCGGACGGCCCACCGCCCCCGGAACCACCAGAAGGTAGCCACCGCCGACCTGGTGGGCGAAGTCGACCTCCCGCTTCAGGTAGTCGATGCCGGCCTGCCGCTGCGACGCCACGTTCGAGGAGAGGTCGTTGTCCGGGGAGAACAGCCCGCAGACGCCGGAGACCTTGAGGCCGTGATCGTCGAGGATGCGGAGGGTCTCCGGAACCCGGTAGCCGAGGTCGACGCCGAGATGGTTGCCGGCCAGCTCGATGTAGGAGAGCCCCGCGTCCGCCAGCCGCCGGCAGGAGACCTCCAGCGGTTCCAGGCCGAAGCCCCAGTTCGACCAGGAGAGGTCGAGGCGCCGCTCCAGCGCTTCGGGGTGGGCGGCCTTGAGCTCGACGAACCTGTTGCGGATCGTCTCACGCCAGATGTCGACGTTCTGCCTGGGGTTCATCGCCCGCCTCCTTCGGCTCGCGGATTCCATTCGCCCCGGGCCACCGCCGGGGTGAACCCGGTGAGATCAAGCGGCCAGGTCAGCGTCCGTCCGGTCTCGGCGGCCTGGTAGGCCGCCATCAGCAACTCCACCACTTCGACGCCCTCCCGGAGCGATTCGGTCGGCTGGCGCCCGGCGAGGAAGTCGCGGCAGATCACCTGGTTCTCGGTGGTGTACCCGTAGGTGAGCGACTCGTCGGAGATGACCGGCAGCAGCCCCTGTTCGGCCTGCTGCTTCTCGAGCATCTCCTCACCGGCGGCCTGCGAGAGTTCGCGCGAGAGGAACACCCGCCCCTCGGTGCTCAGGGTGTCGGCCGACAGCGAGTACTCCGGGCCGAGAAGCTCCCAGGAGAGCCGCATGCCGGCACCGACGAAGCTCCACGAGGTCGTGGCCTCGACGATGCAGGGTTCGCCGTCGCCGTTGACGAACTCGTAGGTGGCGCGGGCGTAGTCCTCCGCCGGGTGCCGGGTGTAGTCCACCGCCCCGTCGAACCGCTCGCTGAGCTGCGCGGCGTAGCTCGCCCTACCCCACTTCAGCGAGGCGATGGTCGCCTGCACGCTGACCGGCTTCAGCCAGTCGGACGGACGCACGCCCGGCGGCGTGAGCAGGAACCGGCCGGCCTCGACGGAGTGGCACATCATGTCGTTGAGGACGCCGCCGCCCTGCTTCCGCCCGTCCCAGAACCACGCGCTGTGCGGTCCGGAGTGCTCCTCGGCGCACCGGGCGAGGTAGGGCGAGCCGGAGCCGGGCACGCCGCGTTGCCAGATCACCGAATGGGTGCGGGTGATCGCCGGCGCGTACACCTGGTTCTCGAGGTAGGCGTGGGGCAACCCGACGCTCTCCACCAGCTCCCGCACCCGGATCGCCTCGTCGAGCGTCGAGGCCAGCGGCTTCTCGATCGCGATCCCGCGCAGGGTCGCCCGTCCCGAGGCCACCTCGTCGACGATGGTCTCGACCACGCCCAGCCTGGCGTAGTTGGGGGCGAGCACCCAGACCGCCTCCACCGCCGGGTCACGGACCAGCGCGCGCAGGTCGTCGTACGCCCTGGTGCCACCGAGCCCCTCAGCCCGGGCGCGTTCGGCGAGGGCGGTGGCCTTGTCGAGGTGCGGGCCGTACACCGCCACGACATCCGCGTCCCGCACGCCTGCGAAAGCGGTGAGATGGAACCCGGCGATGAAGCCGGTTCCGACGAGTCCCACGCCGAGGGTCCTGCGGTCGCCCATCCCGGCCTCCTTGCTAGGTAGGTTTCCTATCACTCCAATAGAAACTATTCGCAGCGTAGCATCGCGGCCTGGTTCACGTAAGGGAGGTTTCGGCCAGGTCAACCAGGGACCCGGCCGCGGCGAACCCCTGCAGCCCCCCACCGGCCAGCAGGGCGTCGCGCCCCGCGGCCGGGCCGGTGATCGTCGGGATCTTCGGGATCCGTCCGAGCAGACGGGTGCGAAGCTCCTCCGCGAGCCAGTTCGCCAGCTCCGGATCGTGGATTCCCACCGTGATCATCGCCGGATCCAGCACCACCGAGATGTTGCCGATCGCCAGCGCGAGGTTGTCCAGCAGTTCGGCGGAGATGCCGACGGCGCGGCTGTCGCCGTCACGCCCCAGGCGCAGGACGTCCATGACGGTGAGGCCGCCCTCGCCGGCAACGCCGGCGGAACGCCCCAGCGCGGTCACCCCCGCCGTGCCCACCCGCTGTTCGAGATCGCCGAAGCCGGGGAAGACCCGGGTCAGCGCGCTGCGGCCCATCAGCATGTAGCCGACCTCGCCGGCCGCGCCGTGCACGCCACGGACCAGTTGGCCGTTGAGCACGATGCCGGCGCCCAGGCCCTCCTCCAGGACGAGCGCGACCAGGCACTCGGCCCCCGTCCCGGAGCGCGCGCGGTACTCGGCGATCGCCAGGGAGTTCGCATCGTTCTCCACCCGGCAGGGCACGTTGATGGTCCGAGCCAGGAGCTGCCCCAGGGCCAGATCCCGCCAGCCCAGCGCCGGGGCGTAGTCGACGTTCTGCTGGTCGTCGACGGTTCCCGGGACGCACACCCCCACGGCCACGCAGCGCAGCCCCTTCTGCCCGGCGCGTCGCAGCGAGTCCCGGATGCACTCCAGCACGCTCTCCACCGACGTGGGCAGACCGCCCGGCAACGCGACGGTGGCGGTGTCGAACACCCGGGCGCGCAGGTCGCAGAAGCCGACCTGCAGGGCGTTCGCGCCCACCAGCACGCTCAGCACGACAGCCGCCCGCGGGTTGAGGTCGACGATCACCGACGGTCGGCCGACGGCACCGGACCGCTGGCCGCGCTCCACCACCAGGCCGACGGTCATCAGCGAGGAGACCAGCCTGCCGATGGTCGCCGGTGACATGCCGGTGGTGGTGGAGAGATCCTGCTTGGACATCGCCCCCGTGGTGGCGAGCACGTCGAGGATGGCCTGCTTGTTCGCCCGCGCCAGCGCAGTCGTGGTCGTGCCAACCGGCTGCGACATCGATGATCCCCTTCCGTCACTCCCTTGCCACAGAGCTTCTCATCCACCCGCCCTTGTCAGCACTCGCGGACCAGGTATATTTCAGACTAACAATAATGGAGGAGTCATGCCAGAGTGGGCACAGGGCGATCTACGCACCGCGTTGGGCGACTCCGGATGGATCGAAGCAGTCCGGCTCGACGCGGCGCCGGCGGGGACGACAGCCACGCCAGCCACGGTGCACCCCGGCGTGATCGGCGTGGACGTGGGTGGCACGAAGATCCGTGCGGTCGCCTCCGGCCCCGGCCGGCCGGTCATGGCGGAGCGGCTGATCGAGACCGATCCGGCCGGCGGGATCGCGGTCATCCGGCAGATCTCCCAGCTCTGTGACGAGCTCTCCGCGAGCCCGTTGCGGGCGGTGGCGATCGCCTGCCCGGGTGCGCTGGATGCCCGGACGGGGAGAGTGCACTGGGCACCCAATCTGCCCGGGTGGGATGACATGGACGTGGTCGGCGAACTGGGGGCCACCCTTCGGGCACCGGTCGCGATCGACAACGACGTGCTGGCGTCCGCCAAGGCGGAGTGCGCGATCTCCGGCGTCGACGATCTTGCCTTCCTCGCCCTCGGAACTGGCATTGGACTAGGGCTGATACTGGACGGTGTGGCGCGCACCGGCAGCCACGGCCAGGCCGGCGAGGTCTGCCATCTTCCGCTGGGCGGCGACCCCTTCGACACCGAGCTCCACCACCACGGCGTACTCGAGTCGCGGCTGGCGGGCCCTCGGATCTACGCCGAGTACCGCGCCGCGGGCGGCGTGGCGGGGAGTCTGCGGGAGGCCTTCGACGCACCGCAGGACCGGGCCGCCCGGGACGTCCTGGCCGCCACCGCGCGGCTGCTGGCGCTGACCGTGCGGTCGGTGACCGCCGTCGTCGACCCGTCGGTGGTCGTGCTGGGCGGTGGAATCGGTTCGCGTCCGGACGTGGTCGCGGCGGTGGCCTCCGAACTCTCCCGGCTGGGTGGCGGGCCGGTCACCCTGCGCCGCAGCCTGCTGGGATCGCGGGCCGCCGCGGTGGGCGCGCTCCTCGCCGCGAACGAGTTGGCGGAACCGGGCGATCCGGCCCCCCGCACGCCGTAGACAACCCTACCCAACTGTCGTAATCTGGCCTATCATTCTTATTAGAGTGATGGAAACATGGACTTCAAGGAGGAACCACCATGCAACGGACCTCACGATGGGGCGTTGCCGCCCTCACCGCCTGCTCCCTACTCCTCGCGGCCGCCTGCAGCGGCCCAGCACCGGTGGGTGACGGCTCGCAGGCCCCCAGTGGCGACGAACAGTTGACCTTCGGCTACATCTCGCCCGGCCCCGACACCTGGTACAAGCGGGATGTCGAGGGCTTCCAGTTCGCCGCGCAGAAGTACGGCGTCAAGGTCGTCGAGCTGAACTCCCAGTACGACCAGCAGAAGGAGATCGACAACATCCAGAACCTGGTCGGCCAGGGCGTCGACGGCATCTCGATGTTCTCCTTCAACCAGCAGGGCGCCATCCTGGCCGCCGAGGCCGGGCAGAAGGCCGGCATCCCGGTGGTCCTCACCGACGACGTCGGGGCGGCGATCGCGGCCGGAGCCAAGGTGGCCGCGGCGGTCGACTTCGACTGGTGCGGCATGGGCGAGCACTACGCCGAGTACATGGCGGAGAAGTGGCCCGGCGAGAACTTCGCCATCCTGGCCGGCAACTACGAGGCCACGCCCACCAAGCTGCTGGACGAGTGCATGCTGAAGAAGGCCGAGGAACTCGGCAAGAACAAGAACGTCTTCATGCAGCCGACCATGTACAACGTCGAGACCGCGGTGAACCTCGCTCAGGATCTGATCGCCTCCGGTACCGAGTTCGGCATCCTGTTCGTGATGGACGACGACATGGGTGCCGCCGTTGCCGAGCTGCTGAAGTCCAAGGGCCTGGCCGACAAGGTTCACCTGATGACCCAGAACGGCTCCGACGTCGGCCTCGACATGCTGCGGAACGGCTCGCTCGCCTACACCATCTCCAGCTCGCCCGGCTGGGAGGGTTCGGTGGCGTTCCTGGCGCTGTACGCGGCGGCGAAGGGCAAGCTGCCCGCCGACGGGAACAAGCAGATCGAGCTCCCCGTGGTGCCGATCGACGCGAACTCCGACCTCGATGACCAGATGGTCGTGGTCCCGTGGGCCCCGTCCGATGTCTACTGGGAACTGAACCAGAAGTACTTCCCGGATCTCATCCCGGCATGACCCAGCCTTCCGACGAGCTGGTGCGGGGAGCGCTCGACGCTCTCCGCATCAGCAAGTCCTTCGGCTCCAACCGGGCGCTCGACGAGGTGAGCGTGTCGGTGGTTCCCGGCGAGGTGCTCTGCCTGGTCGGGGAGAACGGCGCCGGAAAGTCCACCCTGGGAAAGGTGCTGGCCGGCTACTACGGCGCGGACTCCGGCGAACTGCTGCTGGACGGCCGGCGGCTGGAGGGCCTGACCCCGCGCCGGGCGCTCGACCTCGGGATCGCCATGGTCAGCCAGGAAGCGGACGTGATCTCGTCGGTCAGCGTCGCGGAGAACGTCTTCCTCGGCGACGAGTCCACCCGGGCCGGCCTGCTCGACTGGTCGGAGATGCGCAGGCAGACGCAGGAGATCTCGGCGCTGCTCGAGGTGGATCTCGATCCGCAGGCGATCGTCGACACCCTGTCGCCCTCCGGCAAGCAGCTGGTGCAGATCCTGCGGGCGCTGCGCCGCAAGGCACGCTTCCTGGTGTTCGACGAACCGACCGCCTCCCTGGGCGCCTCGGAGAAGGGGATGCTGCTGGCGCTGATCCGGCGGCTCGCCTCCGACGGCGTGGGCATCGTCTACGTCTCGCACTTCCTCGAGGAGGTGTTCGAGATCGGGGACCGGGCCGCCGTGCTCAAGGACGGCAGGCTCGTCGCCGTCAACGAGGTCGCGACCCTGCGCGCCGAGGAGCTGATCCGCCAGATGGTCGGTCGCAGCCCGGAATCCTTCTTCGCCCGCGCGACCGGGTCGGCGATCGGCGAGGTGGCGCTGGAGATCCAGGGGTACTCCGGGCCCGGGGTCGAGGAAGCCTCCATCACCGTCCGCTCCGGGGAGATTCTCGGGTTCGGCGGACTGGTCGGCTCAGGCCGGACCGAGTTGGCTGACCTGATCTTCGGTGCGGTGAGGCGCCGCACCGGAAGGCTGCTGCTGGACGGCACGGACATCACCCCCGGATCGCCGTCCGAGGCGATCTCCCGGGGGATCTGCATGCTGACCGAGGATCGGCAACGCACCGGCCTGCTGCGGGGCGCCTCGGTGATGGTGAACGCCTGCCTGGCGCGCTCCGAGCGGCTCGGCTTCCTGCTCCGCGGCGAGCGGGCGGTCGCCGGCGAGTTCGTCGACCGGCTGCACGTCGTCCCGCCCAATGTCGCCGCCGATGTCGCCTCACTGTCGGGAGGCAACCAGCAGAAGGTGCTGCTGGCCCGCTGGCTGGCGATGGAGAGCGCCCGGGTGTTCATCCTCGACGAACCCACCAAGGGCGTCGACATCGGCGCGAAGCACGAGATCTACGGGCTGATCCACGAACTGGCCGCTTCCGGGCGGGTGGTCATCCTCATCTCGTCCGATCTCCCCGAGCTGCTCTCGCTCTCGGATCGCATCGCGGTCATGCGGGGCGGCCGGATCACCGCCGTGGTGGATGCGGCAGGAGCGACCGAAGAATCACTGGTGAAGGAGTTTGTCGATGTCAGCGTCTGAGAGCCCCGCGGCGAGCGTCCCCACCCGTGGCTGGTCGGTGGGCAGCCTGCTGCTGAACAACCAGTGGGTGGTGCTGTTCATCGTCACGGCGGTGATCGCCATCGTGACGGGCTCGATGAACAGCCGGTTCTGGTCACTGGAGAACCTCTCCAGCCTGTTCCAGCAGATCACCGTGCTCGGCCTGGTGGCCACCGGCGCCACCATCCTCATCATCTCGGGCAACTTCGACATCTCGGTCGACTCCTACGTCGGTCTCGCCGTGTGCGTGATGCCGATGCTGATGAACGCCGGCTGGCACCCCGTCGCCGCGGTGACGGTGGGCATCCTCGTCTGCGTGACCGCCAGCACCTTCAACGGAGCGGCGTCGGTGCTCTTCAAGGCGCCGTCCTTCATCGTCACGCTCGCGACCCTGGGCATGTTCGCCGGCATCTCACTGCAGTTGACGGACGGGGTGATCCAGACCGCCTTCGGCAAGTTCTCCAGCCTGATCGAGGCGTCGGTGGGGCCGATCCCGCTGATCTTCGTGATCACCCTGGTCGGCTACGCGGCGATCTACCTGCTGCTCTCCCGCACCAAGCTCGGCCGCCGGGTGTACGCGATCGGGAACAACCGGGACGTGGCGTTCCGCGCCGGCATCAACGTCGACCGGAACCGCATCCTGTTCTTCGCGATCAACGGACTGCTCGTCGGGGTCGCAGCCTGGCTGCTGCTGGCGCGGGTCGGCGGCGGGCTGCCGTCCACCGGAACCGGGCTGGCGATGCAGGCGATCGGCGCCGTGGTCATCGGTGGCGTGCCGATCACCGGCGGCAGCGGTTCCGTGCTCGGCACCTTCTTCGGCGTGCTGCTGCTCGGGGTGATCGCCAATGCGCTGAACATCCTCAATGTCTCGCCCTACACCCAGGAGATCGCCCAGGGGGCTCTGATCCTGTTCGCGATCGCGATCAGCGCCATCCGGATCAAACTCGGCGGCAGACAGTAGCGCCTGCTCCGTCACCCGGACAGCCGCGCCGCGGCACCCCAGTTCCCCGGGCGCCGCGCGTCCGCGTTGCCCCGGAGCCGCACCGCAGTGGGCTACGCATCACTACCCAATTTGTGAGTGAGTACTCACTCACTACACTTCCCTCGTGAGCCGCGCCACCGCCATGACCCCCGAGGACCGCCGTCAGGCGATCCTCGACGCCGTCGCGCCACTCCTGCTCGAACACGGCACCGCCCTGACCACCCGGCAACTGGCCGAGGCCGCGGGCGTCGCCGAGGGCACGCTGTTCCGGGTGTTCGACTCGAAGCAGGAGCTGATCGCGGCCGCGGCGCTGGCGGCACTCGAGGCCGAGCCCGCGATCGCCCAGCTCGCCGGCCTGCCGGAGGGCCAGAGCCTCACCGAGCGGGTGACGTCCATCCTGGAGATCCTGCAGCAGGAGATCCGCCGCACCAGGGCGCTGGTGATGGCCGTCTTCCACCGCCCCGGGGAGAACAGCCACCCCGGGCCCCCGCCGGGGCATCCACCCAAACCCTTCCACCACGATCGCCAGCAGCGGGTGACCGAGGCCGTGGCGCGCAGCCTGCAGGAGTACGCTGCCCAGCTGACGCTTCCACCCCGGACGGTCGCCGGGGTGCTGCAGGCGATGGCCTTCGCCTCCACCTTCCACTTCACCGAAAACCAATCCCTCGCCGAGCCTGCCGACGTCGCCGACGTCGTCCTCCACGGCATCTCCCTAGGAACCCGATGATCCGTCTACTCACCCGCTACCTGCGGCCCTACGTCTGGCTGCTGGTGGGCGTGGTCCTACTGCAACTCACCCAGTCGATCGCGTCCCTCTTCCTGCCCACGCTGAACGCCGAGATCATCGACGACGGCGTCTCCACCGGCGACACCGGCGTGATCTGGAGCCTCGGCGCGATCATGCTGGCGGTCAGCCTGGTGCAGGTCGGCGCGCAGATCGGCGCCACCTGGTTCGGCGCCCGCACCTCGATGAGCTTCGGACGCGACGTCCGCAACGCGATCTTCTCCCGCGCCCTCACCTTCTCCGCCCGCGAGGTGAACAGGTTCGGCGCACCGAGCCTGATCACCCGCAACACCAACGACGTCCAGCAGGTGCAGCAGTTGGTGCTGATGACCGCGGTGATGCTGGTCTCCGCGCCGCTGACCGCCGTCGGCGGTGTCTTCATGGCCCTGCGGGAGGACGTCGGGCTGAGCTGGATCATCCTGGTGGCGGTGATACTGCTGGGCGTCCTGATCGGCTACCTGGTCACCCACATGACCCCGCTGTTCCGGGCGATGCAGGTGCGGGTGGACGCGCTGAACCGGGTGCTGCGTGAGCAGATCGCCGGCCTGCGGGTGATCCGGGCCTTCGTCCGCGAGCCCACCGAGGCCGCCCGCTTCGACCGGGCCAACGCCGACCTGACCGACACCGCGACCCACGCCGGTCGTTACATGATGACCATGTTCCCGATCGTCATGGTGATCATGAACCTCTCCCAGATCTCGGTGCTCTGGTTCGGCGCCCACCGGGTGGCCGAGGGCCACCTGCAGGTGGGCCAGCTCACCGCCTACCTGGCCTACCTGATGCAGATTCTGATGAGCGTGATGATGGGGACGATGATCCTGATGATCGCGCCCCGCGCGCAGGTCTCGGCCGGCCGGATCAACGAGGTGCTCGACACCCGCTCGTCCGTCGTCCCGCCGGAAGCGGGGGTCACCGAGGTGACCCGGCACGGCGAGCTCGAGTTCGAGCAGGTCAGCTTCGCCTACCCCGGCGCCGAGACCCCGGTACTCGACCGGATCAGCTTCGTCGCCCGGCGTGGCCGGACCACCGCCATTATCGGCTCCACCGGGGCCGGCAAGACCACCCTGGTCAACCTGATCCCGCGGCTGTTCGACGCCACCGAGGGCCGGGTGCTGGTGGACGGCGTGGACGTCCGCGAGCTCGACCCCGACCTGCTGTGGAGCCGGGTCGGCCTGGTGCCGCAGCGGCCCTACCTGTTCAGCGGGACGGTGGCCAGCAACCTCCGGCTGGGCAAACCCGACGCCACCGACTCCGAACTCTGGCGCGCGCTGGAGATCGCGCAGGCCCGCAAGTTCGTCGAGCGGATGCCGGACGGGCTGGACTCGCCGATCGCCCAGGGGGGCACGAACGTGTCCGGCGGCCAGCGGCAGCGGCTGTCCATCGCGCGCGCGCTCGTCCGGCGTCCCGAGATCTACGTCTTCGACGACTCCTTCTCCGCGCTGGACGTCGCCACCGACGCGGCGCTGCGGGCGGCGCTGGCCCCGGAGACCGCGGACGCCGCGGTGATCGTGGTGGCGCAGCGGGTCTCCACGATCCGCTCGGCGGATCAGATCATCGTGCTGGACGACGGCCGGATCGTCGGTCTGGGCACCCACGACCAACTGCTCACGACCTGCCCGACGTACGCCGAGATCGTCGAGAGCCAGTTCCGGTCCGAGGAGGTGGCGGCATGACCACCCCACCACGTTCTTCTCCTCCGCTACGCTCCCCCGAACAACCTGGCGGGGACCCCGGCATGAGCGAGAACACTCCCAAGCCCACCGCTGCGGTGAAGGCGAACGCCCGTCCCAAGTACGGTCCGCAGCGGCACGGCGGTGGCCCCGGGCACGGCCCGATGTCCCAGGGGACCGGCGAGAAGGCGGTCAACTTCGGCCCGTCGCTGCGGCGGCTGCTGGGCAACCTCGGCCCGGAACTGCCGAAGATCTGGCTGGTGATCGCGATGGTGATCATCTCGACCGTCGGGTCGTCGGTGGGGCCGGTGATCCTCGGCCAGGCCACCGACATCGTCTTCACCGGCGCCGTGCTCGAAGGAACCGGGGTCGACTTCGCCGCTGTGGGCCGGGTGCTGACCGGCGCCCTGGCGGTGTACGTCGCGGCCGCGCTGCTGAGTTGGGGTTCCGGCCTGCTGATCAACGGGATCGTGCAGCGTTCGGTCTACCGGATGCGCGCCCAGGTCTCGGCCAAGATCGGCCGGCTGCCGCTGAAGTACTTCGACGGCCAGCCCCGCGGCGAACTGCTCAGCCGGGTGACCAATGACGTCGACAACGTCGCCCAGTCGCTGCAGCAGACCCTCTCGCAGGTGCTGTCGAACCTGTTCATGCTGCTCGGCGTGCTGTTCATGATGTTCTGGGTCTCGCCGCTGCTGGCGGTGGTGGCCCTGGTCACCATTCCGATCGCGATGGGCATCACCATGGTGATCGGCAAGCGCTCCCAGGTGCTCTTCGCCAAGACCTGGAAGTCGACCGGCGAGCTCAACTCGCAGATCGAGGAGGCCTACACCGGGCATGACCTGGTGACCGTCTTCGGCCGCCAGCGGGAGACCCTGGCCCAGTTCAAGGCCAAGAACGACGAGCTGTTCGACGCCTCCTTCGGCGCCCAGTTCATCTCCGGGATCATCATGCCGGTGATGTTCTTCGTCGGGAACCTGAACTACGTGGTGATCGCCGTGGTGGGCGGCCTGCAGGTGGCCGCCGGGACGCTCGGGCTGGGCGCCGTCCAGGCGTTCATCCAGTACTCCCGGATGTTCACCCAGCCGATCACCCAGCTGGCGTCCATGGCCAACCTGCTGCAGTCGGGCGTGGCCTCGGCCGAGCGGGTGTTCGAGGTGCTGGACGCCGAGGAGGAGCCGGCCGATGCGTCCGGCACCCTGATCGTCAACGGCGGACGGGTGGAGTTCGAGCACGTCGACTTCTCCTATGACCCTGAGAAGCCGCTGATCACCGACCTGTCGCTGGTCGCCGAGCCCGGCTCGACAGTGGCCATCGTCGGACCGACCGGGGCTGGCAAGACCACCCTGGTGAACCTGATCCTGCGGTTCTACGACCTGCAGGCCGGACGGATCACCCTGGACGGAGTGGACATCGCCTCGGTGCCGCGCCGGGAGCTGCGCGGCCACATCGGCATGGTGCTGCAGGACACCTGGCTGTTCGGCGGGACCATCCGGGACAACATCGCCTACGGCAAGGACGGTGCCACCGAGGAGGAGATCCTGGCCGCCGCCAAGGCTGCCTACGTCGACCGGTTCGTCCATTCGCTGCCGGATGGCTACGACACCGTGATCGACGAGGAGGCGTCCAACCTGTCGGCGGGCGAGAAGCAGCTGATCACCATCGCCCGGGCGTTCCTGTCCGAGCCCTCGCTGCTGATCCTGGACGAGGCGACCAGCTCGGTCGACACCCGCACGGAGTTGCTGGTGCAGCGCGCGATGAAGAAGCTGCGGGCGGATCGGACGTCCTTCGTGATCGCCCACCGGCTCTCCACGATTCGCGATGCCGACGTGATCCTGGTGATGCGGCACGGCGCGATCGTCGAGCAGGGCACCCACGACGAGCTGCTGGCCGCCCACGGCCACTACCACCGGCTCTACCAGGCCCAGTTCGCCGCCGCCCTCACCGAGGACCCCAACGCCGAGACCCCGACCGAGGAACAGGTCGCCTAGGGTTTCGATCCCTGAGGTCGCGCGGAGCGCGAGTCCCGAAGGATCGCTGTGGACCCGGGGACGGTTCCCTGGCTCACTTCGGACCGGGGGACGGTTCCCTGGCCCACTTCGGACCGGGGGACGGTTCCCCGGCCCACTTCGGACCGGGGGACGGTTCCCCGGCTCACTTCGGACCAGAGAACCGTCCCCGAGTCCGGCAGGCCCTGCGACCTCGGACGCGGTCACGCACGCTGCTGGGCGATCAGCGCCTTGAGGTCGGCCACCGCGGCGGCGAGGTCGTCGCGGGTGGCCGGGCGGTCGCCCGGCTTCAGGTCGATCAGCAGGTCACCGGCCGATTCCAGGCTGGCCGCCCTGACCTGCGAGACCTCGTCGACGCCCTGCCGGCTGAGGGCGAGGGCAAGCTCCCGGTCGTCGATCCCGACCCGGGACAGCGCCGCCGCGTCGGGCTTCCCGTCCCTCACCAACTCGACCGGACGTCCCTCCAGCAGACGGCTCAGCCGTCCGCTGCGCTGCGTCACCACGTCCAGCAGCAGGTCGAAGCCGATCAGCACCACGGCCCCGACCAACGCTCCGAGCACGGAGTTGTCCGGGCCGATGATGGCGTTCTGCACCACGTTGCTGAGCAGCAGCACCACGACCAGGTCGAGGGAGTTCATCTGCGCCAGCAGCCGTCGTCCCGCGACCCGCAGCAGGATCGCGATCGCCAGGTAGACCACGACGGTGCGCAGGATCTTCTCCCCCAGCCCGATGTCCATCGTGATGAACGGTGTGTACCACTCCATGACGTCCTCCTGCAGTTGCCGATCCCAAGCCACCGGACCGCGCTGCCCCGGCTGCCGCGTTGCCGGCGGCCCGCCCTCAGCCTCGTGGATGCAGCGGCCGTGTCTGTGAGTATCGCTGGTCGGCCGCGCGGAGCACAGGGGCGCGCGGGAACCCCGTCCGTCACGGTCGGCAGCCGCGGGCCCAGGGCGCCGGGTCCAGCCGTCCGGGCTAGGGTGACCTCATGGTGTCGCCGCTCTCCCTCGCCGCGATGGCGGTTGTCGCCCTGCTGTGCGTGGTGGTGCCCCTGGGCGCGTTCGGTTGGATCGCGACCCGCCGCGACGCCACCGGTGGACGCCGGTGGCCGGGAGTGTGGCGGGCGTTCTGGGTCGGGGCCCTGGCGTTCATCAGCTCGCAACTGCTGACCCGGATCCCGCTGATGACGATGGTCGTCCCCGGGCTGGGCCCTGACGTCGCCGGTTTCCTGCTGTCGGGGCCCGTCGCCAGCTACTCGGCGGGGCTGTTCGAGGAGACCGGACGGCTGGTGCTGATGCTGCTGGCGATGAAGGCCTTCCACCGCTGGATCGACGGTGTCGCCTTCGGCTTCGGCCACGGCGGCATCGAGGCGATCCTGCTGGTCGGCCTGACCATGGCGAGCAACCTGGTGCTGGCCGTCCTGATCAACGTGGGTCAGTGGCCCACCATCGCCGCAACCCTGCCGCCGGACGCCGCGGAGCAGGTGTTCGGCGCCCTCACGACGACCGAGCCGGCGGCCTTCCTGCTGGGAGGCGTGGAGCGGCTGAGCGCGATCAGCCTGCATGTCGCCTGCTCGGTGCTCGTGCTGGCCGGGATCGTCCATCGTCGCAAGGCTCTGGCATGGGTGGCGGCGGTCGTTCTGCACGGCTCGGTCAACCTGCTGGCGGTGCTCGGACTGGCCGCCGGCTGGCCGACACTGCTGGTCGAGGCGCTCCTCGCCGCGATCGCCGTGGGGCTCTGGTTCGGAGTGGTCAGGGCCCGTGCCTGGTTCAGCCAGCCGGACGCTCCGGTGCCGTCCGCGTCGGCGCCGCCGTCCTGACCGGCCGCTCGCCGGAGCTCGCCCACCGACCAGCCGGCGGGGCCCCGGTTCTGCCGGTCAGTCGCTGCTGAGCTGGGCGAGTACCTGGGCGCGCTCCTCCGGAGAGAGCCAGCCGAGTAGATCGCGGATCTCGCCGACCACCAGGTCGGCGCGGGTCTGCGCCGGACGGTACAGCCAGGCCCGGCCCTCGAGTTCCCGGTGGAGGATGCCCTTCTTGCTCAGCCGGTCGAGCACGGTCATCACGGTGGTGTAGGCGAGTTCCCGCTGGGGCACCAACCGCTCGTGGGCATCACGGACGGTCATCCCCTGATCGGGGTGCGCCCACAGGATCTCCATCACCGCGGTCTCCAAATCGCCCAGCATCCCGCCATGATAGGCCAGACCGCGCGTAGTACGACACCACGTAGTAGTAGTTCTGCCACCCCAGCGCGGCCAAATCTGGTCACGCACTACGACAGCCGATAGTAGGATGCCGGCTGTGACACCGGAAACCCTTGCCAGGTGGCAGTTCGGGATTACCACCGTCTACCACTACTTCTTTGTGCCGATCACGATCGCGTTGTCGATGTTGGTCGCGATCCTGCAGACCGTCTGGAACCGTACTGGCAACCTGAAGTACCTGCGGTTGACGAAGTTCTTCGGGAAGCTGTTTCTGATCAACTTCGCAATGGGCGTGGTCACGGGCATCGTCCAGGAGTTCCAGTTCGGCATGAACTGGAGCGAGTACTCCCGCTTCGTCGGCGACATCTTCGGCGCCCCGCTGGCGCTCGAGGCCCTGCTGGCGTTCTTCCTGGAGTCGGTCTTCCTGGGGCTGTGGATCTTTGGCTGGGACCGGCTGCCCAAGAAGCTGCACCTGATGTGCATCTGGCTGGCCGCGATCGGGACGATGCTGTCGGCGATCTTCATCCTGGCCGCCAACTCGTGGATGCAGAACCCGGTGGGTTCGGAGTTCAACCCGGCCACCGACCGCGCTGAGATGGTCGACCTCGGTGCCGTGCTGACCAACCCGGTCACCCTGGTGACCTTCCCGCACGTGCTGTTCGCCGCCTACATGGTGGCCGGCGGGCTGGTGATGGGGGTCAGCGGCACCCACCTGGCCAAGCTGAACGTCCCCTCGCCCACCGAGAAGCAGGCTGAGGACATCGACGCCCACCGGTTCGCCACCAAGTTCGGCGCCTGGGTGCTGCTGGTGGCCAGCGTCGGCATCATCGTCACCGGTGACATCCAGGGCAAGATCATGACCGAGGTGCAGCCGATGAAGATGGCTGCCGCCGAGGCGCTGTACGAGAACGAGGGCGGGGACGGCACCTGCGCCGACTTCTCCGTCCTCACCATCGGGACACTGGACGGCAGCGAGGAGATCTGGTCGCTCAAGGTCCCCTGCGTGCTCTCCTTCCTGGCCACCGGCACCTTCGACGGCAAGGTCGAGGGCATCAACAACCTGCGCGACGAGTTCGCCGCCGGCCGGATCCAGGATCCGACCAACCCGCTGCAGGTGGACGCCCGCCCGCGGCTGGACGCCCTGGGCGTGCAGGACTGGGTGCCGAACATTCCGATCAGCTACTGGACCTTCCGGCTGATGATGGGCCTGGGCTTCCTCGGCATGGGGATCGCCGCCTTCACCCTGTTCATGCTGCGCAAGGGACGGCTGCCCAAGCAGTCCTGGTGGTGGACCGGCCTGATGATCGCTGCGCCGCTGTCGCCACTGTTCGCCAACTCCTTCGGCTGGATCTTCACCGAGATGGGCCGCCAACCCTTCCTGGTCAATGGCGTGCTGACCACCGCGTCCGGCGTCTCACCGGGGGTGAGCGCCTTCGAGATGGGCACCACCATGGTGCTGTTCACCCTGATCTACGGTGCCTTGGCCGTTGTTGAGGTGCGGCTGCTGTTGAAGTACATCAAGCTCGGCCTGCCGGACGTGGTCGAACCCGAGGTCATCACCGACGACGACGCTCCGCTGAGCTTCGCCTACTGAGGAGACTGACATGGACTTCACCACTCTTCAGATCGTCTGGTTCTGCCTGATCGCCGTGCTCTGGACGGGCTACCTCGTCCTGGAAGGCTTCGACTACGGCGTCGCCATGCTCATCCCCTTCCTCGGCAAGACCGAGAAGGAGAAGCGGGTCATCGTGAACACCATCGGCCCGGTGTGGGACGGCAACGAGGTCTGGCTGCTGACCGCCGGTGGCGCCATGTTCGCCGCCTTCCCGGCCTGGTACGCCACCCTGTTCTCCGGGCTCTACCTACCGCTGTTCCTGGTGCTGGTCGGGCTGATCGTCCGCGGCGTGGCCTTCGAGTACCGCTCGAAGCACCCCGAAACCGCCTGGCGGCGGACGTTCGACTGGATGGCGTGCATCGGCTCGTTCGTGGTCTCGCTGGTGTTCGGCGTAGCCTTCGCCAACTTCATCATCGGGCTGCCGGTCGCACCGCGTCCGCCGGCCACCGCGGAGGCGACGACCACGCTGTTCATGCTCGACCCGGCGCCATACCTGCTGCAGTTGTTCAGCCCGTTCGGCCTGCTGGGCGGCATCGTGCTGGTGGTGCTGTTCCTGTTCCACGGCTCGATCTACCTGGTGCTGAAGACCCGCGGCGTCGTCCAGGAGCGGGCGAAGAAGTTCGCCTCGCTGATCGGCCTGGTGGCGATCGTCGGCGGCGCGGTGTTCCTGCTCTGGCAGAACCTCGCGGTGCATCCGAACGGGTGGTTGGGTTGGCTGCTGCTGGTGGTCGCCGCGTTGGGTCTGGTCGCCGCCTGGTGGTTCGTCGGACGCGGCGAGCGTCCCGGTCTGGCCTTCTTCGGAACGACCATCACCACCGTCTGCGTGGCGGTCGGGGTGTTCCTGTCGATGTGGCCGAACCTGGGCTTCGCCAACGCCGAGGGCGCCTCTCATGTGTTGAACGCCGCCACCGCCGCGTCCCAGGATTCGACGCTGACCATCATGCTGATCGCCGCGGTGATCTTCGTCCCGATCGTGCTGGCCTACACCGGCTGGACCTACTGGGTATTCCGCCGTCCGATCAGCATCGACAACATCCCAGACGAGGAGCCCGCCCACGCCGGCTAAGGACTCGCTGATCAACTCCCAACGGTGGCTGAGGTCGGCCCGCAGGGCCGAGTCTCGAAGCCCAAGCGACCCTTCGAGACTCGCGCTACGCGCGACCTCAGGGATCGATCCCGCATTAATCAGCGTCTCCTAAGCCCTCTACAGGTGGGTCCCCGTGTCCCACACCGCACCGCTGTGGTGACGTAGCATCGCGAGATCCCCACCTGAGCGGGGACGACCTGACGAGGACGAGGAGGCGCACCTGATGGCGGGCCCGATCGACCCACGCCTGTTGCGGCGGGCTCGCGCCACCCGGATCTACCTGGGTGCCGGCATTCTGGTCGGCAGCCTGACTGCGGTCGCCACCCTGGGGCAGGCCTGGCTGATCTCCCGGTCGGTGGCGGACATCGTCGGTTCCGGGCAGTTGCGGACGCTGGCCTGGGCGGTCGGCGGGCTGGCCGCGGTGTTCGGCGTGAAGGCGGTGCTCAGCTGGGCCAGCGAGTGGCTGGGCCACCGGGCAGCCGCAGCGGTGAAGTCACAGTTGCGGCGGGACATCATGACCGCCCGGCTGGCCCGTCCGGTGGACGCTCCGGGCAGCACCGCGGGCCTGATCACGCTGGTCACCCAGGGGCTCGACGCCCTGGACGGCTACTTCTCCAAGTACCTGCCGCAGCTGGCGCTGGCGGTCACCGTCCCGCTGGTGGTCGGGGTGGCGATCCTGGGCGCCGACTTCACCTCGGCGGTGATCGTCGCGCTCACCCTGCCGCTCATCCCGGTGTTCATGGCGCTGGTCGGCTGGACCACCGAGAAGCTCACCCAGCGCCGCTGGGCCGCGCAAACCCGGCTGGCCGGGCACTTCGCCGATCTGGTCGCCGGGCTACCCACTCTGCAGGTGTTCGGACGGGCGAAGGCCCAGGCCGAGGGGCTGCGGCGCAGCGAGGCCGCCCATCGCAGCGAGACTATGCGGACGCTGCGGATCTCCTTCCTGTCGGCGCTGGTGCTGGAACTGCTCTCCACCCTGTCGGTCGCGGTGATCGCGGTCACGGTGGGCTTCCGGGTGCTCTACGGCGACCTCGATCTGGCCACCGCCCTGTTCGTCCTGATCCTGGCCCCGGAGGCCTACCTACCGGTCCGCCAGGTCGGCGTCCACTACCACGACGCCGCGGACGGGATCGCCGCCGCCGACGCCGCCTTCACCCTGATCGACGCCGACCACCCGTCCGACCCCTCACATCGACCGCTTCCCTTCACGTCGAGCGCCACCCCCCAGGCGCAAGCGCTCGACGGGAAGGCTGGCGGTCGACGGGATCAGGGAGGGCGCCCGGGGAGATCCGTCCTGGTGGTGGACGGGCTGAGCCACACCTATCCGGACGCGGACGCGCCGGCGCTGCTGCCGATCTCGTTCGCGGTGGAGGCTGGCGAGGTGGTGGCGCTCACCGGGCCCAGCGGCTGCGGCAAGACCACGCTGTTGAACTCGGTGATGGGATTCCTCACCTCCACGGCTGGGTCGGTGACCCTGGACGGCCTCGTGGCCTGGGTGGGCCAGCAGCCCGGGCTGATCCCCGGGACGGTGGCGGACAATGTCCGGCTCGGCTTCCCCGACGCCACCGAACTCGCTGTCCGCGAGGCCCTGAACCTGGCCGGTGCTGCGTCCATCGCCCTCGACCATCCGGTGGGCGATGAGGCCGAAGGGGTCTCGGCCGGCGAGCGGCGGCGGATCGCGGTGGCCCGGGCGCTGCTGCGGGTCGCCCTGGGACGGGCCAAGCTGCTGGTGCTGGACGAGCCCACCGCCGGCCTGGACGCCGACACCGAGGCCGACCTGCTGGCGACCGTCCGCGGACTCCGGGTTGCCACCCTGGTGGTGACCCACCGGCCGGCCGTGCTGGCCGAGGCGGATCGGGTGATCCGGCTGCTACCTGCGACAGCGGCGCCGGTGGCCGCCGGACAATCAGCTGCGACCTCGGTGTCGGCCACCCTCGGTAGCGAGCGCGCGTTGCCGATCGCCGCAGACTCCCCGACCACCATCGCGGGCCACCCCACCGTGCCGAACGCCCGCCCTGAAGGCGGGTTCTCGGACGCCAAGGCTGGCTCTCGGCAAGTGGGGGGCGACGAGGGCAGGTCAGATGACAGAGAGCCCAACACCAGCGAGGCAGGCGACGGCCAGCCCGGCAGCCGTGACCCCATCAGCGCCAAGCCGGCCGACACCGACCGCGCGCGGCAGCCACTGCTGCGCCGGGTGTTGGCGGACGTCCCCGGATCGCGGAAGCGGCTGACCCTCGCCGGCGCCCTCGCCTTCGGCGCAACCGGATCGTCGGTGGCACTGATGGCGGTCTCGGCCTGGCTGCTCTCCCGGGCGGCCGAGCTGCCGCCCGTCCTGTCGCTCTACGCTCCGGCCACCCTGGTGCGCGCCTTCGGTATCGGACGGGGCGCCTTCCGCTACGCCGAGCGGCTGGCCGGCCACGATGTCGCGCTTCGGCTGCAGTCGGCGCTGCGGCTGGAGACCTACACCACGCTGGCCCGCACCACGCTGCTGGGACGCCGTCGCGGCGACCTGCTGACCCGGGTGATCGCCGATGTCGAGGCGATCCAGGATCTGGTGATCAGGGTCTGGCTGCCGTTCGCCTCGTCCTCGCTGGTGCTGCTGGTGACGGCCGCCGCGCTCGCCGTCCTCTCCCCCGGTGCCGCGCTGGTGCTGCTCGCCACCTCGGTGCTGGCCGGCCTGATCGTCCCGGCCCTGGCCCGCCGGGCTTCAGCCAAAGCGGACGCCGCCATGCTGCCCTTGCGCGGCCAGCTGGCGGAATCCGTCCATGCCATCGCCCGCACCGCCCCCGACCTGCTCGCCTACGGCGCCGACCGAGCCTGGCTGGCCCGCTTCGAGCAGGTGGACGGACAGCTCCGCTCGGCCGCCGAACGCTCGGCTGTGGTGCGCGGCATCGCGGCAGGCACCCAGGTGCTCGCCGCCGGAGTCGCGGTGATCGGGGCGCTGGCGATCGGTGGCCAACAAGTGGTGGACGGCACCCTGGCCCCGGTGATGCTGGCCGTGCTGGTGCTCACCCCGCTGGCGCTGCATGAGGCGCTGGCCAACCTGATCGCGTCGGCCCAGACCCACACCCGGGCGAAGGCCTCGCTGCACCGGGTCGGCGAGGTGCTGGACGCCCCACCGGTCGGGCTGGGCGACCGTAACGACTCCGGAACGCACGTCGACCGGCCCCACCTCCGCCTGACCGGCCTGACCGCCGGCTGGCCGGGCAACCGACCAGTGGTGCGCGAGCTCAATCTGCAGGTCGCACCGGGTGAGAAGGTCGCCCTGGTCGGACCCAGCGGCATTGGCAAGACCACGGTCGCCGCGACCGTGCTGGGCCTGATCCCACCGGTGGCGGGCGCCGTCGACGTGGACGGACGGGTGGGCTACCTCGCCCAGGACGCCCACATCTTCACCACCACGATCGACGAGAACGTCCGGATCGGGAACCGCGACGCCACCTCCGAGCAGGTGGCCGACGCGCTGGCCAGAGCCGGGCTCGACCTCGAACCGTCCCGGATCGTCGGCGAGGCCGGCAGTTCCCTGTCAGGCGGAGAGGCGCGCCGGGTGGCGCTGGCCCGCATCCTGGTCGGCGACTACCAGGTGCTCGTCCTGGACGAACCCACCGAGCACCTCGACACCGCCACCGCCACCGCGCTGGTGGACGACCTGTGGACGACCAGCGCCGACCGTCCGGTACTGGTGATCACCCACGACCCCGCGCTGATCGCCCGCTGCGACCGGGTGGTCGAGCTGGGTTCCTAGTCGCGGTTGCGGCGCGCCTGGACGAAGCTGTTGATCCCGAAGCCCAGGTAGACCAGCAGGGTCAGGAAGGTCAGCGCGCTGGCGACGATGGCCAACGGACGCTCAGCGGTGCCGCTGAACACCTCGCCCAGCCGGAAGGTGTTGCCAGCGGTCGCGACGATGCCGATCAGCGCGATCAGCATCGCGACGTGCATCGCGTGACGCCGCAACTCAGGCTTGCGCCCAATCAGGGCGGCGATCAGCAGCAGCACCCCGATCCCGCTCGGGATCAGCGCCGTCAGGCTGGCCGCGCCCGAGGCGATATAGGAGATCAAACCCACCAGCACCAGCACACCACCGGCGATGAAGGTCAGCTTCGTCACGTTGGTCACGCTCTACCTCGCTTTCGCGGCCACCCTAACCGGACGCGGCAACCGGCGACCCCCGGGATCTCCCCCACTGGACCACCGCCGCGACGGCGTAGCCGCAGCCGGCCCCGATCACTGACGCGGGGTACCGCGACGGATCGATCAGCGGCGCCTGGTCAGCTTCGCGAGGCGCACTCCGGACAGGTGCCGAAGACCTCGAGAACATGCCGGGTGATCAGATAGCCGCTGTCCTGGGCGACCTGGCGGATCCAGTCCTCCAGCGGTGGCTGGATCTCGACCGCCTTCCCGCAGGATTCACAGACCAGGTGGTGGTGATGTCCGCCGGGCGCGCACACCCGGTAGAGGACGCCGCCCGCGTCCGGAATCGTGTCGGCGCGTCCTTCGGCGGCGAGGGAGGCAAGTTGCCGGTAGACCGTGGCGAGCCCCACCGAGGCGCCCTCGCCGACCAGCTTCTGATGCAACTCCTGAGCGGAGACGAAGCCGGGCGAGCCCTCCAGTGCCCGCCAGACGGCCTCCTTCTGCGCGGTGCGGCGGGTCGCCGGGGCCGATCCGGCCATGATCGCTCCTCTCACGTCGCAGCTGCCGAGAACCTGTTCCATCCTTCCACAGGCCGGAAGGGGCCGCCGAGCGACCGGCTCAACCCGCAGAACCCGACGGACCATCGCACCTGCCGGTGGATCCGGCCGATCGGGTCGAACCCACCCGGTCCCGGTCCACGTGGCGTTCTGGCTGGACCGCAGCTCCCTTGCGGGACCAAGCCCTTCTAGGCTTATCAAGAATGATTCTTATTCTGATTACCTGGAGGTCGCCGTGCCCCGTCCCACCCCCGTGCCGTTGATCGTGGTCACCGGAATCCACGCCGCGTCGATGGCGGCGGTCACCGTCGGCCTGCAATGGGATCTGCCCCGGGCGGTGGTGGTCCGCCACCACATCGATCCGGAGAGCGCGACCATCACGCGCACGGTCAGCGATGCCGGTGGCGTACTGGAGGACGAGGCGATCGGCCTCGATCACGTCTGCCTCACCTGCGCACTACGGCAGGACATCCTGCCCACCATCGAGCGGCTCGCCCGTGGACGATGGGAGTCGATCGTCGTCCACCTGCCACTCGCCGCCGAAGCCGGCCACCTCTGCCGGATGATCGCGGCCGACCCGCGCTGGCACCGGCTGGTCCGGGTCGCAGCGGTGGTGGCGGCCCTGCGCGGCGGCAGCCTGACCGGGGACCTGCTCGGCGGCGCCAGACTGGCCGAGATCGGCACGGCGATGGTGCCGGACGACGACCGCGGGGTCGGCGAGGTGCTGGCCCGGCAGGTGGAGTACGCCGACGCCGTGATCTGCGTGGACGGCGCCGACCAGACCGCTCGCGAGCTGCTCACCACCCTGGCCCGGCCGGGCGCCGGCATCCACACCGAGGTGTTCGGCCCCAGCGGCGCCGAGTTGCTGACCTCACGGCACGACACGGCGCGCAGTGAGGCCTGGACTGCCACCGTCCGGCGCGGCCCGTTGCCCCCGCAGATCGGACGCCGGGTCTGGCGGCTCGACCTGTCGTCCGATCGCCCGCTCCACCCGGAGAGGTTCATGGCCGAGATCGAGGCCATCGGAAGCGGACGACACCGCTCCCGCGGCTGCTTCTGGCTGGCCTCCGCCCCGACCAGGTCTGCGCCTGGGAGGGCAGCGGTGGCCACCTGAACATCGGCGTGGTGGACGAGTGGACGGACGGGCCGCCGTTCAGCCGGCTGGTGATCGTCGGTGACTGGAGCGACCTGGAGGTCAACCAGCTCGCCGTCCGGTTCCACCGCTGCCTGCTCACCGAGGACGAACTCGCCCACGACTGGCACGTTCCCGAGGACGGCTTCGAGCCCTGGCTCGGACCGATCGAACCCGCCGTCCAGCCACTGCCATTGCGCACCGATCTGCCCTGACCACCGGCACCCGCCGGCCGTAGTACCCGCCAACCGATAGGAGACACCCGTGAACCGTTCCGAACTCGTCGAGACCGTCGCGGCCACCACCGGCCTGACCCAGCGCGAGACCGACCGGACGATCACCGCCGCGCTGGCCGCGATCGCCAACAGCCTCGCCCCGGGGGAGAGCGTCACCCTGGCCGGCTTCGGCAGCTTCGAGCGCCGGGACCGGGCCGCCCGAACCGGCCGCAACCCGCAGACCGGCGCCACCATGGAGATCCCCGCGGCCAAGGTTCCGGCCTTCAAGGCGGCCGCCGGACTCCGCCGCCAGGTCGCCGGCGCCTGATGGCCGTCCCGAAACGCCGCACCTCGCGGAGCAATACCCGGTCCCGCCGGGCGCGGTGGAAGGCGTCCATCCCCGACCTGGTGCCGGTCACCGTGGCTGGGATCACCCACCGCGTCCGCGCCGCCTCGTCCGAGCCGTCCAGCGCGGCCTGATCGAGCCCCTGACCGCCGGCCGCCCCCTCGAACTCGCCCGGCGGCGGGGTCACCGGAGCGACCGGACGCGGGCGCCCGGCCGCCACCATCCCCCACCCCGCCCGCTCCACCCGTCCACCCACCCGTCGAGGGCCTCCCCAGCGTCGAGGGCCACTCCCCCAGACACCGGCCCTCGGCCCCTCGGGGCAGGCCCTCGACGGGCAAGGGAGGCGGACTGGGACGTGAGAATGGCTCCCAATTGCAATTGAGAATCAATGTCATTAAGGTCGGGAATGGGTCGCCTCCAGTTCGGCGGTGACCGGCCTATCCACGTCCCTTGGAAAGGACACCCAATGACCCTGACCAGACCCAGAGCGACGGTGGCCGCGCTCGCGGCGCTCGCCGTCGCGGCCGCCTGGGCGCCGCTCGCCGCGTCGTCCGCCCATGCCGCTGACTCAACGGACCCGATCCAGTTCACCACCGGCCACATCGACGCCTTCAACGTCGCCCTGAACGACGACAACACCGTCCGGCTGAACCTCAAGGAGGACGTCACCGGTTCGCACGTGATGCGCGCGCCGGAATCGGTCGAACTGCGGGTGAAGAAGGAGGCCCACCGGGAGAACCTGCCGGCCACCTTCCTGCCACCGGGAGCCCCCAGCACCCTGTGGCTGCTGCCGATGACCCAGGATCCCGACCTGATCTGGCCGGGTTGGGACAGCATGGGGATCGCCTCAGCCTTCGGGATGGACGCCAAGGTCGACATCAACGTCAGTGCCGTCAATGGCCCCGGCGAGGTCTTCCTCTGGGCGAGCAGCCCGTTCGGGGCGCCGGTCCAACTGGCCACCGGCAGCTGGAAGCTGCCCGGCACCATCCAGCAGACCTACCTGGCGCACGTCCATGCCAACTGGGGGTTCACCGAGCCGGGCACCTACACCCTGACCGCGCAGGCGACCGCCACCAGCAAGGACGGCAGCGTCACCTCGACCAGCAACACCGCCACCTACACCTTCGTGGTGGAGCCGGTGCAGGATCCCGAGCCGGAGCCGACGCCGGAGCCAACCGAGCCGACGCCGGAACCGACCCCGGAGCCGGGTGACACCACGCTGAGCATCACCGGGGTTGCCGGCCACTACCACGCCGGTGGCGTGGCCACGCTGACCGCGGTGCAGTCGCCGGAGCCGGTCTCCGACCACTTCCACTGGTTCGCCCGTGGCTCGGAGGACCTGCCCTGGGTGGTCGTCAATGGCGCTCTCACCGAGAGCTACGGCTTCGTGGTGACCGAGTCGATGCAGGTCAAGGCGGTGCTCTACGACCACGATCACCAGGTGATCGCCGAGAGCGAGCCCGCCAGCATCGTGGTGGACGATCACGGCAACACCCCCGGCTTCGGTCCGGAGATCGACGTCACGCTGCCGGCCGATCAGGGCGCGCTGACCATCAGTGTCTCCGACGAGGGCAGGTCCGCGACGCTGAGCGACCTGACGCTGAACCCGGCTGCCGACCGGTACGTCTCCGAGGGCTCGATCACCGGTATCACGGTGACCGACACCCGTCCCGGTGCGCCGGGCTGGGCGGCCTCCGGACGGGTCCGCGGGCTGGTGACCGTGGACGGTGCCCAGCTGCCGGGCAAGTACCTGGGCTGGACGCCGAAGGTGGTCTCGGCGAGCGGCGGCCAGGCCGTCACCGCCGGTGACGTGGTTGCGCCGGGCTTCGCCGAAGGCAATGGGATCGCGGGCTGGAACGCCCTGGGTTCGGCACCGGCCGGCGCGAGCAACGGCACCGCCGTGCTGGGCGCCGACCTGCGGATCGAGGCACCGACCACCACCACTCCGGGCCACTACAAGGGCCTGGTGCTGATCACCGTCATCTGACCCAACCATTCCGGGGCGCCGGCCGAGCCTGGTCGGCGCCCCGGATCTCCCAGGAGCCCCATGTTCAGCCACGGCCAGGACGAGCCGATCGACGCCACCAGAGACTTTCCGGTCACCCCCGCGAAGGCGGGGATCTCCTCAGGCGACGGCTCCGGCCCACGCATCGCTGGGACCGGGGCCACCGGGGGCGGTTGCGGGG